>RXJA01000028.1 GCA_003963455.1 Hyphomicrobiales bacterium
TCTCGTCGCAGCCCGAATGCTCGCCGCCCATGATGCCGGCGATCGATTCGACGCCATTGTCGTCGGCGATCACGCACATCTCCGCCGTCAGCGTGTATTCGCGGCCATCGAGCGCCAGCACCGTCTCGCCATCCCGGGCGCGGCGCACCACGAGGTTGCCGGCGACCTTCTTCGCATCGAAGACGTGCAGCGGCCGGCCGCGATCGAAGGTGACATAGTTGGTGATGTCGACCAGCGCGCTGATGGGACGCAATCCGATGGCGATCAGCCGCTGCTGCAGCCATTTCGGCGATGGGCCGTTCCTGACGCCCTTCACCAGCCTGAGCGCGAAGCCGGGGCACAGTTCCGGCGCCTCGATCGTGACTTTCACCGGCGTCTCGCCTTTGCCGGGAATGGCCTCGATCGCCGGGGTCTTCAGCCGTCCGAGCCCGCTCGCCGCGAGGTCGCGCGCGATGCCGTACACGCTGGTCGCGTCAGGGCGGTTCGGCGTCAGGTTGATCTCGATGACCGGATCGTCCAGATGCGCGTAGGCCGCGAAGCTGGTGCCGACCGGCGCATCCTGCGGCAGGTCGATGATGCCGTTATGCTCGTCGGAGATCTGAAGCTCCCGCTCCGAGCACATCATGCCGTGGCTTTCGACGCCGCGGATCTTGCCGACCGAGAGCGTCACGTCGATGCCCGGAATATAGGTGCCGGGCGCGGCGAAGGCGCCGATCAGGCCCGCGCGGGCGTTGGGCGCGCCGCACACCACCTGCACCGGCGGCTTGCCGTTGCCTGTGTCGACGGTCAGCACGCGCAGCCGGTCGGCGTCGGGATGCTGCACCGCCGTCAGCACCTTGGCGATGACGAAGGGTTTCAGCCCCGCCTTGTCGTCGACATGTTCGACTTCGAGGCCGATCGCGGTCAGCCGCTCGACGATCTCGGCAAGCGAGGCGTCGGTCTCGAGATGGTCCTTGAGCCAGGAGAGGGTGAATTTCATGACTGTGTTCCGTTTGGTCCTTGCCCGTCCGGCGTTTGGTTGGGGCGGGGCACGCTGGTCTTCAGATGTCTGGGCAGGTCGTCCGGCATGTGCAGGAAGGGCAGTTGCTCTCGCACATAGGCATGCTGCATCGGCTTGAAATAGGCTGGCATGTCCATGGCGCCGAGCATGAAATAGATCTTGGTGTCGAGCCGCTGGTCGACATAGGCGATCGGCGAGCCGCAGATGCCGCAGAACGAGCGCTCCACCGGGCCGTTGCGGTAGCTTTTCAGCGATTTGCCATTGAGCGCGACCTGGTCGGCCATGAAGCCGACAAAGGCTGACACCGGCGCGCCGCTGGCGCGCCGGCAATCGCCGCAATGGCAATAGCTGATGTGGTGCGGTTCGGCCGAGGCCTCGAACCGCACCGCGCCGCAGCGGCAGCCGCCGGTGTGGGGCGCCGTCATGCAGACAGCCCCCCGAACAATGTCGGCAGGTCGAGCGGCCGGAAACCGTAATGCGACAGCCAGCGCACATCGGCGTCGAAGAAGGCGCGCAGGTCCGGCATGCCATATTTCAGCATGGCGATGCGGTCGATGCCCATGCCCCAGGCAAAGCCCTGATATTCGTCGGGATCGAGCCCGCCATAGCGCAGCACGTTGGGATGCACCATGCCGCAGCCGAGGATCTCCATCCAGTCGGAGCCTTCGCCGAAGCGCACTTCGCCTGGACGCGAGCGGTCGCACTGGATGTCGACCTCGAGGCTGGGCTCGGTGAACGGGAAGAAGGACGGTCGGAAGCGCATCTTGACCGACGGCACCTCGAAGAAGGCCTTGCAGAACTCCTCCAGCACCCACTTCATGTTGGCGATGTTCGCCGTCTTGTCGATCACCAGCCCTTCGACCTGATGGAACATGGGCGAGTGCGTGGCGTCGGAATCCTGCCGGTAGGTCTTGCCGGGAATGACGATGCGGATCGGCGGCTTCTGCCGCTCCATGGTGCGGATCTGCACGGGCGAGGTGTGCGTGCGCAAAAGCTTGCGCTCGCCCTTCTCGTCCGGCTGGAAGAAGAAGGTGTCGTGCATCTCGCGCGCCGGATGTCCCTCGGGGAAGTTGAGCGCGGTGAAATTGTAATGGTCGGTCTCGATATCCGGACCTTCGGCGATCGAAAAGCCGAGATCACCGAAGATCGCGGCGATCTCGTCGATCACCTGGCTGATCGGATGGATGCGGCCACGCTCGGCCGGCGACTGGCGCACAGGCAGCGTGACATCGACCTTCTCGGCGGCGAGCCGCGCGGCGATCGCCACGTCCTTCAGCTCCGCCTTGCGCTGGGTGAGCGCCTCGGTAACGCGGTTCTTCAGGCCGTTGATCGCCGGGCCCTTCACCTGCCGCTCCTCGGCGCTCATCGCGCCCAGCGTCTTCAGCATTTCGGAGACCGAGCCCTTCTTGCCCAGCGCCGAGACGCGCACCGCCTCGATCGCGGCCTCATCCGAGGCCGCCGCGATTTCGGCGAGCAACGAAGCTTCCAGGGCTTCAAGATTTCCAGCGGTGGCGTTCACGGCGAAACTCTCTTCGTTCGGGCGGACAGCACCCATTTGGTGCGTCACCATCTTGGTTTGATCAGGCATAAGAAAAACCCGCGCCAGCCGTGCCAGCGCGGGTTCCCCAAATCAGT
>RXJA01000443.1 GCA_003963455.1 Hyphomicrobiales bacterium
CGATGACGCCGTCATGGCTGTGCGAGGCGATGCGCGGCGTCTTGTCGAACAGCTCCCAGCGGCGGAAATCCTCCTCGATATAGGCGGCGAGCTCGGTCAGGAAGCGCTCGACGCCGATGGCGAGCACCAGCTTCATCATGCGGTCGACGCTGACGAAGGGGACGATAGCAAGGCGGGACGGCTGGGTCATGATCAGAGGCTTCCGGAGTGGCTGCGGGTCGGGCGGTCCATAATGCGGCGGCCCATCAGGCTGGCGGTGAGGTCGACCATCAGGGTGGCGGTGCGGCCGCGCTCGTCGAGGAACGGGTTCAATTCGACCAGGTCGAGGCTCGTGACCAGGCCTGAGTCGGACAGCATCTCCATCACCAGATGCGCCTCGCGGAAAGTGGCGCCGCCGGGCACGGTGGTGCCGACGGCCGGCGCGATCGACGGGTCGAGGAAATCGACGTCGAAGCTGACATGAAGCAAGCCGTTCTCCTTCTCGACGCGGGCCAGGAAGGCGCGCAGCAAGGGCGCGATGCCGTGCTCGTCGATGGCGCGCATGTCGTGCACCGTCACGCCCGCCTGGGCGAGCGCGCGGCGCTCGGCCGGATCGACGCTGCGCAGGCCGATGGCACAGATGCGGGCCGGGTCGACGGCTTGCGGCAGATCCGGGAAATAACCCTGAAAACCCGGCTGCCCGCTGGCATAGGCGAGCGGCACGCCGTGCAGATTGCCGCTGGTGGTGGTGTCGAGCGTATGGAAATCGGGATGCGCGTCGAGCCACAGCACGAAGAGCGGCCGGCGGCGCTCGACGGCGCGGCGCGCCACGCCGGAGACCGTGCCGGCCGAGATCGAATGGTCGCCGCCGAGGAAGATCGGCATGGCGTCCCGCGAAGCCGCGTAGGCGGTCTCGGCGATCGCGGCCGTCCAGGCGGAGATCTCCGGCAGCGCCTTCAGCGCCAGGTTGCCGTGGATCACCGGCCGCGCCACGGCCTTCTCGACCGCGCCCCAGTCCTCGACCTCATGGCCAAGCTCGGCCAGCATGGAGGCCAGTCCTGCCGTGCGCAGCGCGCTCGGCCCCATTTCGCATCCCATTCTGCCCGCGCCGTCCTGCACCGGCGCGCCGACGATCCTGCAGCGCATGATTTTCTTCCGCCCTCGCGATTGATTGGCTGGATTGGATCATCAGCCGCTGGCGGTTTGAACAGCTAAAATTGGCATTTCGAGAAGATTGATTTATCATATTGCGCAGCTCGTTTGACCGAAATGGACAGGCATGGACGCTCTCGACGAGAAACTGGTGACGTTGTTGAGGCATGATGCGCGGCGCAGCGTGTCCGACCTCGCCGTCGATCTCGGCGTGTCGCGCGCCACGGTACGGTCGCGCATGGAGCGCCTGGAAAAATCCGGCGAGATCATCGGCTACACGGTGGTGCTGCGCGCCGACGCGGTCGATCAGAAGATACGCGGCATGATGACGATCGAGATCGAGGGCCACGCCGCCGACCGCGTCATCAGGGCGCTCGGCGGCTTTCCCGAGGTTTCGACCATTCATACCACCAACGGCCGTTGGGACCTGGTGGTCGAGCTCGGCACCGCTTCGCTCACCGATTTCGACGCGGTGTTGCGGCGGATACGCCTGATCCCCGGCATAACGGGCAGCGAGACGAGCCTCCTGCTGGCGACGCCGAGGACGACGCGGGCGCGGTTGGGGTAGGTACTTTGGGGAGGAGCGCCAGCCCAGACGCGAAAAAGCCGCGGTGGTCCGCGGCTTTTCGTTTGCTTGATCCCTTGAGGGAAACTGGAGCGGGTGAGGCGATTCGAACGCCCGACCCCAACCTTGGCAAGGTTGTGCTCTACCCCTGAGCTACACCCGCTCGCGCGGCCTTGGGCCGCAAGCCGCGCCTATATGGCCGAAGAGCGCGGCGATTGCAACAGGGAAATGACGGTCTTTTTGGAGCTGGTTCTTCCGGCGGCGAACTTCGCGTCGGAGGCATGGGATGGGATGGCCCGAAACGGAGCCGATCGCAAGTCCGCGCGGAAATCCGCCATGCACCTTGTGAACTTGCGCTCTTGTTCGCCTGCAACTCCCAACGGAAAACCGCCGCGCTCTTTCCCGGAATTGCTCCGGCGGCCTTGCCCCGGCGGCATCGTTGGCCGTAAACGGCATGACCCTGCCGGACGATGCGAGGACCGATGCCGAAGACCGAAGCCGAGCTTAATGAATTTCTTGCCGATCTCGGCATCGCCGTCTCGACGGTGCGGCATCCGCCGCTGTTCACGGTCGCCGATTCGCAGGCCCTGCGCGGCGAGATTCCCGGCGGCCATACCAAGAACCTGTTCCTCAAGGACAAGAAGGACAATTATTTCCTCGTCACCGTCGGCGAGGAGGCCGTGGTCGACCTGAAGCAGATCCATCACCTCATCGGCGCCGCCAGCCGGGTGTCCTTCGGCAGGCCCGAGATGCTGATGGAACTGCTCGGCGTCATCCCCGGGGCGGTCACGGTGTTCGGCCTGATCAACGACACGGACGGGAAGGTCAAGGTGGTGCTCGACCAGGAGTTGATGAGCCACGACGTCATCAACGGCCATCCGCTGACCAATGAGGCGACGACCTCGATCGCC
>RXJA01000384.1 GCA_003963455.1 Hyphomicrobiales bacterium
CGGCTGCCACATGCCGATGCACGTGGACGTGTTGCTGCCCGTTGAATTCTCGCGGCGAGTGGCTGGCGCGGTCGGGGGGCTCGTCGCTCCCCCTTTCACCTATGGCTATAAGTCGCATCAGAAGTCGGGCGGCGGCAACCATCTGCCCGGCACGACCAGTCTCGACGGCGCCACGCTGGTTTCGGCGCTACGTGATGTGATCAAGGAATTCGCCCGTCACGGCGCGCGCAAGATTTGTCTCGTCAACGGCCACTTCGAGAACTCCTGGTTCATCGTAGAGGGCATCGACTTGGCCTTGCGCGAGCTGCGCTGGGGCGGCATCGGCGACATGAAGATCGTCGTCCTTTCCTATTGGGATTTCGTCGACAAAGCTACGATTGCCAGGCTCTACCCGAACGGCTTCGCCGGTTGGGACATCGAGCATGGCGGCGTCCTCGAAACGTCGCTCATGCTCGCGCTGTATCCGCACATGGTCGACCTGAAGCGCGCCGTCGACCACTTGCCGGCAAGCTTTCCGCCCTATGACGTCTATCCGCCAAAGCCGGAGTGGACACCCAAGAGCGGCACCCTCTCTTCGCCGAAAGACGCTTCGAAGGAAAAAGGCGAGATTCTTCTGGATGTCTGCGTGTCCGGAATCGTCGACGCGCTGAAAACGGAATTCTGAAGCGCCTAAATGCGTGATCCCAAAACGCCAGGAGGGCCGCGATATCCTGCGGCTCTCCTGACTTCGACGAAGGCGAGCGTCTTCAAAAATGATACGGCGGCGGTTCCCATCGCCTTTCATTGTCGGCGGAATCCGGCGCGATCGGGCGAAACTGCGCTCGAAGGCACCGGACAATCCACCCGGCCGTTTCCTTGATCAATCCGAACATCGGCATGACATAGGACGCGGAACAGCCGTTCCGGTCCTTTATCCTGGTCGGGCAATCGAAAGGAAGATACGGGGCCATCTCAATTCCTGACGATGTTGTGCTCGGGGCCAAACGGGAAGCCGGTGATGTTCTCAGCTCCGCCTTCCTCGATGATCAGTATGTCGTGCTCGCGATAGCCGCCGGCACCCGGCGCGCCCTCGGGCAGCATCACCATTGGCTCCATGGACACGACCATCCCGGGCTTGAGCTCGGTGTCGATGTCTTCACGCAATTCCACGCCGGCTTCGCGGCCGTAGTAGTGACACAGCACGCCGAAGGAATGGCCGTATCCGAACGAGCGGTACTTAAGCAGATCCCATTGCCGGTACATGTCGTTGAGCTCGACGGCGATGTCCTTGCACCGTGCGCCAGGCTTGATCAGTTCCAGGCCGCGGCGGTGAACCGCCACGTTCTTTTCCCAGATGTCCAAGCTGGCATCATCGACGTGGTCGCAGAACAGCGTGCGCTCCAGTGCGGTGTAATACCCGAAGATCATCGGGAACGTGTTGAGCGAGAGAATGTCGCCCGACTGAACGACGCGATTGGTGACCGGATTGTGCGCACCGTCGGTATTGATACCGGACTGGAACCAGGTCCATGTGTCCATCAGCTCGACGAAAGGATGCGCCTTGGCAATTTCGCGGATCATCGCGTTGGTGGTGGCAATTGCAACTTCGTGCTCCGGCACGCCGGCCTTGACCGCCGCCACGCAAGCGGCGCCGCCGATGTCGCAAATGCGAGCGCCTTCGCGGATAAGCTTCTGCTCCTCCGCCGACTTGATCGTGCGCATCCACATGGATGGCTGGCCGACATCCACGAACTCCACCGCCGGCAAGGCTTCTTCAAGCTGCCTGCGGAAATCGAGCGACACATGATCGAACTCGATTCCGATACGCCTGGCTCCGGCGGTCAGTTGCCGTACCGCGCGGTAGAAATTGTCGCGGCGCCAGTCGGTGTACGTAAGGTTGTCACCGGAACTGCGGCGCCAGGGCTGACCGCCATCGATGCCTGCCGAAATGGTGGTCGCCTTGTCATGGTCGATGACCATGCCGTATTTGCGGCCGAAGTAGCAGTAGAGCCAGCCAGAGTAATAGTTGATGCAGTGATATGACGTGAATAGGGCGGCATCGACATCGTGTTGCGCCATCCACTTGCGCGCGTCATCCTGGCGGCGTTTCATCTCGGCATCGGAAAAGGGCGAGTATTCCTTTTCGCCATTGTGCCATTTCATCACGTGCAGCATATCGTCCGTCATTTCAATGCTCCGATTGTCTAGGAGCATCAAACGTATCGCCGGGGGTCGAATGAGGAAAATTTATTGACCTAATGCTGCCATTCCGACAATTTATAGAAGCAGCTTTGGACGGCGGCCGCGCGAAGCAAGGCAACAAGTACTCGAACGTTGGATGGACGGAAGGCCGATGCCTGGATGCAGGAGGCATCGCAGTTGGGCAGTGTCACCGTGTCAAGTGAATCGCAAATGCGATGACAGCTGCCGCCAAAGCCCATGTGGCGGCGAGCACAGCCACCATTTCGATGTCGCGATGGACCGGAATTCCATGCGCGCGAGCCTGAGATATGACGTGCCGCAGCGCTACGTCCGAATCAAACTCGAGGCGGTGCGGAACCATGGCGATGATGATGTCGAGGTAAAGTCTACCCCTGCCGCCGCCAAAGACGCAGCCGGTTGCACCCCCCA
>RXJA01000188.1 GCA_003963455.1 Hyphomicrobiales bacterium
GTCGGGTTCTGCGTGCAGCGCGAGATCGACATCGTCATGTCGCCGGTGATGCAGATGTTGCAGCCGATGCATTCGCGGATGTCCTCGATGCGTCCCTCCTCGACCTTCCTCGGCAGGAAGGGATCGGCGATAGACGGGCGCGCGCAGCCGATGAAATCGAGCGTGCCGGACTTGATCATCCTGACCATCACGTCCGGAGAGGTGAAGCGGCCGACGCCGACGACCGGCTTCGAGGTCAGCTTCTTGATGCCGGACACGAGGCTTTCCTGCGCCGCCTCTTCCTTGAAGCGCGACGGCCCCGAGCAATCCTCCCAGGCGCCGTGGGCGAGGTCCCACAAATCGGGCAGGTCGGCATGCATCTCGATCATGTCGCGGACTTCCGAATTGGCGAAGCCAAGCTCGCCGATCATCTCGTCCAGCGACAGTCTGAGAGTCAGGCCGCAAGTATCGCCGATCGCGTCGCGCCCTTCCTCGATCAGTTCGCGCATCAGCCGCGAACGGTTCTCCAGCGAGCCGCCATATTCGTCGCTGCGCTGGTTCGTGGCGGTCGACAGGAAATGCTGGATGATGCCGAAGCCGTGCGCCCCGTAGAGGCACACCAGATCGAAGCCCGCCTGCCTTGCGCGCTTGAAGGCGTTGCGGTGCCAGCGGCGCAGGTCGCGGATATCCTGTCTGTCCATGGCGCGCGCCTGCACCGGATCGTTGGTGAAGGTGCGGATCGGCAGCGCCGACGGCCCGCGCGGAACCTCCTTGGTGTAGAGGTTCGGGCCGTTGATGCCGGAATAGGCGAGCTGGATGCCGGCCAGCGCGCCATATTGGTGCATGGCCTTGGCCATCTTGGCCAAGGCCGGAATGTCGGCATCGTCCCACAGCCTGAGCTCGATGAAAGGCGTAATCTCGGAGGTATGGTGCATCTCCGTCTGCTCGGTGAAGATGACGCCCCATCCGCCTTCCGACTTCATGCGGCGCATCTCGGCGGCGGCCGACGGATCGCGGTAGCCGCCGCCATTGCAATGCGGAACCTGATAGAAGCGGTTCTTGGCGGTCACCGGACCGATCTTCATCGGCTCGAACAGAATGTCATAGCGTGGGTCGCGCATAATAGCTTCCTTCATGCCGGTTCGGTCCTGCCGATCCGCCGAGATTACTCATAAGTTGGCGCCGGCGCGGGAAAACTACGGAATTCTTCTGCGCGGATTAGGACGCGCCTAATCGCACATCCGGGGATTAGCCTGCGATGAACCGGGGCTGAGCCAAAAGCGACTTCAGGACCGCCGCGCCGCGATGTAGACGAAGGTTGCGGCAACGGGACCACACAAAGAATGGACAGCATCGGAATTCTCGAACGGCTGATCGCCTTCCCGACGGTGAGCCGCGACTCCAACCTCGACCTCATCGGCTATGCGTCGGAGCTTCTCGAAGCGAACGGCGTTGCCTGCCGGATCATCCCCAGCACCGGCGGCCACAAGGCCAATCTCTTTGCCACCATCGGACCTACCGACAGGCCCGGCATCATGCTGTCCGGTCACACCGACGTCGTTCCCGTCGACGGCCAGAACTGGACATTGCCGCCATTCGAAATGACGGAGCGCGACGGCAAGCTTTACGGGCGCGGCGCGGCGGACATGAAGGGTTTCGTGGCCTCGGCGCTCGCGGCCTGCCTCAAGGCCTCGAAGATGGGGCTGGGCACGCCCTTGCATCTGGCGCTTTCCTACGACGAGGAGGTCGGCTGCCTCGGCGTGCGCGATCTGATCGAAATGCTGGGCGCGGCGCCCCAGCGGCCGCTGCTGTGCATCGTCGGCGAGCCGACCAACATGCAGGTGGCGACGGGGCACAAGGGCAAGCTTGCCGCGCGGGCCATCTGCAGGGGACGGGAGGGCCATTCGGCGCTCGCTCCTCTGGCGCTCAACGCCATCCATCTCGGCTGCGATTTCGTGCGCGCCCTGCGCGACGAACAGGACCGGCTTGCCCGCGACGGCGCCCGCGACGGCGACTACGACATTCCCTACACGACCGTCCATGTCGGCAAGATCAACGCCGGCGTGGCGCTCAACATCGTGCCCAACCTTTGCGAGGTCGATTTCGAGATCCGCAACGTCGCGGCCGACGATGCCGACGTCATTCTCGACAGGCTTCGCACTGCCGCGGCGCGCATCGCCGCCGACGCGGCCTCGATCGCACCCGAAGCCGCGATCGAAATCGAGATCACCAACACCTATCCGGGCCTCGACACGCCGTCCGCCTCGGAAGCCGTCGCCTTCGTCAAATCGCTGACCGGCGCCAACAGCACCATGAAAGTCGCGTTCGGCACGGAAGGCGGACTGTTCAGCCGCGATCTCGGCACGCCGGCCGTCGTCTGCGGCCCGGGCTCCATGGCGCAAGGGCACAAGCCGGACGAATATGTCAGCGTCGAACAACTGCGGCGTTGCGACGAGATGCTGGAGAGGCTGCTGTCGCGGCTCGCAGACGGCTGGCCGTGATCTTCCTCACTTGACGATACGTTCGGTACCGAAGACGCCTTGTTCGACCACGAAGCGCCGACAGTGGTCGATGAAGGCCTGCACCGTCAGCGTGCGATGCTCGGCGTTGGGCAGCGCAATTCCCATGGTGAGCGGCCTGAGGTCGCCCAGCAGCGGCACGAAGACCAGCAATTTGCCGTCCGGCGACATGGCGTTGAGCGGCCGCATGTTGGCGATGCCGTAGCCGAAGCCGTTGGCGACCATCGAACGCATCACGGCGATGTCGCCTGTGCGCTCGGCGATTTTGGGCCGCAGGCCCTGGAACGCCGAGAGGAAGTATTCTCGGCTGTAGGGCAGGTCGAGCAGCACCATCGGCTCGTCGACCAGTTCCTGCGGCGTGATGCCCGCCCTCCCCGCAAGGCGATGCGCTGCCGGCAGCATCACATAGGCCGGCAGTTGCATCAGCGGCTCGAAGGTCATGTCCTGCGACAATTCGAGATCGTAGGTGAGTGCTGCGTCTATTTCGCCACGCTGCAGCATCTCGAACAACTGGCCCTGATTGCGCTCGAACTGGCGGACGCGCACATCCGGATAGGCGTCCTCGAACTTTCTGCGCAGCGCCGGCAGCACGATCTGCGCGAAAGTGAGCAGGCAGCCGACCGCCAGCGGTCCGCGCACCTTTTCGGCGATATCGCCGGCGATGTCGTGCAGCGCGTCGGCATCGTTGAGCAGGCGCGCGGCCTCCTTGAGGAACAGGCGGCCGCCCGCCGTCAGCGCCAGCGCATGCGAATGCTTGCGCACGAAGAGCTGGACGCCGAACTCCGCCTCGAGCTGGGCGATCGACGCCGAGATCGAGGGCGGCGAGACGTTCACCTGCTCGGCCGCCTTGGCGATCGAGCCGGCTTCGCCAACGGCGACGAAATATTCGAGCTGTCTGAGCGTGAAACGGAGCGGCATGGGCTTCTATGATGCCCGTTTGGTCGCTGCAATCAAGTCGCGGCCGCTCCTCGGTACTTGATCCAGGTGGTCTTGAGCGCGGTGTATTTGTCGAGCGCGTGCAGCGACAGGTCGCGACCGAAGCCGGACTGCTTGAAGCCGCCGAAGGGCGTCATCGGGCTCAGTGCATCGACGGTGTTCACGGAAACCGTGCCGACGCGCAGTCGCTCGGCGACACGATGGGCGCGCGACAGGCTGTCGGTCCACAGCGACGCCGCCAGGCCGTAAATGCTGTCGTTGGCAATTCGAAGCGCCTCGTCCTCGCTGTCGAAGGCGATGACCGACAGCACCGGACCGAATATCTCGTCGCGGGCCAGTGGATCGTCGGGCGTGACATTGTCGAAGATCGTGGGCTGCACGAAGCTGCCGCGTCCATCGACCGCGACCTGGCCGCCTCCGGCCACCAGCCGGGCGGACTTCCTGCCGCCATCGATGAAACGCATGACGTTCGCGGCGTGCCGCGCGTCCACCATCGCACCCATCCTGGACGCCGGATCGAGAGGATCGCCGGGCTGGGTCGCGGCAGCGCGCTCCGCCAGTTTCTCGATCAGTGCGTCCTTGACGCCGCGCTCCACCAGAAGCCGGGAATTGGCCGAGCACACCTGACCCTGGTTGAAGAAGATGCCGAAGGCGGCCATGTCGGCCGCCGCGTCGAGGTCTTCGCAATCCGCGAACACCAGATTGGGGCTCTTGCCGCCGGTCTCCAGCCAGACCTGCTTCATGTTCGACTGGCCGGAATATTGCAGGAACATCTTGCCGACGGCGGTGGAGCCGGTGAAGGCGAGGCAATCGACATCCATATGGCGGCCGAGCGCCTGGCCTGCCGTCTCGCCGAGGCCCGGTGCCACATTGAGCACGCCGGCGGGCAGGCCCGCCTCCATGGCGAGCTCCGCCAGCCTGAGCGCCGAGAAAGGCGATTGCTCGGCCGGCTTTAGCACCACCGAATTGCCCGCCGCCAAAGCGGGCGCGCATTTCCAGGTCGCCATGTCGAGCGGGAAATTCCACGGCACCACGGCGCCCACCACCCCGAGCGGCTCGCGCCGCACAAGAGCGAGATCGCCCTGGCCCGTCGGCGCCACCTCGTCATAGACCTTGTCGATCGCCTCGGCGTACCACTGGAAGATCGCCGCCGAGCTCGGCACGTCGATGGTGGCGGCGTCCTTGACCAGCTTGCCCATGTCCAGCGATTCCAGCAGCGCCAGTTCCTGCAGGTTCTCGCGCAGCAGCTGTGCCAGCCGCAGCAGGACCTCCTTGCGGCGCTGGGGGTTCGTTCGCGACCAGACGCCGGCTTCGAAACTGCGCCGGGCCGCGGCGACGGCAAGATCGATGTCCTCTTCCCCGCAGGAAGCGACCTCGGCGAGCGTCACTCCCGTGGCGGGATTGATGCTGGCGAAGGTACGGCCGGAGCGCGCGGGCACTGCCTTGCCGTCGATGAACGCCTTGTCCCGGAAACGGATCGCGGACGCCTTGCCGATCCAATCCTTGTGGCTGAGTTCGCTCATGCTGGCTCCAGACTGCCGGGGCTACTCGTCACCGGGAACGCCATAGCTCGGCGCGTCGGACGGGTTGAGGGCGCGGGTCACATAGGCATCGAGCTGAGGCTTGTAGATCTCCCACAGCGCAGCCAGTTGCTCGATCGGACAGTCCTCGGTCCAGTCGCAACGCAGGTCGGCGACGGGCCATGCCACATCGCGCACCAGCTTCATGCCGGCGGAGCGGACCGGCCCCGCTTCCCCGCCGGCCTGAAGCGCGGCGCGCATCGTGGCGATCAGCCGGTCGCCGATGTGACCCTCGGAAGCGAGAAAGGCGTCGACCATGGCTTGCGGAACCTTGTCATTGGCAAGCAGGTTGCCGCCGCAGGCGACGTCCTCGCCGCGTGCCTCGGCCCAGATGCCGAGCGCTTTCGGCCCCGAATGGATCGCGCTGCCGCCGGCCGCGTCGACCGCCAGGACCTGCCGGTATTCGCCGAAGGCGGCCGTGCGCTTCAGGATCGCTACGGCCTCGGCGGCGGAGGCGCCGCGCGCCATCAGCTCCAGCGCCCGGACCCCGAGCGTCGGGTCGGTGACGTTCTGGCTGGCGACCGCGCCGACACCGGCCTGCGCATAGGCGCAGCGGGCCGCGACAGCGGGGGACGACGAGGACACCGCCACCCCGAACATGCCCGTGCGCCGGCACCGCGCGACGATGGAGAAGGTCATGGCGCTCAGTCCGGGATGACGGCGGTGCCGTCGATCTCGACCAGCCATTCCGGCCGCGCCAGGGCCGATACGACCAGGCCGGTCGAAACCGGATAGACCCCTTTGATGTATTCGCCCATCGTCCGGTAGACGGCCTCGCGATGGCGGACATCGGTGATGTAGACCACCACCTTCACCAGATGCTCCATCGTGCCGCCGCATTCCTCGATGAGCTGCCTGATGTTCTGCATGACCTTATGCGTCTGCTCGGCCGGATCGTGGCTGTCGATGTTCTTGGCCGTGTCGAGATCCTGCGGGCACTGGCCGCGCAGATAGACGGTGCGGCCGCCGCGCGTGACGACTGCCTGGCAGAGATCGTTGTCGAGCTTCTGCTCGGGATAGGTTTCCTTGGTGTTGAATTTGCGAATTCGCGTATGCGCCATCTTGGTCTCCATGAGGGGCGGGCTCGCAGCTTGGGTCAGGCGTCCACGGCCTCGCGCTTCGCGGCGGCGTGGTAGGCCAGATATTTGCGCTGCGTCGAAATGCGGTCCGCCACATGCTTGGCATCGTGCCAGACGCCCCAGATGAAGCTCGACCCCCTTCGCGACTGCCAGGGCATGCCCAGGAAATAGATCCCCGGCTCGGTCGAGACGCCGCGATGGTGCCTTGGCCGGCCCTTCTCGTCGAAGGCATCGACCTTCAGCCAGCTGTAATCCACGGCAAAGCCCGTCGCCCAGATGATCGTCGCTATCCCGGCTCCGGCCAGATCGAGATCGAGGATCGGATTGGTCACGCATTCCGGGTCCGGATCGATCCGGCGGGCGGCAGGTTCTTCGGGGAGGTCGAGACCGTTGCGAGCGACATAGGCGTCGGCTTCGTCAAGCAGGGACATCAGGCTGGCATCGCCGCGGGCGATGTTCCTGGCAAGGTCTGGCGCGAAGCTCATCACGCCGTCCTTATAGGTCTTGGTCATGCCGACGAGCGTAAGTCCTTGCGCGGCCAGATGGCGGAAATCGATCGTTTCGCCGCCGCGCGCGCCGCTGACCGCGATCGTGACGTGTTCGGTGCCCGGCCCCGGCGTTTCGGCGTCCCATTTGCCGAGCACGCCCAGCCACCAGCAGAAGTCGCGCCCGCGATAGGCCCGCGGCGGACGGTCGTGCGGGCCGACCGAGAGGTAGACGCGCCTGCCGGCGCGCAGGAGCTCGTCGGCGATCTGCACGCCCGACGAGCCGGCTCCAACCACCAGCACCGCGCCTTGCGGCAACTGCGCCGGGTTGCGGTACGCGCTGGAGTGGATTTGCAGGATGCCGCTATCCGCGGGAACGAGAGGCGGGATGACGGGGACCTGGAAAGGTCCCGTAGCGGCGACCACGCTGTTGGCTTCGATCACGCCGTCCGACGTCTCGACGCGGAATCCGGGCCGCCCGACATTCCTCTGCACAAGCTTGACCTCCACGCCGCAGCGGATCGGCGCGTTGATCTGCTTCGCGTAGGCGACGAAATAGTCGGCGACCTCTTCCTTGGAGGGAAAACCATCCGGACCCGTTACGGGAAACTCCATGCCCGGGAACCGGTCATGCCAGGCCGGCCCATTGGCAACCAGGGAGTCCCAGCGCTGCGAGCGCCAGCGCTCGGCGATCCGGCCTCTTTCGAGGACCAGATGCGGCACGCCGCATTTGGTCAGGTGCTCGCTCATGGCCACCCCGGCCTGGCCGCCGCCGACGACAAGCGTGTCTACCTTCTCAACCGACATATCCACGTCTCTCTCGATAGGGCTTTCGCCGCTGTGATGGAGGTCCGATTTGCTTTACCGGCGAGCCTCAGGAGCGGAAATTATGATTTCATGTGTCAGTGCTTAGCTTATCCCTAAACGCTGACGCGGTATCGCGCAGAGCGCTCGGATTTCCCGTCATCAACGTCCACGAGACCCCTGCGAACATCGGGAAGACTTAGGCAAACCCTAAGCACGGGTACCGGAAAAAGTAATTCTTCCACCTCGGATTTGATGGTTCCTTGCCCTCATCACCCACATGAGAGCGACGACCGCTGAGAGTGAAATGGCGCAGGAGACCCTTTACGCGAACGGCGCGCTCTACACGGTCGATGCGGCGAATCCCGATGCGGAGGCGATGCTGGTTCGCGACGACCGCATCGCGGCTGTCGGTTCCTGGTCCTTCGTCAGGTCGCAAGCCTCCGCAAATGCCGAAATCGTCGATCTTGAAGGCCGGTTCGCCATGCCTGCCTTCATCGACTCCCATGTCCATTTTGCCTGGGGGAGCAAATACCTCGATGAAGTGCGGTTGCGCGAGGCAAAGACGTTCGGCGACGTCCTTGCCCGGTTGAAGGCCTATTCGCAGGCCCATACCGACCGCGCCTGGATCGTGGGCAGCGAATTCAGTTACGGCTACCCCGATCTCCCCGAAGGCGGCTTCCACAAATCGCTTCTCGATCGAGTCGTTGCCGATCGCCCGGTTTTCTTCCGCTCCGGCATGGCGCACGCGGCCTGGGTGAACAGCAAGGCGCTGGAACTTGCCGGCATCACACGCAACACACCCGATCCAGAAGGTGGCGAGATCGTAAGGGATGCGAGCGGCGAGCCGACCGGATGGCTGAAGGAGAAAGCGTGGTCCAAGTTTGAAACGCTGCTTCCCCAATCGTCGCAGTCGGATCTGGGAGCGGCGCTGCTCTCCGCCATCAGGGAAGCGAACCGTCTGGGATTGTCGCGAGTGCAGAGCGCGGGGATGGATGACGAGGCCGTCCCCTTACTGGCGGAGATATGCGCGAACGAAGGGCTGAGCCTGCGGTTCACGCTTTCGAGCATCGTCAATCCGGAGTCGAACCTCGACGAGGTGATTGCGCGCGTATCCGGATGGCGGAACGAGCTCGACCCTGACTTTCTCGACGGACGCGTCATCAAATTCTTCCTGGACGGCGTGCTGGAATCCCACACCGGCTTCATGCCCCAGGGCTATGCCGACAAACCGAAGGAAACCGGAACTTGCCTATGGGAGGCGGCGGCCTACAACGCGGCGGTCAGCCGCGCGCAGCGGGAAGGCTTTCAGGTCTGGACACACGCGATCGGGACGGGCGCCATCGAAATGGCCCTCGACGCCTATGCCGCGGACGGGGAACGCTCGCGGCAGCGCCGGCCAAGGGTAGAGCATTGCGAAATACCCACCGCGCGCGACATCGAGCGTTTTGCCGAGACAGGGGCGATAGCGAGCTTCCAGCCCGCCATGATCTATCCGCGAGACCAGTGGCTGGGGATGGAAGGGCTTTGGGAAGTGCGTGCCGGCTCCGTATCCCTGCCACGCGCCTTTCCTGTTCGCTCCATCCTCGAGGCCGGCGGCGCCGTCGCGTTCGGAACCGATTGGCCGATCGTCGACCTCAATCCGCTCATCGGCATTCGCAATGCGGTGCTGCGTCAAAGCCGGGACCATCAGCCGGAAGGTGGTTGGGTTCCGGAGCAAAAGATCACCGTCGCGCAGGCGCTTCATGCCTATACGTTGGGGGCGGCCTTTGCCGGCCACCGGGAGAATGACGAAGGCAGTTTGGCGGCGGGAAAGCTCGCCGACTTCATCGTCCTTTCCGATGATCCGCTGCGGATCGAACCGGACAAGATCGCGGACATCAAAGTGCTGAAAACGATCGTCGGCGGCAAACCGGTCTGGGAAGAACCCGCGGCTTGAAACCGCGTCTTGGGGGCTGGATGGAAACGGCGGAATTTGACTACATCATCGTCGGCGCCGGCTCGGCCGGTTGCGTGGTCGCCAATCGGCTGAGCGCCGATCCGTCCGTCAGGGTTTGCCTTATCGAGGCCGGCGGCAGCGACAACAGCCTGCGCGTCAAAGTGCCGGCGGGCATCCTCTCGCTCTACGGCAACCCGAACTACGACTATTGCTTCGTCGGCGTGCCGCAGCCTGAGCTCAACAACCGCAGGATTCCGGTCAACCGCGGCAAGGCGCTCGGCGGATCGAGCTCGATCAACTCGATGGTCTATATTCGCGGCGCTGCCGAGGATTACGACGAGTGGGCCGGGCTCGGCTGCGCCGGCTGGGCCTACAGCGACGTGCTGCCCGTGTTCAGGAAGCTGGAGCGCAATCTGCTCGGCCAAGACCCGCGCTATCATGGCACCGGCGGCGAGTTGCTGGTCGACAATCCGCGCGATCCGAACGAGCTTTCCGGAATGTTCGTCAGGGCCGGGAAAGATGCCGGCCTGCCCGCCAACACCGACTTCAATGCCGGGAGCCAGTTCGGCCTCGGCATCTACAACGTTACGCAGGATCGGGGGCAGCGCTTCAGCAGCTTCAGCGCCTTCATGCGCCCCGTGCTCGATCGCAGGAACCTGACGCTGCTCAGCGAATGCGAGGTGATCGACCTCGTCATCGCCGAGGGTCGCGCCACGGGAATGCGCGTGCGGCATGAAGGCCAGTTGAAGACGCTCTCGGCCGGCCGCGAAATCGTGCTCTCGGCTGGCGCCATCAACTCGCCCAGGATCCTGATGGCCTCCGGCATCGGGCCGGCGGCTGAGCTTCGGCAGATCGGCATCACGCCGGTCCTCGACCTGCCCGGCGTCGGCAAGAACCTGCAGGACCATGTCGACGGCATGATCACGGTGCGCTCCAGGAGCACCAGGACGCTCGGCCTGTCGTTTGCCAACCTGCCGCGCATGGCGGCGGCGCCCTTCCAGTATCTCGCGCGTCGCAAGGGCATGCTCACCACCAACTATGTGGAGGCCGGCGGCTTCGCCAAGACCAGGTACGCGAACGGCCTTCCCGACATCCAGTTCCACTTCGTGCCGGGCTACCGCAGCCATCGCGGCAGGCTGATCGAATACGGCCATGGTTACGCCATCCACACCTGCGTGCTTCGGCCGAAAAGCGTCGGCGAGCTCAAATTGTCACGCGACAATGCTCAGCGGGACGTCCTCATCGATCACCGCTTTTTCACGCATGAAGACGACGCCATGGTGCTGGTCGAAGGCATCAAGATCGCGCGCCGGATCTTTGCCTCGTCCGCGTTCGACGCGGTGCGCGGCAAGGAGATGCTGCCGGGCAAGGATGTCCGCAGCGACGACGAGATCCTCGCCTATCTGCGCGCCGAGGCATTGACCGTCTATCACCCCGTGGGAACCTGCAAGATGGGAACCGACACGATGGCCGTCGTCGATCCGGCGACGCTGAAGGTGCGCGGCGTGGACGGGCTTCGGGTCGCGGATGCCTCGGTCATGCCGAAGCTGATCGGCGGCAACACGAACGCGCCAAGCATGATGATCGGGCAGAAGGCTTCGGAGATGATCCTCGGCTCGACGCATGGCGGCCAAAGGTAGGATCTGCTTTTGAAGCGCGCCAGCGCTTGCGTGCCTGTTTATTCATGTCGTTCCCCCAAAACCGCTGCGCACTTTTGGGCGACATGCATTAGTGATCCTCGTCGATCTCGTCGTGCAAAAGGCCGAGGATGCGGCGCTTGAGCGCGATGAAGTCGGGTTCGAGGATCACGTCCATCGAGCGCGGCCGCGGGATGTCGACCTTGATCTCAGCCTTGATCTTGCCGGGCCGGGCCGTCATCACCAGCACGCGGTCGCCGAGCACCAGCGCCTCGTCGATATCGTGGGTGACGAAGAGCACCGTCTTCTGCTGCCGCTCCCAGACGCGCAGGAGCAGCTTCTGCATGGTGCCGCGCGTCTGGCTGTCGAGCGCGCCGAACGGCTCGTCCATCAACAGGACGGCCGGGTCGTTGGCGAGGGCGCGTGCGATCGCCACGCGCTGCTTCATGCCGCCGGAAAGCTGGGCGGGGTAATGGTCCGCGAAAGGCGCCAGGCCGACCTCGTTGAGATACTGGTCGACGATCTGCTTGCGCTGCTCCGCGGGCAGCCCCTTGCGCTTCGGCCCGTACTCGATGTTGGCGCGCACCGTGAGCCAGGGAAACAAGGTGTAGCTCTGGAACACCATGCCCCTGTCGGGGCCGGGTTCGATCACTTCCCTGCCGTCGACCTTGATGGTGCCCGAGGTCGCGTCGTTGAGGCCGGCCGCAAGGTAGAGCAGGCTGGATTTGCCGCATCCCGAAGGACCGACAATGACGCAGAATTCGTTCCTGGCCACCTTCAGCGACACATCGTCCAGCGCCAGCACGCCGTTGGCGTCGCCGTAGCGCAGTGTCACGTCCTCGATGGCCATCGTGGTGCCGGCGGGGCGCGCATCGACATTGGCGGAGGCCGTGCCGTCCAAATTGTTCGCCTTGATGGTTTCGGTCATTGCTACCCTTGATCCGGCTGCGGTTTGCGAGGATCCGTTCATAATCAAGGTGCCCATGGCGCGACCCTTGCCCGGAGAATACGGAACGCCGTGTCGGTGATCAGGCCGAGAAGCCCGATCGCGGCGATCGCCATGAAGATCACGTCGACCTGGAAGCCGCGCATCGCCTTGAGGCTGATATAGCCGAGACCGCTCGACGCCGCGACGAGTTCCGCCACGACCAGATATGTCCAGGCCCAGCCCATGGTGACGCGAAGCGTGTCGAGGATCGAGGGAAGTGCTGCGGGGAAGATGACATGCCACACCGCTTCGCTGCGCTTGGTGCCCAATGTGTAGGAGGCGTTGACCAGGTCCCTGGAGACGCCGCGCGCGCAGTCGGAGATCATCACCAGCTGCTGGAAGAAGGTGCCGAAGAAGATGACCGCGATGCGCTGCTCGATGCCGATGCCGATCCAGAGAATGAACAGAGGCACGAAGGAGGTCACCGGCAGGTAGCGGATGAAATTGACCCGCGGCTCCAGCGGCGCCTGAACCGCCCGGTAGGTCCCCATCCACAGCCCCAGCGGCACCGCGATCGCCGAGGATACGATGAAGCCCAGGATCACCACCTTGGCGCTGGTCAAAGTGTGGTAGAAAAGGCTTCCATCCAGGGACATGCGATAGGTCGTCTGCAGCACCGTTCCAGGTGTCGGCAGGAACATGTTCGGCACGATGCGGCCGTAGGACAGCAAGGCCCAGCCGCCGATCACGACAATCCACATCGCCAGCGCGAGCGTCGTCGCCGTGCTGGCGGGAATGTTGGCGAATGGGGTCGTCAGGCGTGTCCACGCCGTCCGCCTCTGTGCCATGAGATGGCCTCCGTTGATTTGAGCGCGGAGCTCTGGCTTTCGAGAAAACAGGGGCGGCCCCGGGAAGGCCGCCCAGTTCCAGCCTTCGGAAAATCCAGGGCCGGCCCGGATGGGCCGGCTCCAGCGATCCCGAAAGCTCACTGTTCCTTGATGAAATCGGTGTCGAGGATGGTCTTCGCGTCGATCGTCATCTTGAGCTTGCCGGCCTTGCCCCAGATGTCCTGGGCGAAGTTCACCAGGTCGGACGCCTCGCTCTTTTCCGGCGTGCCGAAGAATTCCAGGTTGCGGGCGCGGTCATAGTAGCGCACGCCCTTGGCGCCGGCCGCGAAATCCTCGGGCTTCTCGAGATAGCCGCCAATGCCCTTGGCCATGATCTCATAGGCCTTGTCCGGGTTGGTCTTGATGTATTCGACCGCCTTGTAATAGCCCTTGATCAGAGCCTTCACATCCTCGGGATGTTTCTCGATCAGGTCGCATTTGAGCGCGATCACGTCGACGATCAGGCCGGGCGTGGTGGTGGAATCGATCAGCACCTTGCCCTTGCCACCCTTGCGGACTTCGGTGAGGTGCGGCTCCCAGGTCACGGCAGCCGGAACCTGGCCGGCGATGAAGGCGGTCGCTGCGTCGTCGGCGGTCATGTTGGTGACGCTGACATCGTCTTCGGTCATGCCTTCCTTCTTCAGGAGGACGTTGAACCAGAATTCCGAAACGGAGCCCTCGTTCAGGGCGACGGGCTGGCCCTTCAGATCCTTGAGCGATTTGACGTCGGCCTGCGTGACGACGCCGTCACCGCCGTGGCTGTCGTCGAGCGCCACGACATATTTGAAGCACAGCTCGTCCGAGCGGTACTTCATCAGTTCATCGACGGTCGAGGCGGCGCCGTCGAGATCGCCGCCGGCCACTGCCGCCATGTAAAGCGCTGATTCTTCTATGACCTTCAGGTCGACGTCGAGGCCGGCTTCCTTGAAATAGCCGAGGTCGCGGGCAAGGAACAGCGGGCCATAGCCGACCCAGGTGGTCATGCCGAGGCGAATGGCGCCGGCGTCGGCGGGAGCGGCGAGCCCCAAGCCCAACAGGCCTGCGCTGACCGCGGTCAGCAGGCAATTTCGGAATGTCTTCATTGTCGTGGTTCCCCATGGCTGTTGCCGGCATCGGTCCATGCGAGTGACCTGAGCCAGGCGGCGTCTTGACAGCCGCTCTCTTGTTATGCGTCGCCTCCCGGGCGGGCCTAGCGTGTTCTAGGTTCCGCAAAAGAGCATCCGGGCGGGGTCGTCGAAAGAAGTCTTTTTCTGTCTTTTGCTTCGCCGAAACCGAAGCATCGACCCCTTCCCTGTCGACGAGCTGAGTTGACGGTGCCGAGCAATCCCGGTGTCGGTGGCGCCGGCGGATGCGGTAATAGCGCGGCCCGCTTACGGGCGAAAGAATGCTTGCCAGAGGGAAGACCTGCCCGATCGATGCGTTCTTGAGACGTCGAGGGCATGCGGCGGCACGAGGGGCGGCGCAACGCAAACGTCTTGCGAACCCATGCCAGCGGATGGATTGCCAGGACGTCTCGACCGGGGTCTATGTACTTGGAGCGGAACAGCTTCAAACCAGGACTGGTGGCCCGCTCCGAGTACTTTCCGCGTCGGCTGTCTCTAATGCATGTCGCCCAAAAGTGACCTCGGTTTTGGGAAGACCACATGCATAAAAACAAGACCTAAAGCGCGTCGCATGAATCCGGTTCAACGCGACGCGCTTTAGCCGTGACGGATTTCCGTGCCGAGCACCTTCAGGCATTCGCGGATGAACGCCGCGAGGGCGGTCCAGCCCTTGGCCGAAACCATTGTGCCGTCGACATAGGCCTCGGTCGGGGACAGATCGATGTAAGTGCCCCCTGCCAGTGTCACTTCCGGCTCGCAAGCCCCGAGTGCGCCGACCTTCTTGCCGCGCACGACGCCATCGACCGCGACCAGGATCTGAACGCCGTGGCAGATGGTGAAGATCGGCTTTTTGGTTTCGTGGAAATGACGGACGATCGCCTGAACCCGCTTGTCGGTGCGGATGTACTCCGGTCCGCGGCCGCCGGCGCAATAGACGGCGTCGTACTGATCGAGCTGCTTCTCGGCGTCAGAAAAGGTCTTGTTGATCAGCGCATAGTGACCGAGTTTTTCGGTGTAGGTCTGATCGCCCTCAAAATCGTGCAGCGAAGTCTTGATCAGGTCTCCGGCGTTCTTGTCGGGGCAGACCACATGGATGGTGTGGCCGACGGCTTCCATCGCCTGCTGGTAGACGAAGATTTCGTATTCCTCGGTGAACTCACCGGTCAGCATCAGTATCTTCTTGGCTGGCATGACTTATCCTTTCGATTTTTGGAAGCGCCAAGGCGCGGGAGCACCTTGGCCGTCGCAACTTGGACCGTTGATCTTCAGAAGGGAGAGTCCGGGAAATAGTATTCCTTGGCATTGGCCTGGGTGATCAGCGGAGCGTCGAGCTTGACGTGGCCACGGACCGGCGCCTGGCCGATAAGGTTCGCCACAGTCATGTAGATGGCGGTCTTGATCATCGAGGGCGGGTAAGGTGTTTCGACCGGCGTCATGGCGTCGCCATCGATCACCTTCTTGACGATGTCCTTCATCCCATTGCCGCCGAGCGCCAGCTTGATGTCCGTGCGGCCTGACTGCTTGACCGCCTCCAGCACGCCGAGAAGCATGTCGTCGTCATTGGCCCAGACGGCATCGATATGCGGATATTTGGCGAGGTAATCCTGCATCAGCTTGAAAGCCTCGTCGCTGTTCCAATGGGCGTATTGGATATCAAGCACCTTGATGCCGGTGTCCTTGATCGTGTCCTGAAAACCCTTGATGCGCTCGTCGTCGATCACGGTCGGGATGCCACGCAGCACGACCACATCGCCCTTGCCGCCCAGCTTGTCGATCATGAACTTCGCCGTGTTGGCGCCGACGGCGATGTTGTCGCCCGCAAGATACAGGTCCTGGATCGAGGCATCGGTCAGACCGCGATCGACGACGGTGATGAACGTACCCATATCCTTGATGGCCTTGACCGGCTGGGTCAACTCCTCGGAGGTGTAGGGCAGGATGACCAGGGCATCGAGCTTGCGGCTTGCGGAAAGATCCTCGAGCGCGCTGACCTGATCGGCCGCGGAGGGCGAGGTCTTCACAACTACCTCGACGTCCGGAAAGGCCGCGTTGATCTCCTTGGCCGCGGCCTGCGCGTGGTAAACCACGCCCGCCGTCCAGCCATGGTCTGCCGCCGGAATTGACACCGCGACCACCTTCTTGTCGGCCGCCAGCGCCTGACCGGCCACCATCAAGGCGCCGACGGCCATTGCCGCAACCCATTTTCTACTAGACATTACAACCTCCCAGAGATGTGGACCAGTCAAACACAGGCACCCGCCCGGTCCCGAGACGGGTTATTTGGAGAAGCGCTGCACGAGCATGGCGATGATGATGATGACGCCCTGAACCGCGGCGACGAGATATTCGGAGACGAAGTCGGAGAGCACCATCAGGTTCGCGATCAGCTCCAGGATCACCGCGCCGGCAATCGTGCCCCAGATCCGCCCCTTGCCGCCGCGAAGCGCTGTCCCGCCGATGACGACCGCGGTGATGACCTGCAGTTCCCAGAGCTGCCCCGTCGTGGGAGTGGCGGCGCCGAGTCGAGGCACGTAGCAGATGGCCGCGACGGCGACACACACTCCTTGGATGACATAGGCGACAGTGCGCGTCTTGACGACCGAGATGCCGGAGTAACGAGCAACGTCCTCATTGGCGCCGACGGCGGCGCATCTGCGGCCATACTTGGTTTTGTAGAGAACGAATGCGCCGAGCACCGCGACGACTGCGGAGATCAGGATTGGAATTGGAATCCCGCCCAGAGTCCCGAAATAAACCGGCCGGTATGCTTCACGCAGCGACTTGTCGATCGGGATGGTGCCGCCGTTGGTCATGTAGGTGATGAGCGCCCGGAAGATGCCCATGGTGCCGAGCGTGGCGATGAACGGCTCTATCTTGCCCACGGTGACGATGACGCCATTCGCCAGGCCGCAAAGCAGCCCCGTCACGACCGCGATCGCCATCCCTGACGGAATGGCCCAGAGGCCGAGGCTCGGCGCCATCATGTTCATGAACATGATGGTGATGCCGGCAATGAAAGCCACCATCGACCCCACGGACAGGTCCAGGCCGCCCGAGGAGATGACGAATGTCGCGCCGACGGCGATGATGGCGACATACGCGCTGCGCGTGATCACGTTGCTGAGGTTTGTCACGGAGAGGAAGTCGGGATTGATCAGGAATCCCAGCGCAAGCAGCGCCGCGAGCGCAAGGAAGGGACCGGCTTCGGCCCATGAGAACTGGTACCGCCGCTCGCTTGGCGCCGATGCGGAATGGGTAAGCGCTGTCAATCTGTTCCTCCCTGGCCGACTTGCGCACGCGAGCTGGTCGCCAGCAGCGCGATGTTGCTCTCGGTCATCGTTTCGCCCGCGACTTCGCCGCTGATCCTGCCCTCGCGCATGACGATGACGCGGTCACACATGCCCACCAGTTCCTGCATCTCCGAGGAAATGACGATGCAGGCTTTGCCTTGTGTTACGAGATCCTGGATGAAGCCGTAGATCTGCGCCTTGTTGGCGATGTCGATGCCGCGGGTCGGCTCGTCGATGATGACGACGGATGGATCGGTCAGGAGCACCTTGGCCAGCAGCAGCTTCTGCTGATTGCCGCCTGAGAGCTGCCCGGCCCGCGCGCCGAGGCTCTTCAGCCGGATGTCGTAGCAGGAGATTGCCTGCGCCAAGGCCTTCGCTTCGCGATCACGCTTTACGACAAGGCCAGGATGGAAGTTGGCGAGGGCGGACAGGGTAAGGTTCGGTCCGAGACGCTCCTCCAGAAGCAGGCCCTTGCCCTTGCGGTCCTCGGTCAGATAGGCGACGCCGGCGTCTATCGCTTCGCGCTGGGAGCGTATTCGTATCGGCGCACCGTTGAGTTCCACCGTGGAGCTTCCGGGCCGAAGTCCAAGGATCCCTTCGAACAGCTCCGTCCGTCCGGCGCCGATCATCCCGGCAAAGCCGAGGATCTCGCCCTTGTGCACGGTGAACGACACGTCCTCGACGAAGCCGGGAACCACGGCATTGCGGACGCTCAGCATCGGTTGATCTGTACGCGTGGGCTGCTTTTGAGGGTAAAGGGCGCCAAGTTCACGACCCACCATCAGGCGCGCCATGTCGATCTGACTCAGGGCGCGGCCCGGATAGGTGCCGATCATCTTGCCGTCGCGCAATACGGTAACCTTGTCCGCCAGCCGCTGCACCTCGTCGAGCCGGTGGCTGATGTAGAGAACCGCGATGCCCCTTGCCTTGAGTTCGAAGATGATGGCGAGCAGGCGCTCGACTTCTCCCCCCGTGAGCACGGCTGTCGGTTCGTCGAAGATGACCACCCGATGCTCATCGAGCAACGCGCGAGCGATCTGCACCAGCTGGCGATCCGCCAGCGAAATGTCGCGCACAAGAGTCGTGGCCGGGACCTCGCAGCCCAGCTCCGCGAGCTTTGCCGACGCGAGGCGGCGCATGCGAGCGTCATCGACAAGCCCTCCCTTGGTGAGCTCGCGGCCGAGGAAGAGATTGTCGGTGACGCTCAGCGCATCGGCGAGAAGGATCTCCTGATGCACCAGGGCGATGCCGGCGGCCTGAGCCTGGTCCGGCCTGCTGAAGCGCACCTGGTGCCCCGCCATGGACAATGTGCCTTCAGTCGGCTCGATGTAACCGGACAGCAGCCGCATGAACGTCGACTTGCCGGCGCCGTTCTCGCCGATGATCGCATGGATCTCGCCGGGCAGGATATCGAGCGTGACATCCGACAGCACCGTGACAGTGCCGTACTGCTTGGAAACGTCCTCTGCCCGCAGCACGGGCGCGACCGGCGCAACAGCGCGATCCTTGTCTATGCGAGCGGCAATGGACATGGGAGCGGTCACTCGAAGGCAGGCAGGAGCCGGTCCCGCGAATTCTCAATGTGCACGCGCATCGCCTTCTTGGCGCCGCCCGCATCACCGGCAGCGAAAGCAGCGAGAATTGCCTCGTGCTCATTCAACGCTTCTTCGGTGACACGCGAGTGGTACATCAGGCGGAAGATGTGGAAGTGGGTATGCTGGTGGTTCAGCGTCTCGCGGATGAGCTCGTTCTGCGCGAACTCCATGATCTTGTCGTGGAAGATCGCATCCTGCCGCGCGAAATTGGAATAGCGCAGGCGCTCATCCTTCCCCACCCGCCGCGCCATCACGCCGGCCGCTTCCCGAAGGGTTGCAAGGCGCTCCTCGTCCAGCGCCGCCGTGGCCTTGGCTGCGGCGGCGGGCTCCAGCAGAAGGCGCAGTTCGTAGAGCTCGTCGAACCGGCGCCGCGTGATCTGCGGCGCGGCGCGATAGCCGATCAAATGGGTCTTCAACACCAGCCCCTCGCCTTCCAGCCGGCCGAGGGCTTCGCGGATGGGCGTGTGAGAGACATTGAACTCCCTGACGAGATTGTCGACGGTGATCCGCGACCCCGGGGGAATCCTCAGCGACATCAACTGCGCGAAGATCGCCTCATAGACATCCCCGGCCAGGCTGTTGGCCCGCTGGATGCGGCCGCTCGCGCGGGCTTCGTTGTCGACGGTCAGATCGGGGTCTTGCATCGTTTTGCCTCTTGACAGGAGCAAGCCCTAACACGATGCTCCGGTCAATTCAATACTATATCCTATACGATTTTATAGAGGATATGAAAAGATGGGCTAGGAACCCTTTATGGACGCGACCGCGCCTGACGGGCCGGACGGGCCAGAAAGCTGAGCCCTGGGGATCCGCCAAGACGGGCTCGGATGAACGTGGCACTTGGCCAATCGGTTTGTTTTGAAAGACCTCAGCTCATGACCTTGTTTGCAGCCGCGCGCCTGCCGCGCGAAATCCTCTTCGGCAAGGGCCAGCGCCATGCGCTGCCTGCCATCGCCGGTCGTTATGGCCGGCGCGCATTCATCTGCACCGACGAGCGCCTCGCCAGGACGCCTGAATTTGTTGAGATCCTCGATGGATTGAAAACCGCCCGGATCGACACACTCGTCTACGACCGGACCTTACCCGATGTGCCGCGCGACAGCGTCGGCGCCTGTATCGCAGAGGCCAAGAGCTTCAAGCCGGACATGGTGATCGGGGTTGGAGGCGGCAGTTGCCTCGACATGGCCAAATGCGCCGGACTGCTGCTCAGCCACGGCGGCAACCTTCAGGACTACTATGGTGAATTCAAGGTGCCTGGCCCTACCCTTCCCCTGATCGCGGTGCCGACCACGGCCGGCACCGGCTCCGAGGTGACTCCGGTCGCCGTCATCTCCGACCCGGAGCGGACGCTCAAGGTCGGCATCTCCAGCCCTCATCTCATTGCCGCGGTTGCGCTTTGCGACCCGGACCTGACGATGACTTGCCCACCATCCCTGACAGCCATCGCAGGCGCCGACGCGTTGACGCATGCGATCGAAGCCTTCACCGCGGCAAGACGCAGCGCCGATGCCGATCTGCCGCAACGACATGTCTTCGTCGGCAAGAGCGCGCTGACCGATCATTTCGCCCTGCTGGCGATCAGGCTCCTGGGCCGCAGCCTCGAGGCCGCCTATCGCGACGGGTCGAACGAGAGCGCGCGCGCCGATGTCATGATGGGAGCGTTGGCCGCCGGCTGCGCCTTCGGCACGGCGGGAACCGCCGCCGCCCATGCGGTGCAGTATCCGGTCGGCGCGCTAACCCACACGCCGCATGGCCTGGGCGTCGCGACGATGCTTCCTTATGTGATGCGCTACAACCTGTCCGCCGCAACGCCGGAGATCGCCGAGATCGGCACTGTTCTTGGCCTGCCCAACCACGACCGGAACGCGGATCAGTTGGCGGACGCCACGATCGGGGAAGTCGCGCGACTCTTCAACGCGATCGGTATCACCCGGACGCTGGCCGACCTTGGCCTTCCCGAGGACAAGGTCGACTGGACTGCGGAACAGGCGCTCGGCATCGAGCGGCTGATCAAGAACAATCCCCGCCCCTTCGACCTGCCTGCCATGCAGCGTCTGGTCAGGGCTGCCTACCGCGGCGACATGTCGGCCGCGACGATGTGAGTGATGGAGCCCGATTCCAATGAACATTTCCCAAGAGTTGATTGAGCAGGATTCCGACATGTCCGACTACACTCCATTTTCGCACGGGCTCTATATCGGCGGGAAATGGCTGCCCTCATCCGAGGGCCGCGTCATCGAAGTGGTCGATCCTTCGACCGAGGCCGTGATCGCGGCGGTTCCAGATGCCACGCTCGCCGACGCCGCGGCAGCGGTCGAGGCGGCGGCAAGGGCGGCGGTCGGCTGGCGCGAGACCCCGCCGCGCAAGCGCTCGGAGATCCTGAGGCGCTGTTTCGAGCTTATGACCGAACGTGCCGAGACCTTGGCCGCGTTGATTTCCCTGGAGAACGGCAAGGCCCTGCGCGATGCGCGCGGCGAAGTCGCCTACGCTGCCGAATTCTTCCGCTGGAACGCGGAGGAAGCGGTTCGCATCAGCGGCGAGTTCGGCCTTGCGCCATCTGGCGCGAACCGGATCGTGGTCGACTACCAGCCCATCGGCATCTGCGTTCTGATAACGCCGTGGAATTTCCCGGCGGCGATGGCCACGCGCAAGATCGCGCCGGCGCTTGCCGCCGGCTGTACCGTCATCCTGAAGCCGGCCAGCGAGACGCCGCTGACCGCCTACGCGCTTGCCGCTCTCTACGAGGAGGCCGGCGTGCCGCCTGGCGTCGTCAATGTCATCACCACCTCGAATCCGGGCCCGGTGACTGCGGCCATGTTGGCCGACGCGCGGGTGCGGAAGCTGTCTTTCACCGGCTCTACCGGCATCGGCCGGGTGCTTCTTGCCGAGGCGGCGAGACACGTCATCTCCTGTTCGATGGAGCTTGGCGGCAACGCGCCGTTCATCGTGCTCGACGACGCCGACCTTGAAGCGGCGCTCGACGGGGCGATGATCGCCAAGATGCGCAACGCCGGTGAGGCCTGCACGGCCGCCAACAGGCTCTACGCGCAGGCTGGCATTCACGACGCCTTCGCCGAAGGCCTGCGCAAACGCATGGCGGCGCTCGCCATCGGCCCGGGCACGGATTCTGAAACCGAATGCGGGCCGATGATCACCAGGAAGGCCGTGGACAAGATCGATCGGCTCGTCCAGGACGCAGTCGCGCGCGGGGCGAAGGTTCTGTGCGGCGGCGCAGTCGTCGAGGGGCGAGGATTTTTCTATCCTCCCACGGTGCTGAGCGACGTGCCTGTCGACGCTGCCATGGCTCACGAGGAGATATTCGGTCCGGTGGCACCGATCAGCCGCTTCGAGGACGAGGCGGAGGTCATCGCAAAAGCGAACGACACCGAATACGGCCTTGCGGCCTACATCTACACGCGCGACCTTGCGAAGGGCATGCGCATGGCGTCGAAGATCGAGTCCGGCATGATCGCGCTCAATCGCGGCCTGATGTCGGACCCTGCCGCGCCCTTCGGCGGCGTCAAGCAGAGCGGGCTTGGGCGCGAGGGCGGGCAGAAGCACGGCATCGCCGAGTTCATGGAGGCGAAATACATCGCCGTGACGATCTGATGAGACAGATGGCGAAAGATCCATTCCGCATTCGCGACCATGTCCCCGAGTTCGACGACATCGTCGCCGAGATCGTTTGCCGCAGCGCCGAGACCAGGGCGACGTTACCAATGGCCGCCGACGTCGCCTATGGGCCGGATAGCATCGAAACCGTCGACCTGTTCTTCCCGCCGGGCAAACGCGATTGCCTGCCGGTGCACATGTTCATTCACGGCGGCTACTGGCGCATGTTCTCCAAGCGCGACTATTCCTATGTCGCCGAAACCGTCACGAACGCGGGCGCGATCGCGGTCATCGTGGACTATGCGCTGATGCCGGCGGTAAGGATGGAGAGGATCATTGACCAGATACGTCGCGCCAGGCGGTGGGTGGCTGAACACGTCGCAAGCTACGGCGGCAACCCCGATCAGTTCACAGTGAGCGGCCATTCGGCCGGCGCTCATCTCGCGACGACGCTTTTTGGCGACGACAGCCGGCCATCTGGCATCAAAGGCGCGCTACTGCTGGGGGGCCTCTACGACCTAAGGCCGTTACAGCACTCGTTTCTGGCTGCCGAGATCGCGATCACCGATGAAGAGGTCGAGCGATTCTCGCCGATGGATTTTCGCTTCGATCCCTCGGTGAGCGTTGAGCTTTCCGTCGGGGCCGACGAAACGCCACCCTTCCACAGCCAAGCAGGTGATTTTGCCGAGACTCTCGAAAGGCAAGGGCTAGCCGTGTCGCGCACGAGCCTTGCAGCGGCAAATCACATGAGCAGCGTCCGCGACCTTGGCTTGGCGGGCACGCAAGCCGCGGCATTGTTGGCTCGACTGCTGGGCGGATGAAGGCCCGCTGCTACGCCGCCGCGCCGGGCTGTGGCGTCTCGCATGTCTGCGACTTCGCCTACGGCGATGGATCCAATCCTGCCGGCTGCGCCGCCTTCAGTCGACCCACCGCCTGCTCGCGGACACGGCAAATTCCAGTATGTCGCGTTGCACCGTTTGGTGGTTCTCGGCAACTGCCGCCGGACGGCAACCCATATGGATCTTGGTCACAACATCCATATGGCTTCACCCTGCTATTGAGTTCTGCAGGCCGCTTTCGGCGAGGCATAAAGCTGTGACGGCGCCGACCATGCCTCGCCACCCTCACCACGCTCGCCGGTGATCAGAGTGCGCAACTGCGACAGATAGGTCTCCACGAAAAAGGCCGTCTGCGATTCCAGCGGCGTATAAGGCCCGGGGCGATAGGCGCGCGAGGCAATACCCTCGGCGTTGTCTTCCGTGATCTTCTTATCCTGAACGGTCGTCACGTCCCACATCCATGAGATCTTGTCGGCATCCACGGCCGGGTCGGCATCCTTGTCGACGAGCCAGGTCAATACCACGTCGGTTTCGTTCGCGCTGCGCGGGATCATCTGGAACATCGTCAGATAGTCGTTGGGCGCGCTCAGGAACGAGAGCCGGCCGATCCGGAAGCCGTTCTCGCCGCCGTCATACTTGCCGCGCCCGCCCATCAGGCGCGAGACCGGCTGGCCGTCGTCGGAAAGCGTGAGACGTCCGGAGCCGATCGGCTTGCGGTGCATGGCGAAAGGCATTGTGTCCAGGTCGCCAGGCTCCCACACGCCCTTGTGGAACTCGGCATCGCCGATGACGCTGTGCCAGGCGTCGATCTCGTCCCGCCACGCCGCGGCATTGTACTCGTCGCGCATGGCGGTCACTTTCACATGGCCATTGACACGGAAATATTCAGGGTGGGCGGGGCGGCAGTGATAGCACTCGAGGAAATTCTCCAGCACCAGTTTCCAGTTCGCCTTGGTCAGGTAGTTCTTGCGCGCGACGATACGAGCGTCGGCCACCCCGTTTTCGCGCAGAAGATCGGTCAGGCCCGCCGCCGCTGGCTCGATGTCGGGGAGGCTCGCGGCATCGAGACCGCACAGCACGAGACCGCCGATAACCTTCGTCGGCACCTTGTGCAGGCCGAGGCCGTCGCCGTCGATTCCTTCGGGCAGGTCGCGCCGGGTCTGCAGCTCGCCGGTCAACCTGAAGGACCAGGCGTGGTACGGGCAGACCAGGAGCTTGCTGCTGCCGTCCTTCACGCACAGGCGCGAGCCGCGATGGGTGCAGACATTGTAATAGGCGGCAATGTCGTCCTCGCCGTCGCCGTGGCGAGCGATGATGATCTCCTCGTCGAACAACTGCCGGATGATGTGGCTGCCCTTTTCCGGCAGTTCGCTGGCATGGGCGACGATGACCCACTGGCGAGGAAACCACAGCTCGCGCTCGAGCGCGAATATCTCCTGATCGAGGTAGAAGGCCTGCTGCAGCGACCAGTCCTTGCGATGCTCGTCTATAAGCCGGACGACGCGCGCGCGATCGAGGTCCGACAAGGTTCTGTCATTTGCGTGCATGGGCGGGCTCCATCGGCTGGCTGATGCCTTTTGGTTAGGGTTGCAGTGAATTGTTGCTGTCATCAACCATGAATTTGACAGGCTTCCATCTCAAAAAGTCATGGAATATTCTGTCGCCGATGATGAAGACGCTCAAAGCATCCCTGCCCCTGCTCAATGCGATGGTCGCCTTCGAGGCGACCGCGCGGCGCGGCAACCTCACGGCCGCCGCCGAAGAGCTCGCCATCGCACAGTCGGCCGTCTCGCGCCACGTCGCCAACCTGGAAAAACGGCTGTCGCTGGACCTATTGACGCGCAAGGGCAACCGCATTTCGCTTACTGAGAACGGATCGGCGCTGGCCGACGCGATCCGCGAAGGACTGGGCACGATCCGGGACGCGGTCTCACGCCTGCAGGAGGCCGACCGCGACTCCTTCATCATCGCCAGCGGCTACGACCTCGTCCAGGCATGGCTGATGCCGCGCTTCGATCTCGTGACCTCGCTGGTCACGCATGGGCGCGTCACGCTGCTCACCTCGAGCAACCCCGACGATTTCAATGGTCCGGAAGTGGCGATCTCGATACGGTTCGGTCGTCCGGAGCATTGGCCCGGTTTCGTGGCCCGAAAACTGTTCGACGGGGAATGGTTCCCTGTCTGCTCGCCAGCCTTCCTGGACAGGCACCCGGCCCTGGCCACGGAGGATCCGGCGGCCTTCCTCGACGTGCCGCTGCTTCACCTCGCCGCTCCGGCCAATGCGGTGGACAACTGGAAGTCCTGGACCGGCGCGGCGCGGAGCCTGCCTGGACCGACATTTTCCAGCTACCTGTCGATGATGCATGAGGCGATAGCCGGCCGCGGCGCCGCGCTCGCCTGGGCGGGTTTCGTCGAGGAGCAGTTGAGACTTGGGCAACTGGTGCGGCTGACAAGAACCTCGCGCCGGCATGCCGATGCCTTCTACCTCCTCACCCGCAGGAAGACGACGCCGACCGAGCAGATGGTGGCGCAGGCATTGCTCGACAGCGTGACGGCGCGCTGATCTCCTTTGCTCCTACTCCGCGGCGGTCGCGAAGCGCTTGGCGCCATGGCGCGCGCTCCAAGCCGGCATGGAGGCCTCGACATCTTCTTCGCCCGGGAAAGCGTCGCGCGCATAGCGGTCGATCCTGAAGCGCGCCGGATCGACGATGCGCGGAATATCGAGCAGGATTTCGCTGGCTAGCCGACCGAGGCCGGGCCCGTGACTGACGCCGCTTTCATTGTCGCCGCCCACCACGACGACATTCGCGTGTCCCGGCACATGCCCGACCATCAAGCCGACATCCGGCGTGTAGCACGGAATGCCTTGCGCCCAGCTCGCCACTTTCGAGCCTCGCAACGGCGGGAAGACCTCCTGCAGCCTGCCCATCTGGTGATCGACCATGGACTGCATAAGCTCTCGGTTGTGCGGCTGGCCGGGTTCGGGATCGCTCTCCTCCAGGCGATGCATCGGGGTGTAGTGACTACCGGTGCCCCACATGATCGCCCCGAAGGTCTCACGCAGCCAAAGGCGCAGTTCGCGGCACTGGACGGTCGGCAAATTCGAAGGCAGGCCACGGTCGTCGGTGACGACGCGCGTGGCCAGCACCCGCAGCATCGGCAGATGCCAGTCCAGGCCGGCAAGCACCTCGTTATTCCAGGCGCCCGCCGCCACGACCGCGCCATCGGCCTCGATCGTCTCGCGATCGGTCGTCAGCGTGACCTTGCCGCCGGCGTCACGGATGTCGCGGACCTTGGTCCCGGCCCGTACGACGCCGCCAAGCCTCTTGATTTCGTTCACCAGCACACCCAGCGCGAGCTTGGTATCGAGCTGGATGCCATGCGGATTGTAGGCGCCGGAATGAACTTTCGCCGGATCGACCAGCCCGCCCATCTTCTCGCCGATCCGCGCAGCGTCGAGGTCCTGCATTTCCTTCGGCGCATAGGGCGAGGTGAGGACCGGCATGACGAAATCCTCGCGCCCCTGGGGCGTAAGCGCCATGATCAGGGTGCCGTTCGGCCGGTAGCCGATCTCCGTGCCGAGATCATGCAGCATGCGATAGAAGTCGAGACCGAATTGCTGAAGCCTCAGCCCCTCCTCGCCGACCGGGATCATGCCGGCCGACCAGTGCGAGACGAACCCCGCGCCGGCCCCGGTAGTGGCGGCGCCGGGCTCGCCCGCGTCCACGAGCGTCACCTTCCTCACGCCCGACTGCAACAGGTGATAGGCGGTGGAACAGCCGATGATGCCGGCGCCCACGACCACGATGTGCTTGCTGTTGGCTGCTGCCGGCATTTCCGTGTCTCCTCAAATTTCCGCGGTCGAAGAACCGCCAACATAGGTGTCCAGCCACCAGACGATGCGGGCGGCCGTGTCGATATATTCCGGATAGCCGCGCAGGCTGTGCCCGGCGTTAGGATAGATTGCGAGCGCGCTCGGCGAGCCCGATCGCAGGGCCGAGAAATGACATTCCAGCGCCTGGCCGGGCGGCGTGCTCTTGTCGATGCCGCCGGCCATGACCAGAGTCGGCACCTTGCTGCGCTGACGGTGGAAGGCGGGGCTGCGTGTGAAGTAGGCGCCGCCCTCTTCCCACGGCGAGGACTCGAGCATCAGCGCGTCGAATTCCGGAATTTGAGTCGTGCGGTGCTGGCTGTACCAGTCGCCGACAGGCGAGATCGGAATGGCGGCGGCGAAGCGGCCGCTGCGCGTTGGCAGCCAGGCGGACATGAAGCCGCCATAGCTGGTGCCGGTCACCGCGACGCGTCCCGTATCGACCAGGCCTCTTTCCACCAGGACGTCGATGCCGCTCAATATGTCGTCGGCATCGGCGCCGCCCATATCGCCCTGCACGGCGCGCGCGAACGCGTCGCCGTATCCCGTGCTGCCCCTCGGATTGGGGAAGAAGATCGTCCAGCCGCGCGAGACGAGCAGCGGTGCGGCGCGCGTCCGCGCCATCCAGCGGTTGCGGTGGGACGAGATCGGTCCGCCATGGATATCGACCAGCAGCGGCGTCGGCCCGTCCGCCGCCGGCGGGCGCACGATCCATCCCAGGATCTCGAGCCCGTCTGGCGCTTTCCAGGAAAACCGCTCGGCTTTGCCACGGGCAGCCATCATCGATTGGGCATCGGAGGCGGCGAGCGACACGCCCTCGCGCAGCTCGCCATCGGCGACCTCGGCGAGGAACGGAGCCCGATCATAGGCCTCGGCGACGAAGAGCGAACCCGCGGCGCCGACCGGCACGGCGGAAGGCGCCCATTCGCCGCAGGTCAGTTCGGTGGACGACCAGAGCTCGGTCAGCGATGCGCCGGAAATGTCATGGTCCGCCACGACGGTCTCGTGGCCGCGGATGCCCGCCAGGTGGAGGCTGGCGTCGGAGCGCCATTCGATCGAGGTGACATCGATCGAATTGGTCGGGACGGTCGCGACTTCGCCGCGGCCCACGTCGAAGATCGACAGTTGTCCGGCCACAAGGCCACGGTCGCTGCAGAACGCCTGGATGAATGCGATGCGAGTACCGTCGGGCGAGCCGCGAGGAACGCCGATCTGGTCGCGCGGCGCATGGAGCAGCGCGGCTTTTCCCGATTTGGCGTCGATCAGCGAAAGCTTCGACGCATACCAGCTGCCCTCGCCATGGTCCTCGCTGGTCACGGCGGCGATCCTGTCGATGCCGCACCAGCTCGCCTCCCAGACATTCACCGGGGCCGATGTGAGCGCCACGGGTTCGTTCGCCAAATCCCACAGCCAGATCCGGCGCCACAGATCCTCGCCCTCGCCCCAGCTGACTTCCGGCAGCCAGGCGGGCGCATCCGTCTTCCGTTTCTGGGCGTAGCCGCCGTGAATTCCGGCAAGATCGGCGCCGGTGCCGGCAACGACCAGGAGCAGCCTTTGTCCATCAGGCGACCAGTCTATCTGCTCGATCCGGCCAGACACATCGGCCACTGCGGAGCATTGGCCGCCGGATAGGAGCTCGATGCGGTCGACGCCCGCCTCGGCGCCTGCGCATGCGACCGCCAGGGTTCGCCCGTCCGGCGCGAGGCGGATCTGCCTCGTCTCGGCATCGTTCAGCCGCTCCGGCGCCGCATCGCCTCGCGCTAGCTGATAGAGGCGGCTGACCGGCGCGGCCTCAAGACGATCCTCGAAGCTCTGGCCGATGAAGAAGACCGCATCGGTCGATGCGTGGCCGCATGCGGAGCGCGCCGCGAACGCGTGGCCGCGCAGACCGAAGAGAGCGGAATAAAAACCTTCGGCCTCGGCGAATTCCGGCGAGGAACGGAAATCTCCACCCATCCACCCGGCACCCGAAGCGATCTGAGAACCGGAACTCCGCAGCCTGTCCATATCGATTTCCCAGCGGCGTGCCCTGCCGGACGCGGTCGACGCGTCAGGCATCACGGGCCCACCATAACGCCACTGCGCGCTTTGTCTAGACACCAGTGTACATTAGATTGGGCCAGTGGCCCTGACCGCAGGATCGGCTGTTGACCGGCCGCGATCGGAGTGCGCAGATCGCGAAGGTGGCAAAACAAAATTCGGAAACAACGTCATGAGTCTCGGTGACCGGGCCCAGTCGATCCTGATGAGCGAAGTCATCTGGGATGCGCACTCCGGGTTCATGCCGGACCCGGCCGCGGACCTGAACAACCTGCGGATCTGGCGCGACGCAGGCGTCGACTATCTTTCCATCGATGTCGGCTTCGATCTCCTGCCCTGGGAAAAGACAGTCGCCACGCTTGCCTATTTCCGGCACTGGATCCTGGCGCGCCAGGCCGACTACGCGCTCGTCTCGTCGGCGGATGAGATTCTCGCCGCGAAGGCTCAAGGCAAGCTGGCGGTCACCTTCGACATCGAAGGCATGAACGCGCTGAACGGCCGGATCGAGATGGTCGAGTTCTACCATCGCCTCGGCGTGCGGCAGATGCTGTTCGCCTACAACCGCAACAACCTCGCCGGCGGCGGATGCCATGACGACGACACCGGCCTGACCGCGTTCGGCCGGCAGGTGATCGACGAGATGAATCGCCTCGGCATGTTCGTGGACGTGAGCCATACGGGCTACCGCACCACGATGGAGGTGATGGAGTATACGGACCGCCCGGTCATCTTCTCGCACTCCAATCCTAAAGCGCTCTGCGCTCATGGACGCAACATCACGGACGAGCAGATCAAGGCCTGCGCCCGCACCGGCGGCATCGTCGGCGTCGTCGGCCTCAACCGCTTCCTCGGCGAAGGCCGCACCGATTCCGAGCGGTTGGCCGACCACGTCGAATATCTGATCGACCTTGCCGGCCCGCGCCATGTCGGCATCGGGCTCGACTACGCATTCCCTGTCGAGATCGAAGGCATCGAGGACATCATCTCCAGCAATCCGCATTTCTGGCCGAAGAACGAGTATCCCGAAGGCAAGACGACCTATTCGAGCCCAGGCCAGACGAAAGAGCTTATCGAGGTCCTGCTGCGCCGCGGCCAGCCGGAACGCACTGTTCGCGACGTCATGGGCGGCAACTTCATGCGGCTGGCGCGAGAGATCTGGAAGTAGCGGCCGGAATGGCCGTCGCGCCGATCGGCGAGTTCAGGAAACACGCATCCGGTTTCTCGATATATGATGTATTTTTTTCACTAGACATATGTGTATAGCCGGGGCAGGCTAAACGAAATGGAGCCCTGAGAGGTCTCCTGCAAGCCGCGCGGCGCACATATAACCAAGAGGGGCAGAGCATGATCAAAACCGCAAACATCAACATGACACGCCGCGGCGTGCTGGCCGGCGCCGGCGCGCTCGGCCTCGCCTCGCTGATCTATTCCACGAAACGCTCGCAGGCTGCGGGGTCCATCCTCAAGGTGCGATCCTATAGCGACATCCAGACGCTCGACCCGGCCTTTCGCCTCGCCGCTCCCGAAGGCGATATCACCAGCGTGATCTTCGCCGGCCTGGTCGTCACCACGCCCGGCGACAGCTGGGGCTGGAAGCCCATGGCCGTGGAAAAGATCGAGCAGCTCGATCCGCTGACCATCGCCTTCAAGCTGCGTGACAATATCGGCTTCACCGACGGCTTCGGTCAGATGACGGCGGAAGACGTGAAGTTCTCGATCGAGCGCATCGCCGATCCCGCCAACAAGTCTCCCTATGCCGGCGACTGGGCAACGCTGAAGGAGGTTGAGGTCAAGGACAAGCTCTCGGGCATCATCCATCTCAAGGAAGCCTTCGCGCCGCTCTGGACCTCGACATTGCCAACGCCGTCGAGCACGATCCTGTCCAAGCGCGCGGTAACGGAGGCCGGCGGGAAGCTTGGTGTGAAGCCCGTCGCGCAGTCGGGCCCCTATTTGCTCAAGGAATGGTCGCCAAAGCAGCGCACCGTGCTCGTCCGCAACCCGGACTGGAAGTATGAGCAGGGCGGCTACGACGAAATCCACGTCCATCCGATCGAGGACGAGAAGACGGCCGAGCTCGGCTATGAGGCGGGCGATCTCGACTACACCTGGACCGCGGTATCCTCAATCAAGCGGCTGAAGGAAACGCCCCCGGCGGACACTGTGGTGGTCGAGAAGCCCTCGCTGGCCTTCGTCTGGCTCGGCATGAACCAGACAGCGGCACCCTTCGACAATCCCGATGTGCGCCGCGCCGTCCAATATGGCGTCGACCGCAAGGCCGTCGTGGATGCGGCCTATTTCGGCGCCGCCGCCACCTCGACCGGCATCATCGCGCCAGGCCTGGTCGGCCACCGCGAGAAGAACCTCTTCGAATACGATCCCGACAAGGCGCGTGAGCTGGTCAACAAGGCCGGGGCCAGCGGCGCGACCATCACGCTCGACATCCTCAACAAGGCGGAGCGACTGTCGGCAGCGCAGGTCTTACAGGCAAACCTGCAGGACATCGGCATCAACGTCGAGATCAAGCAGAACGACAGCGGCACGTTCTGGACGCTCGGCTCCAAGGAAAACCCCTACTACAAGAAGCTCCAGATGGTGCTGTCGCGCTTCTCGATGCAGCCGGATCCGAGCTGGGCGACGGAGTGGTTTACCCGCAGCCAGATCGGCGTCTGGAACTGGGAGCAGTTCAGCAGCGAGGAGTTCGACAAGCTGGTCACCGACGGCAAGGTCGAGCTCGATCCGGCCAAGCGCGATGTCATGTACAAGAAGATGCAGGACCTGATGGAGGAAAGCGGCTGCTACGTCTTCCTTACCCACGAGGTCACCGGCGTGATGTACCGCAAGAGTGTTGCCGCCGCGCTGAAGCCCAACGGCGAGCCCTGCTTCGCGGACTTCAAGCCAGCCTGACGTGATGAAAGACCTCGGCACGGCGCGGAGCGGATCGGCCGGATCCTGATATGCTCCGCTACGCACTGAAACGGCTCGGACTGGGTATCGTCATCGTGAGTGTCGCGATGGCGATACTGTTCGCCATGATCTATGTGATCCCGGGCGATCCCGCATCGGTGGCGCTCGGCCCGCGAGCCACGCCCGAGATGGTCCAGGCATTGCGCAGTCGCATGGGCCTGGACCAGCCGATCTGGGCGCAGTTCGCGCGGTTCTATTTCTCCGCGCTGCGCGGCGATCTGGGCACCGAGATCCTCTCGGGACGGCCGGTGTTCGACGTCGTCTTCGAGCAATTGCCCTTCACCCTGGCGCTGGTCGCGGGAGCGATTTCGTGGTCGGTGCTGCTCGGCATTCCCCTGGGCTGCATCGCCGCGGTCCGGCGGGGCGGTTTCGTCGACCGCGTCATCGGTGTTCTTTCGGTCGCGGTCATCGCGGTGCCGTCCTTCGTCATCGCGATCTACTCGCTTCTGATCTTCGCGGTCGCCCTGCAGTGGCTGCCGGCCATCGGCGCCGGCGAGCCAGGCAATCTCGGCAGCCAGTTGAAGCATCTTATCCTGCCCTCGCTCGCGGTCGGCATCGGCTGGGTCGGCTACATCGCGCGCATGGTGCGGGCCTCCATGCTCGAGACGCTGGAAGCGCCTCACATCCGTACCGCCCGGGCCTTCGGCCTGACCGACAGGCGCATCACCTATTCCTATGCCTTGCGTATCGCCATCCTGCCGACCGTCACACTGCTGGGCGTCGGCATCGGCAACATGGTGTCGTCGGCCGTCTTCGCCGAGATCGTCTTTGCCCGCCCAGGCATCGGCAAACTGGTCTACGAGGCGATCTCGGTTCGCAATTATCCGGTCGTCACCGGCGCCGTGCTGGTGACCACCGTTTTCTTCGTCGCGGTAAACGCTCTCGCCGACATCCTCATTGGTGCGTTGGACCCCCGTGTCAGAACAAGTCTTGATTGACCGGCCATCGCGGCAGCGCGTCGCCAGGATCGGCCGCGTGCTTCGGCGCATCGTTCGCGAGCCGCTCGGCGCGTTCGGCCTCACCCTGGTCGTGATCGTCGTTCTCTCGGCTCTCTTTGCCGACGTGCTTACCAGCTATCCACCGACGAAACTCGCCCCCGCCGAGCGCTTCGCGCCCGCGAGCCTGCATCACCTGCTCGGCACGGACCATCTCGGACGCGACCTGTTCTCGCGCGTGCTCCATGGCGGCCGCATCGCGCTGGCCATTGCGCTCGGGGCAACCGGACTGTCGCTCATCGGCGGCATCATGCTCGGCCTGATCGCCGGCTACGGGCCGCGCTGGCTCGACAATCTGATGCTGCTGCTCTTCGACGCCATCAAGAGCTTTCCGACGGTGATGCTGGCGCTGACGCTGGTGACGCTGACGGGACCTTCGCTGCTTTCGGTGCTGATCGTGGTCGTTCTGGTCAATGTGCCCGGCTATGCCCGTATCATCCGCACACAGACGCTCGTCCTGAAGTCCGCAGAGCATGTGATGGCGGCGCGCTCGATGGGCGCGGGCACCGCGCGCATTCTCACCGTCCACATATTGCCCAACGTCATCGGCCCGATCCTCATCCTGGCGTCGATGGATATCCCTGTCGTCGTGGCGATCGAGGCCGGGTTGAGCTTTCTCGGCCTCGGCGTGAGACCCCCTCTTCCAAGCTGGGGCGCGATCCTCAACGACGGCTTTGTCAACATCCGCGATTCCTACTGGATCGTCATCGCGGGAGGCCTGCCGATCATCCTCACCACGCTCGGCTTCACCTTTCTCGGCGAGACCCTGCGCGACGTCTTCGATCCCAGGCTGAAGAGGCGCGCATGACTGTCCTCGACGTCAAGGACCTGAGCGTCGATTTCGCGACGGACGCGGGCACCCTGCAAGCGCTGCGCAAGGTGAACCTCGATGTGCCGGCGAACAGGATCGTGGGCGTCGTCGGCGAGTCCGGCTGCGGAAAATCGACATTGATCAACGCCATTCTCGGCCTGCTCGCCGACAATGGCACGGTCACGTCGGGCCAGATCCTTTTCGACGACAAGAGCGATCTCGTCCGTCTCGACAGCGCCGGCATGCGGGCGCTGCGCGGACAGAAGATCGCGACCGTGTTCCAGGATCCGATGGGCGCGCTCAACCCCGTGCTTTCCGTCGGCCGGCAGATGCGCGACATCCAGTACCGGTCGGGCCTGTCGCGCAAGGAAAAGGACGCGCGCTCGATCGATATGCTGCGCAAGGTCCGCATCCCCGACCCCGAGCGCCGGCTGGCGCAGTTTCCGCACGAATTCTCAGGCGGCATGAAGCAGCGTATCGCGATCGCGATGGCCTTGCTGATGCGGCCCTCGCTGCTGATCGCCGACGAGCCGACGACGGCGCTCGACGCGACGCTCGAGGTGGCCATCATCGAACTGCTGAAGGACCTGCAGAAGCAGATCGGCTGCTCGGTACTGTTCATCTCGCATCATCTCGGCGTCATCGCCGAGCTCTGTGACGAGATGATCGTCATGTATGCCGGCGAGGTCGTCGAGCGCGGCTCGACCCGCGATATCTTCCACAACCCGCGCCACCCCTACACGAAAAAGCTGCTCGCCTGCGATCCGGCCAGACTCTCGCATCGCGAACCGCGGCTGCCCACTATTCCCGGCACGCTGCCCGACCTGCGCAACCGTCCCACGGGCTGCGTCTTCCAGGCGCGCTGCGAATTCGCCGACGCGGTCTGCTCCAGCATGCCGCCGGACGCCCCGATCGGCGGCGCGCATGTCGCGCGATGCTGGCACACCGATCAGACCACCGGAGCGGCCGCATGACGACTGAGCCGCTGCTCTCGGTTTCCGACCTTCGGGTGCGTTTCCGCATCGGCGGCGCAGTGAGCGCGCTGGCCGGCCGCCGCAAGGAAATCGAGGCTGTGGCTGGCGTCGGCTTCACTCTGGAGCGCGGCCAGACGCTTGCGCTGGTCGGCGAATCCGGATCGGGCAAGACCACGCTCGCGCGAGCCGTCGACGGCCTGCAGGCGGTGGCCGGCGGCTCGATCCGCTTCGAGGGCCGGGAACTGCGCGACCTGAACAGGGCCGAGTGGAAGCCGCTGCGGCGCAAGATGTCGATGATGTTCCAGGATCCGGTCGGCTCGCTGTCGCCGCGGCTCAGCGTCCGCTCGCTGCTGGCGGAACCGTTCGCCATCCACGGTCTGTCCGGCCGCAGCCTCGACGCCGAGGTGGAGCGCCTGCTTGCCCTGGTCGGGCTGCCGCGCGATTTCGCCGAGCGCTACCCGCACCAGCTTTCCGGCGGACAGGCGCGCCGGGTCGGCGTCGCACGGGCCGTCGCGCTCGATCCGGTGCTGATCATCGCCGACGAGCCGACCGCCGGGCTTGACGTGTCGATCCAGGGCGAGGTGCTCAACCTGCTCAACGACCTGCGCGACCGCATGGGCCTGTCGATGCTCATCATCACGCACAACCTGCACGTCGTGCGGCAGATCGCCGATCGGATGGCCGTGATGTATCTTGGACGCTTCGTCGAGGAAGGCGACACGGAAGCGATCTTCCAGGCGCCGCATCATCCTTATACGGCCGCGCTGCTTTCCGCGAACCCCGAGCCAGATCCGGACAAGGTCCACAATCGCATCGCGCTTCCCGCCGAAGTGCCGTCGCTGCTGGACCGCCCATCGGGATGCGAGTTCCATACCCGCTGCCCGTTCGCGCAAGCCATCTGCCGAACGCAGGCCCCTGCCCCGTCCGCGGTCGGCTCGAGCCGGCTGACCTGTCACTTCCCACTCAATGCCGGCCCAAGCGCCATCGAGGCAACCGCCGCAAGTTAAAGAAGGTCCGTCCGATGAAAGACATCCGCGTGGTCACCGAATTCCCGCGCAAGGTGCGCGAGATCGAGAACCTTTGGATCCCGATGACGGACGGCGTGAAGCTAGCCGCCCGCATCTGGCTGCCGGAGGACGCTGAGGCCGATCCGGTGCCGGCCATCCTCGAATACCTGCCCTATCGCAAGCGCGACGGGACCGTGGAGCGCGATGCGCTGACCCATCCCTATTTCGCCGGCCACGGCTATGCCGGCGTGCGGGTCGATATGCGCGGCACCGGCGACAGCGAAGGCGTGTGCAAGGGCGAATATCTGAAGCAGGAACAGGACGACTGCCTCGCCGTCATCGAATGGCTGGCGAAGCAGCCGTGGTGCTCGGGCACGGTCGGCATGATCGGCATCAGTTGGGGCGGCTTCAACGGGCTCCAGGTTGCCGCCCGCCGTCCGCCGGCGCTGAAGGCCGTCATCTCGCTCTGCTCCACCGACGACCGCTACAATGACGACGTCCATTATCTTGGCGGCGCGCAGATGTGTGACAATCTGATGTGGGGCACCACCGCCTGGGCAATCGCCATGACGCCGCCCGATCCGCTGATCGTCGGCGACCGCTGGCGCCAGATGTGGGAGGGTCGTCTCAACGGCAACGGCATCTGGATGCAGGACTGGTTCGAGCATCAGCGCCGCGACGACTTCTACAAGCACGGCTCGATCTGCGAGGACTATGCCGACGTCGAGATCCCGGTCTACGCGGTCGGCGGCTGGGCGGACGGTTATCCGAACCCGATCTTCCGCATGCTTGAACACCTGCCGGGTGTGCGCAAGGGACTGATCGGGCCGTGGGGCCACAAATACCCGCACTTCGCCATGCCGGGGCCGCGCATGGGCTTTCTCAAGGAGTGTCTGCGCTGGTGGGACCAGTATCTCAAGGGCATCGACACTGGCATCGCCGGCGAACCGATGTTGCGCGCCTGGATGCAGGAGCCGGCGCCGCCGGCGGCGATCTATGACGAACGCCCCGGCCGCTGGATCGCCGAGCCGTCCTGGCCGGGTCCTGGTGTCGGCGAGCGCTCGCTTGCCTTGTCGCCAGGCCGTCTTGCCGAAGACGCCGACAGCGACGACGTGCTGACGATCCGTTCGCCAATGACGGCGGGGCTCTCGTCGGGCGCGTGGTGCGGCTACGGCGTTCTGCCGACCTTGCCGATCGATCAGCGCATGGAAGCCGGTAACGCGCTTGTCTTTGAAACCGAGCCGTTGGAGGAAGCCGTGGAGATCCTCGGCTTCCCGGAGTTCGCGGTAAAGCTCGCCTCAGACAAGCCCGTCGCGCTGATGTCCGCGACCCTGTCGCTCGTGCTCGAAGACGGCGCGGCCTCGCGCGTCAGCTACGGCATCCTCAACCTCACGCATCGGCATGACGATCTCGATCTCAAGCCGATGACACCGGGCAAGGCCGAAACGGTGCGCATCAAATTGCGCTGTTGCGGCCAGCGCTTCGAGAAGGGTCAGCGCATCCGGCTTGCCATTGCGACGGCGCATTGGCCGATCGTCTTCCCGGGGCCGGAGAACGCGACATTGTCGATCCATTGTGCCGGCAGCAGGCTGATCTTGCCGGTACGCAAGCCGCAGCCGCTCGATGCAACGCTTGCGGCATTCAAGGGACCGGAAAGCGCCACGCCGATGGTGCAGGAAGTGATCAAGGCGGGCGAACCTTTCCGGCGCGAGGTGAGCACGGACCAGATCACCGGGGAATCCACCTACACCATCGTCAGTGACGCTGGGACGGTGCGCCACCCCCACACCGGCATGACCCTGTCGCAGAGACAGACCGAGATCTTCGTCGTCCATCCGGACGATCCGAACTCGGCGCGGGGGACCGTGACATGGGACAAGACCTATTCGCGCGGCGACTGGAAGGCCGGCGTTTCGGTTTCCGCCACGGTGCGCGCGTTGCGCGATGTCTGGCGCATGGAAACGCATCTCATCGCGCGCGCCGGTGACGAGGCCGTGGTCGATCGCCAAGAGGTCAAGGAATTTCCACGCGATCTGAATTGAAGCGATCGCGGGTGGCGGGCATCTTCAGCCAGGGTTTCTCGGGAGCATCTTCTCGGCAAAGGCCTCGACCTCTCCCGTGCGGGGTTCCTTGCCGGTGTGCGTGAGCAGGTAGGCCGGCGTCAGGAACAGACGGTTGCTTACCGGCTCGACGATCTCGAGCGAGTAATAGCCGATCTGCGTGAAGTACAGCACGCGAGCCCGCACGAACGCTTCCGTGTCGGCATAGCCGTGCCGTGAAAACATCGCCCGGATGGCGTCGACCCGCGTGTCGTCCTCCTCGTTGACGATCCGGTGCACTCCGGCGGACTGGCGCGACCAGGCGCGCACGGCGAAATCCAGTCGCGGATTGAACAGCGATTCATCCAGCCAGCACTCGAAGACGTTGAGCACGGCCTGCGTGATCGACACCGCTGGCCGGCCGGCCTGCTCGACGATGAAACGGGTGTTGTTGCTTCGCCAATAGTCGAGGAGCTGGTCCAGCAGATCCTGGCGGCTCTTGAAATACCAGTAGAAGCTGGAACGGGAGACGTTGAGTTTCTGCCCGAGCGCGAGCACGCGCACCGCCTCGACCCCCTCGGAGATCAGCGTCTCCAGCGCGAGCTTCATCCAGTCCTCGCGCGTCACCTTGGTGTTGCCGATCAGGCCGGCCCGCCGCACGACTTCATCAGCACTGGAATCGGAGAGCATAGCGGACCGGCCAAGATTGAACGCCGGCTAGATAGACCTGAAACCACCTCGCTACAATACTTGCGCTTGTTCGAGCCACTCCCAAAGATAGGGGGCAAGCCCCCGGTCGACATGAAGGCGCGCCCGATCGGGGCTGGTGAACCGGTAGAACAGAACGCCGACGCCGGCAAAAAGGATCGAAGCCGAGCGGCTTGCCGCTCCCGGATCGAGCGCCGTGCCCCTGGCGATCAGGCGATCCAGGTCCGGCCCCTCGACCTCGAACACATGCAGTCCGGCATCCATGACAGTGACCGCGAAACCGGCCGCGTGCCAGCCGACGGCGACGGAGAACGGCTGTTCGCCGACCGCAAGAAGGCGGTCGCGAGCGATCCGAACCATGTATTTGTCGCCGCTGGCAATTGCGCCGGCTCCAACGCCTTCGCCGGCAAGCCCCGAAGCCTTCGACCAGGCCGCAAGGTTGCCGCTGACCAGAAGCTGGTTCAACCCGCCAACTGTCCGCACGGTCACGCCATCCTTGTTCAGCGTCGCGGTGGCGAAGTCGGGCGCTTCCGGCCACTTTTCGGCAAGGTTACGCATGGAGCCGCCTCCCTTCCGGATCGAAGGCGCAGGGCGCGACGATGGTCGCCTGTCGGACAACGCCAAGATGCTGAATGTCGATTGTTTCGCCATGCCGCGCCGCGCCGCGTTCGATGAGCGCCAGGGCAACCGGGCGTCCCAGGGTCGGGCTCTGATAGCTGGAGGTGACGAAGCCGATGCTTCTGAGCCGCCCCTCGCGCTTCTCCACGCCATGCGCGCTGGTCGCCAGCGGCGCCTCGCCTTCGCGCAGCGCAAGGCCAACGAGCTGATTGCGATCCGTGCTGTTGCCCGCTTCGGTGAAAAGCGAGCGCCGGCCTACGAACTCACCTGTGCGTTTGGTCCGTGGCCCCGCGACGCCCAGGTCGTGTGGCATGACGTTGCCGTCGGTGTCCTTGCCGATGACGATGTATCCCTTCTCGGCGCGCAGGATCATCAGCGATTCCAGCCCGAGCAGCACGGCGTCGAAGGCCCGGCCCTCCTGCTGCATCCTCGCCCACAGCGCCTCCGCCCTGTCGGCGCGGATGGAGATTTCGTAGCTTCGGTCGCCGGTGAAGGAGACCCTGGCGATGCGCACCTCGTCGCCGGCGAAGCGGCCGGCGGCGACAGCCATGTGCGGCAGGCTGGCATCGTCCAGCGCAACTCCCAGATCGAGCGCTTCCATCAGCCCGCGCGCGTTCGGACCCGACACGGTCAAGGTCGCGTATTGCGCGGTGGCGTTGTGGATATAGACCGCCTCGCGGCCGAAGCGGTCTTGCCGCCATTCTTCGAGGCGCGCGTGGACCGCGGCGACATGTGACGACGAGCAGGACACGACGAAGCGATGCTCGTCCAGGCGGACCAGCACGCCGTCATCGAAGACGACGCCGTTTTCGGAGAGCATGAAGCCGTAGCGGCAATGGCCCGGCTTCAGGGTCGACATGGTGTTGTAGTAGATGAAGTCGACGAATTCGGCCGCGCGCGGGCCGATCACCTCGATCTTGCCCAGCGTCGAGCCGTCGAAGAGCGCGACCGACTGCCGGGCGCGCCGCGCCTCCTCCTGGATCGAGGCGCCGGCTTCACCGCCGCCATAATAGGCAGGCCTCAGCCAGCCGCCATATTCTTGGAACACTCCGCCGGCGGCGCGATGGTTCGCCTCCAGCGGCAGACGGCGAACCGGATTGTGCATGCTGCCCCGGCGCGAACCGACCAGGCTGGCAAACGGGACAGGCGTGAAGGGCGGCCTATAGGTCGTGGTGCCTACCTCGGGGATGCCGCGCCCGGTGATGTCCGCCAGCAGCGCCAGGCCGTTCAGGTTCGAGGTCTTGCCCTGGTCGGTCGCCATGCCGAGCGTGGTGTAACGCTTCAGGTGCTCGACCGAGACGAAGTTCTCCCGCGCCGCAAGCTCGACGTCCTTGGCGGTGACGTCGCTCTGGTAGTCGATCCAGACGCGGCCCCTGGCCTTGGGTTTCGGCCACAGGCTGACGACGCCGAGCGTTGCTTCCGCGCCCGTGCCGCGCGGCGCCGGCGACGATGAGCCGAAATCACCGGAGGCCGCGGCGCCGCTGCTCAACGCGTCCGAAAGCGAGACCGTGCCGGCGACGGCGCCGGCGACGCCAATCCCTTCGACGGCTTCGCCGGGAATGAAAGCCGCCAGTCGATCGCTCCAGCCGAGCTTGCCTTTCGCCTGCGAGAACAGGTGCACGGTGGGTGTCCAGCCGCCAGAGACGAGAACGCAATCGGCGACAAGCGTCGTGCCGTCGTCCAGCAGGACGCCCTGGACGGCATTGCGCCCGCGCGCTGCCGCGACCGTGCGCCCCGCCAGAACGCGAACACCGCTACCCGCTTGCGCATCCCCATCGCGCCGGCAATCGACCACCGTCACCGAGGCGCCGGCCGCCGCCAGCGCGGAAGCCGGCTCATAGGCACTGTCGTTGTTGGTCGCGACCACGATCTCGCGGCCGACAAGCACGCCATGCCGGCGCAGATAGCTGAGCGCCGCATCGGCGGAGAGGATTCCCGGAAGGTCGTTGTTGGCGAACGGCACGGGCCGTTCGATCGCGCCCGTCGCCAGCACGATGCGGCGGGGCCGCACGCGCCAGAGCGTGTCCGGCCGACCGTCGGAGTGCCGCTGGTTGAGCGCGACCAGATTGTGATCGTAGAGGCCGAAGGCGGTCGTATCGCTCAGGACCAACTGGCCCGCGCTCTTCAGCCTGCCAACTGTCGCATCGACCCACGCCTTGCCCTCGATGCCATCGATTTCGCCGGCGCGGTGACGCAGCGACCCGCCGGGATGCGTCCTGTCGTCGACCAGGACGACCGAGTGGCCGGCCGCCGCCGCGCTGGCTGCCGCGGCAAGGCCCGCAGGCCCGGCGCCGACCACAAGGACGTCGCAATGATGGTTGATCTGGTCCGAGACCTGGCGCGGCTTCCAGCCGCTGTCGACGACGCCAAGCCCGGCCATGGCGCGGATGCGCGGCTCAAACAGGTGCCAGTCCGGCCACATGAAGGTCTTGTAGTAGAAGGCAGCGGGCAGGAAGCGGGCGAAGCGATCCAGAACCGCGTTGCGGTCGGTCGCGGCCGTCGGCGAAGCGTTGACGCTCCTGACCTTGATGCCGTCGGCGGCTTGCACGGTCGTCGCCCGTGCATTCGGCACGCGGCCGGCCGCGCTCTCGACATCGACCAGCGCGTTGGGCTCCTCGACGCCAGAGCCCCAGATGCCGCGCGGCCGATGGTATTTGAAGCTGCGGCCGACAACGGCCTGGCCGCTCGCGAGCAACGCAGACGCGATCGTATCGCCAACAAAACCCTCGACGCGCCTGCCATCGAAAGTAAAGGTCAGCGGGCGGACGCGATCGATATCGCTGCCGCCATTGGCGAGACGGGAAGCGCTCATGCGCCGTGCTCCGTTTCACCGAGCGCGGAGGAACCCGACACCTTGTGGTTGACGCTGTCGCGGCTCATCGCGAAGAACTCGCCGCAGGTCAGGTGCACCCAGATCTCGCGGGTCGGGCCCTTGGGATTGTCGCGCATGTGGAGATAGCCTGCCCAGCGCTCGGCCGTCACGTCGCCGCCGTCAGGCCGAAGGTTGCCGGCCTCGCCGCCATAGTGAAACTCGCTTTCTTCGCGCGGCCCGCAGAACGGACAGGGAAAGAGCTGCATCTTTCTACACCTTCAATGGGCAATGCCGGAGCCGGCGGCCTCGTCGACCAGGCGGCCGCGGGCGAAGCGGTCGAGATCGAAAGGCCGGCTGATGTGGTGGTGCTGGCCGGTGGCAAGCAGATGGGCGAGTAGTGTGCCGCCGGCGGGGATCGCCTTGAAGCCGCCCGTGCCCCAGCCGCAATTGAGGAAGAGGCCGGGCAGCGGCGACTCGCCGATGATGGGCGAGGAATCCGGGACCACGTCGACGATGCCGGCCCATTGCCGCATCATCTTCAACTGGCCGAAGATCGGATACATGTCGAGCATGCCGGCGATCACGCTTTCCAGCACCGGCAGGTTGCCACGCTGGCCGTAGGACGGGATGCGGTCGAGCGCGCCGCCGATCACCAGTTCGCCCTTGTCCGATTGGCTGACATAGACGCCGGTGTCCGGCGAGATCACCACCGTGTCGATGATCGGCTTGACCGGCTCGGACACGCAGGCCTGCAGCGCGTAGGAATTGACCGGCAGCCGGAATCCCGCCTTCGCCGCCAGCACCGACGAATGGCCGGCCACCGCCATGCCCGTCCGCTCGGCTCGGATCGGACCTTGTGACGTGACGACGCCGCGGCAACGCCCGTTCTCGATGATGAAGTCGGTGATCTCGCAGTTCTGGATGATGTCGACGCCGAGGCGGCTGGCCGCGCGCGCGTACCCCCAGGCTACGGCGTCATGCCGGGCAGTGCCTCCGCTCGGCTGCCAGGTGCCGCCATAGACCGGAAAGCGGGCATCCGGGCTGAAATTGTAGATCGGCACGACGCGGCGAACGTCCTCGACGGAGAACAATTCGCAATCGATGCCGTTGACCTGGATGGCGTTCACGGAGCGCGCCGCGGTTTCCATCGCCGCTTCGCTGTGCGCGAGCGTGAGGATGCCGCGCTGGGAAAGCATCACATTGTAGTTCAGATCCTTCGAAAGCGTCTTGTAGAGGCTGTGCGCCAGCCCGTAGATCGCCGCGCTTTCGGGATAGAAGTAGTTGGAGCGCACCACTGTGGTGTTGCGGCCGGTGTTGCCGCCGCCGATCCAACCCTTTTCCAGCAGGGCCACGTTGGTGACGCCGTGATTCTTCGCCAGATAAAACGCCGTTGCCAGGCCGTGCCCGCCGCCCCCGATGACGATGGCGTCATAGCGCGGCTTCGGATCTGGGGAGCGCCAGGCCTTCACCCATCCGGTCTGACCAGCAATGCCTTCCTTGAAGAGCGAAAGCGCCGAATAACGTCGCGTCATGCGCTCAAGCCATCGTCACAGGCAAGATGCATTGCTTCGTCGTAAGGCCTGACTGCCCCCTCTCCAGCTCGAGCTTGTGCATCGATCGCCCCTCAAACACCTGCTTTGCCGCTGGTCGCCGAACACCGGTGAGCAACGCGAGGCGCTTACTTAGCGCGAATGTACACCTATGTCCATTCAAAGCGGCAACGCCGCGACAATGTACTCCTGATCAACGCTGGAGGTACGACCTTGCTTCGTCCTCGCGATGATTCGAAGGCTCTTGGCGAAACATGGACAATCCGCGATCGAAGTCCGACGCAACGCGCCGCCACGACCGGCGCGGGCAAAAGGACGAAACGGTCAACGGGCGTCTTTGGACAAGGTGGCAACGTTCCCGGCCACCTGGGCAAGAAACGCGCGCGTCGCGGCGACGCCATCATAGATCGCCTCCTCGGCGCTGCGGGCGATCGTGCAGTCGCCGATGGTGACGAACGGTACGTCCGTGCCGCCGCCCAGCTCACGCTCCAGCGCCATGTCCGGCGCATTGCCTGATGCGAGCACCACAGTGTCGACCCCATCCACTACGATCGGTTGGCCGCTCGCTCCGTGCAGGAAATAGGCGGTATCGCCATCGACACCAAAAAGCCGGGCATAGGGGATGATCTCGATCCCTGCCTCATGCAGTTTCCCAGCCCAGTGATCGCGTACATATTGCTGCAGGTTTTGCCCGGCGCATATGCCATTCACCGCCAGACGCACATGATGTCCCTTGCGGCTCAACTGCATCGCGACGCCGATGCCGATCCAGTCGCAGCGCCAGTCCGCCACCACCACGCGCGCGCCTGGCGCCGCCCTGCCCGCCAGCAGGTCCGCCGCCTCTATGACATGGCCGGCTTCATGTCCTTCGATCTCCGTCCCGACCGGAGCCGACCCTGTCGCGACGATGACGCCGTCGGGGGCGATCGTCTCGACCAGAGCCCGGGTGACACGGCTGTTCAGCCGCACGTCGACCTGCCGCAGCGCCAGTTCCGTGGCGAGATTGGTGACCAGGCCGCCGAATTCCAGACGATCTGGCAAAAGCTGCGCCAGCAGCGCCTGTCCGCCGAGACGCGGCGCCGCTTCCGACAGGATCACCTTGTGTCCCATCTCCGCGGCGGTGACCGCCGCCTTCATCCCGGCCGGGCCGCCGCCAGCCACCAGCACCTTCAACGGTCGGACGGCGGCCGGCGCCGCCGCGGGAAGACGCAACTCCCTGCCCGTGGAAGGATTCTGGATGCAGGAAATCGAATAGCCGGCATGGAAATGACCGATGCAGGCCTGGTTGCAACCGATGCAGGCTCGGATTTCGTCCGAACGCCCCTCGCGCGCCTTGCGCGGCATGTCGGGATCGGCGATCAGCGCGCGCGTCATGCCGCACATATCGGCCTCGCCGGCCGCGAGCACGCTCTCGGCGATCTGGGGCTGGTTGATGCGGCCCGCAACGAAAACCGGGACCGAAACGGAGGCCCGAATGGCCGCCGCCTTGGCAACTACATAGGCCGTCGGAATCTCCATCGGCGGCACCACATGGATGGAACCGCCCAGGCTCGCCATCGTGCCCAGCGTGGTGTTGACGTAGTCCACCAGGCCTTCCTCCGAAAGCTGGCGGCAGATGCCGAGCACGGTTTCCTGATCCAGGCCGCCCTCATCGGCCTCATCGGCTGAGATGCGCAGGCCCACCGCGACGCCGTCCCCGACGGCGCGACGCACGCCAATCAGGCTTTCGCGCAAGGGGCGAAGCCGGTTCTCGGCCGAGCCGCCGTAGATATCCTGGCGGCGGTTTACCCCGGGATTGAGGAACTGCGCGAACAACAGGCCATGGCTTGCCATGAGTTCGACACCGTCATAGCCGGCTTCGGCGTAGCGCCGCGCGCTTTCCGAGGCGGAGGCGATGATCTCGGCCACCATCTCGGTCGGCATCTCGCGCGGGACGACATGGAACCGGTTCTCCGGCGTCGACGAGGGCGCGAAGACCACGCCGCGCATCCCGTTCATCATGCGCCGCGTGACCCTGCCGGAATGCGACAGCTGCCCGAACAGCTTGGCGCCGTGCCGGTGCACGGCGGCCGCAAGCCGAGCGTAATGCGGGATCGCGTCATCGCTCAGAAGCGCCAGGTCAGGCGCCTCGCCAAGCGTCGAGGCATGGAAGCGCGCGGCCTCGTTGACGATGAGCCCGACACCGCCTTTCGCGCGCGCTTCGTGATAGGCGACCATGTCCTCGCCGGGCAGGTTGCCTCGCGCCAGATAAGTCTGGTGTCCGGTGGAAAGAATGCGATTGCGGATGACGTGACCGCGAATGTCCAGCGGCGAAAAGAGGTGAGGAAAAGCGTCAGACATGAAATGCCCTTTGGCAGGACCGGTGCCCACCCGTCCAAATTTGAAGTCAGATTACCAGCCGGGGAGTGCTTGCTCACGGCAGAAATTATAGGCACACTATAACTTGAAGTCATACCTTGGGAACCAGAGCCGTTATGTCGCTGCGCGCCAGGTTGCCCTCGACGGGCGCACTTTTCATGTTCGAGGCGGCGGCGCGGCACCGGAACTTCACGCTCGCGGCGCGGGAGTTCAACGTAACGCAGCCGGCGATCAGCCGGATGATCTCCAGGCTGGAAGACCGTCTTGGCGCGAAACTGTTCCTGCGCCGTTCGACGGGGCTCGAACTGACCGAGGAGGGCCGCGCGCTGCAGCGCGCCGTCCGGCAGGGGTTCGATCGCATCGAGGAAGCGGTCTGCGACATACAGGCCAGCGCCAATGCAGGCGACGTGGTGACCTTGTCGGTTACCTCGGCCTTCGCGATACACTGGCTGATGCCGCGTTTCGACAAATTCCGCCATGAGGTGCCCGGAGTTCAGATCCGCCTCGATCTCATTCACGGCGAGCCTCATGGTCCCCTCGGGGGCGCGGATATCGGCGTTCGCTACGCATTCCCCGATGGCGACGAAATCGAGACCTGGCCACTCGTGGAAGAAGTCGTCATTCCGGTCTGCAGTCCCGGCTATCTGCGGGCGCATGGACCGATCGACGGCCCGGGCGGACTGAAAGGCCACATCCTGGCGAGCCTCATTGGCAAGATGCGCATTCCCTGGCCGACCTTTCTGGCCGCGGTTGGCCTTGGCCCGATGCGCGAAGCGACGGAGCTGACGTTTTCCGACTACGCGCTGGTCGTCCAGGGCGCGATCAAGGGCCAGACCGTCGCGCTTGGCTGGTGGCACGTGGTTGCGGGGGAAGTCCTCTCGGACGGCCTCGTGCCGGCGGGGCGGACCCTGCTGCAGACCGGCACCTTCTATCAACTCGTCGCGCGCCGCTCGGCGGCCAGGCGACCAGAGGTTCAGAAGGTGCGGGACTGGCTGCTGACCGAGTTCGCCGCCATCGAGGACCAGCGCCTCCAACGCGGCCTGTTCACGGCGAGGGAGGCGGTCAAGCCACCCGCAGATTGAGGATTTCGCGCACCAGCCCATCGGGCTGCGTGCCGACAGGCACCGGATCCAGCGCGCGCCGACCGCGCATCATGTCTGACGCCTTCTCCCCGATCATGATCACCGTCGCGTTCAGGTTGGCGCCCACGACATGCGGCATCACCGAAGCGTCGACCACGCGCAATCCTTCGATGCCGCGCACCTTCAATTGCGGATCGACGACGGCGTCCTCGCCCACCCCCATCTTGCAGGTGCAGGAAGGATGAAACTCGGTCTTGACCGAGGCGCGCAAGGCATCATCGATTTCGGCATCCGATCGCGCCGCCACGCCCGGCGCCACCTCCAACGTTCCCAACCGCTTCAAGGGCGCCTGCATGGCGATCTCGCGCGTCACCTTCACGCCCTCGCGCATCTCCACGACGTCGCGGGGATGCGAGAAGAACCGGAAATCGATCCTTGGCGCATCTTTCGGCGAAGCGCTTTTGAGCGCCAGACGCCCGGTGCTGCGCTGGCGCAGTTGAGACAGGTGCAGGGCGAAGCCGTGCGAGAGGCCGAAGCTGCCGTCTGGCCTCGAGTCGATCTTCATTGGCGCGACGTGGTAGTGAACCGTGGGCAGTTCGGAGTCCGCCATCGCCCGGGCAAAGCCGCCGATTTCCCAGATGTTCGAAGCGGCGGGGCCGGACTGCCGGATCATCCATTCCAGGCCTGCCCGCAACTTGCCGTAGGGCGATCCCATCCAGGCATGCGACACCGGTTCCGTGCAGCGGAAGGACATGCCGAGGTCCAGATGGTCCTGCAGATTGGCTCCCACATATGGCTGATCGAGCAGCGGCTCGATGCCGAAGCCGCGCAGGTGGTCCGCGGGACCGATCCCCGACAGCATCAAGAGCTGGGGCGAGTTGATCGAGCCGCCGCACAGGATGACCTCGCGCCGCGCCCGCAAGGTGTGGACTTCGCCGCCCTCGGAGTATTCCACGCCTGTCGCGCGCTCGCCCTTGATGACGACGCGGTGCACCAATGCGCCGGTCGCGACGAAAAGGTTCTCGCGCGAGAGAGACGGGCGCAGATACGCGACCGCCGCGCTGCAACGCCGGCCGCCGACCTTGGTGCTGTCGAGCCGACCTATTCCAACGGCGTCCGGACCGTTCAGGTCTTCCACCAACCTGTGTCCCGCCGCGGCCGAGGCCTCTTCGAACGCGTCAAAGATCGGTGATCGCAGGCGCCCCCGCTGCACATGCAGCGGCCCGTCGCCTCCACGGTAAAGCGAGGCGCCTCGATCGGATGTCTCGGACCGGCGGAAATACGCCAGGCAATGCGCGAAGCTCCACTCGGTCAGCCCTTGCGCCGCCCATGCGTCATAGTCGGCCGGATGCCCGCGCAGATAGACCATGGAATTGATGGAGGAAGAGCCGCCGAGAGTGCGCCCGCGCGGCACCGGAATGCGCCGACCGGCGAGTTCCGGCTGTGGCTCGGACTCGTAGTTCCAGTTGAAGCGCGGGTCATGGAAGACCTTGTAGACACCGGCCGGGATCGCCATCATCAACGAACGATCGCGGCCGCCGGCCTCGAGCAACAACACCTGGCAGTCGGGATCTTCCGTCAGCCGCGCGGCCAGAACGCATCCGGCCGATCCCGCGCCGACGATGATGTAGTCGAATTCCCGTTCCTTTACGGCCATCCCGGCAGCCCCCATTGCATTTCTGTCCCGCTCCCAGCCACCCGCCGCAACCTGGAAAGTTGCTCAAGCCGCCCGCCCGGCGACAATGCCGTCCAGCCAGCCGACCGCCATGTCGGGTACAGAGTCGAGCAGCTTGCGCGTATAGGCGGCCTGGGGCTGGGCCAGGACCTGATCCTTGTCCCCCTGTTCGACGATCCGGCCGTTCTGCATGACGACGACGCGGTCGGCGATGGCGCGCACCACCTCGATATCGTGGGTGATGAAGAGATAGGAGACACCCAGGCGGGCCTGCAGCCGCATCAGCATCCGCAGCACTTCCGCCTGAACCACCTTGTCCAGCGCCGAGGTGATTTCATCGCAGACGATCAGTCTCGGGTCCGCGGCGAGCGCGCGGGCTATGGCGATGCGCTGCTTCTGTCCGCCCGACAGCTGGCCGGGCGTGCGATCGATATGCGTTTCGTTCATCTCGACCAGCTTGAGCAGCTCCCGCACCCGTTCCTCGCGACGAGCGCCACGCAGCCCGTGATAAAGCGTCAGCGAGCGGCCGATGATCTTGCGAACCGTCTGGCGCGGATTAAGCGCGGTATCGGCGGATTGATAAATGATCTGGATCTGTTTCAGCGTCTCCAGCGACCGGCGGCGTATGGTGCCAGGCAACGGCTTGCCGTCATAGATCACCTCCCCTGAGGACAGCTCCTTAAGCCCGACGATGACGCGACCCAGCGTCGATTTTCCCGAACCGGATTCTCCGACCAAGGCAACTGTCTCGCCGCGCCCAACCTCGATATCGATCGAGGTCAGCACCTGGAAATCGCCGTAATAGGCGCAGAGGCCGGCCGCGGCCAGAAGCGGCGCGCCCTTGCCTCCATGCTGGTCGCCGTGGCCGACCGGCATCTCATGCACCGCCCAGAGGCTTTTCGTATAGGGGTGGACGGGCCGCTCCATGATCTGCGCGATGGGCGCCTCCTCCACCACCTCGCCGTAGCGAAGAACCGCTACCCGATGCGCGACCTGGGCGACGACCGCCAGGTCATGCGTGATGTAGATCGCCGCCACACGGTAGTTCTCGATGATCTTGCGGATCGAGATCAGGACTTCGACCTGGGTGGTCACGTCGAGCGCGGTGGTCGGCTCGTCGAAGATGATCAGCGCCGGGTTGCAGATCATGGCCATGGCGACCATGGCACGCTGCAGCTGCCCGCCCGAAACCTGATGCGGATAGCGCCTGCCGAAATTCTGCGGGTCGGGAAGCTGAAGCGCGTGGAACAGATCAAGCGCGCGTTTCTGCGCCGTTTCGCGCGTCAGGCCGCCGCGGTCGACAGCGACCATGATAATCTGGTCCATGAGACGATAGGCCGGATTGAAGGCCGCCTGCGCGCTCTGCGCGACATAGGCGACCTTGGTGCCGCGGAACTTGCGGCGCTCCTCTTCCGGAATGGCGAGTATGTTCTGTCCCGACAGGCGGACCTCGCCACCGGTGACCTTCGCGCCCGAGCGGAGATACCCCAGCGCCGCCAGCCCGACGGTGGATTTGCCGGCGCCGGATTCGCCGACAAGTCCCAGCACCTCGCCCGGGCGGATCGACAGGCTGACGCCGTTGACGATCTTCGACCACTGGTCGTTCGATTTCGCTTCTATCCTCAGGTCGACGATGTCGATGACAGGTACGGTCGGCATCGCGGTCACGGTCTGGCCCTTCATCGTCTCATCCTTCCTCGCTCAGGCCGCTTGCCCGGTTCAGGAGCCAGTCGACGACGAAGTTCACCGCAATGGCCAGAAAGGCGATGGCAGCCGCGGGAATGAGGGGCGTGATATCGCCCATGTTGATCAGCGCCGCATTGTCGCGGACCATCGATCCCCATTCCGCCGTCGGCGGCTGGATGCCCACGCCCAGAAACGACAGGGCCGCGATATTGAGAAAGATGAAGCAGAACCTCATGCCGAGTTCCGACAGGATCAACGGCAGGATGTTGGGAAAGACCTCATTGACCGCGATCCAAAGCAGGCTTTCCCCGCGCACCTTGGCATGTTCGACGAAATCCAGGCTCGCGACGTTCAGCGCCGCCGCCCGCGCGATGCGATAGAAGCGCGTCGAGGTCAGAACCGCGATGATCAGGATGAGGTTCGACACCGAGGAGCCGAAGATCGAGAGGATCATCAGCGTGAAGATCAGGTCCGGAACCGACATCAGCGCGTCGACGAGGCGCGAGATCACCTGATCGACGATCCCTCCCACCAGCGCGGCGAAGACGCCCAGCAGGCAGCCGATGACGAAGGATATGGCCGTCGTGACCAGCGCGATCGAAATGGAATTGCGGGCGCCGAATATCAGGCGCGACAGGAAATCGCGGCCGAGCTGATCGGTTCCCAGCAGGTGGCTGGCGCTCCACGGCTCGAAGGGAACGCGCGAGACGACCTCGACTTCGCCGTAAGGCGCCAGCAACGGGGCGAAAAGGGCGACGAGGGCGTAGATGGCGACGACCACCATGCCGAACTTCGCGCTGGCCGGCGCGGAACCGACAAGCTTCAGCGCGCCCACGAACCGGCTGGGGGCGGCGGATCGGACTTCAAGGCCTTGCTGCATGGCTTTCTCCCTCAACGCGGATGCAGCAGGCGCGGATTGCTGACGATCGAGATGATGTCGGCGATCAGGTTGAAACCGATATAGGCCGCGGCGAAGATCAGCGCGCAGGCCTGGATGACCGGAACGTCGCGATTGCGCACCGCATCGATCATCGCCTGGCCGACGCCGGGGTAGACGAACACGACTTCGATCACGACGACGCCCGAGATCAGGTAGGCAAGGTTCAGCGCGACCACGCTGGCAATGGGGCCGATCGCGTTGGGCAGCGCCTGGCGCACGACGACGCGTTTTTCCGGCTCGCCCTTGAGGCGTGCCATCTCGACATAGGGGCTGGCCATGACCGACAGGATCGCCGCGCGCGTGTTGCGCACCATATGCGCCAGGATGACCAGCAGGAGGGTGAGGATCGGCAGCACCATGCGATAGAGCTGCTCGCCCAACCCCATGCCGTTGCGGATGCCGGCCATCGACGGGAACAACTGCAGCTTCACGGCCAGGACCATCATGACGACATAGGCCACGAAGAACTCTGGGATCGAGATCGAGGCCAGCGTCGAGGTCGACAGGAACTTGTCGATGAACCGGCCCCGATAGCGGGCGCAGACGACGCCCAGCGCGATCGACAGCGGCACGGCGATTGCCGCGGTGATCGCGGCCAGGACGAGGGTGTTCTTCAGGCGCGGCCCGATCAGCATCATCACCGGCCGCCCGGAGAACGAAAGTCCCATGTCCCCGGTCGCCGCCGCCCCCAGCCATGCGAGATAACGCAGGAACCATGGGCGGTTCAGCCCGAGCTTTGCCTCCATCGCCGCGATCGCCGCCGGCGTGGCGTTCTGGCCGAGAATGGCGGAGGCATAGCTGCCGGGCAGGAAGCTGACGGCTGAGAAGATGAGCAGGGAGACGATCAGCAGGCTGAGGAGTCCCAAGCCGATCCGGCTCGCCGCCATGGACAGGATCGGGTGGGATTTCTTCGTCATGCGTCGCGCTCTCCGCTCGTTCGCTCGCTTGCGTGATGTCTCTGCGCCGCCGGCATGCGCATGATCATGCGTCCGTCCGCCACCAGCGCTCGGCCCCGCGATGATTGTCGGCCGGCAGGATGCCGCCCAATGTCGCATGACCGATATCCGTCGTCATGGCGAGACGCCAGGAGACGAAGGCCACGGTGATCAACCCGCCCTCGTCATGCAGCATCTGTTGCGCCTCCGCATAGGCCTTGGCGCGCTTTGCCTGGTCCATCTCGGCGCGCGCCGATTTGACGAGCGCATCGAAGGCGGGCTTCTTGAAGCCGGTGTTGTTCCAAGGCGCGTCCGATGTGTAAGACGTGGCGAACAGCCAGTCGAGCGTGACGCGGCCGTACCAGTCGGAAGCGTTGAAGGGTTTCTTCAGCCAGACATTGTCCCAGTAGCCGTCGTCGGCTTCCTGGACGATGTTCACGGTGATCCCGGCCTTGGCCGCATGTTCCTTGAACAGAACCGCCGCGTCGACGGCACCGGGGAAAGCGGTTTCGGCGACCGACAGATCGACCGTCACATTGTCCAGCCCCGCCTCCTTCAGGACGGCCTTCGCGGCCTCCGGGTCATAGGCGTATTGAGGCGGCGTTTCGGCGTAGAACGGCATGATCGAGGCCGCCGGATTGTCGTTGCCTCTCTTGGCTTCACCCAGGAAGACCTTGGCGATGATGTCGTCGCGGTCGATGGCGAGCTTCAGCGCCTTGCGTACCGCTGGATTGTCGTAGGGCGCGACGGAGCAGTTCATATCGAACGTCAGATGCCGCAGGCTGGGCGTGCGAACGACCTTCAGGCGATCATTCCGTTCGACCATCGCCACGTTGCGGATATCGACATCCTCGATCACGTCGACCTCGCCCGTCATCAACGCATTGAGCCGGGCAGTGGCATCGGGAATGTTCACCACCTCCACCTCGTCGAAATGAGGCAGGCCGGGTTTGTGGTAATCGGGGTTGCGCTTCAGCCGGATCGCGATGCCGGGTTCGAAGCTCTCCAGCTTGAACGCGCCCGTCCCGATGCCGCTTTGCCAGTCGATGCCGCCACCCTGGCGGGCCGGAAAAATCGACAGGTGATAGTCCGACATCAGATAGGGAAAATCGGCATTGCCCTCGACAAGGGTGAATATGACCTTGTCATCGCCTTCCTTGTCGATCTGCTTGATCTGTTTCACGATGGCCAGCGCACCGGAAGTGCTGCCTTCGCCCATGTGATGCAGAAGCGATTGACGCACGTCCTCGGGCGCCAGGGGACGGCCGTCGTGAAACTTCACGCCCTTGCGCAGGGTGAAGGTCCAGCGCGTGGCACCCTCCTCGCCCGTCCAGCTTTCGGCGAGATCGCCGGCAAGCGAGCCGTCCGGCAGCAGTTCCACGAGATTGTTGCAGAGTGACCCGTTGAAGGCAAAGCCGGTCATCACCGTCGCCCAGCTCGCCGGGTCGAGCGTGTCCTGCTGCGAACCGTCATTCATGCCATAGCGCAGCTTGCCGCCTTGCCTGGGCTTGTCCTGGGCCCAGGACAGGCCTGGAAAGGCAACCATGCCGGCAGCCGCGCTTGCTCCCACCAGAAAACGCCGTCGCGTCGGCGCCAAGCCGCTGGACGCAGCGGGACGTTCACGATTTTCGATATTCTGCCGCTCCATAGGTTCCTCCAGCGAACAGCAACACACTTCATGCGGATATCCGGCACGCCCATTCGGCCGCCGGTGCGCGCGAACGCACGGCGACCGCGACAAGCAGGATCCGCCCCGATCAGTCATGAGAGCGGGCGGGCGCCCGCGCCCGCCCCGATGGCGTCAAACAGTCTCAGGCCTTGAGCCACCAGCGCTCGCACATGCGCATATTGTCGAGCGGCATCAGGCCGCCCACCTTGTCGTAGCCGAGCTTGTTGGAGACGCCGTTGCGCCAATCGACGAAGGCAACGGTCAACAGGTTGCCGTCGTCGTGGATGATCTGCTGCGCCTCGGCGTAGTAAGCCGTACGCTTGGCGTCATCCGTCTCGACCCGCGCCTTCTCGCACAGTTCATCGAAGCGCGCGCTCGACCAGCCCGCGTTCCACGGCGCCTTGGACGTGTAGATCGTCGAGAACAGCCAGTCGATCGTTGCCCTCCCAAACCAGTCCACGCCGGCGAAACTCTTCTTGAGCCAGACGTTCTCCCAATAGCCGTCGGCCGCCTCGCGCACGACATTGATGTTGATGCCGGCCTTGGCGGCATGTTCCTGATAGAGAACCGCAGCGTCGATGGCGCCGGCAAAGGCGTTGTCGGCGACGTGAAGATCCACCGAAACGCTGGTCAGCCCCGCCTTGGCCAGGTGCTCCTTGGCCTTCTCGATGCTGTAATCGCGCTGCGGCATCTCATGATAGTATTTCATGATCGAGGACACCGGGTTGTCGTTGCCCTTGCGCCCCTCGCCCAGGAATACCTTCTCGATGATGTCGTCGCGGTCGAGCGCGTATTTCAGCGCCAGGCGGACGTCGGGATTATCGAACGGCGCCACGCGCGTATCCATGTCGAAGGAGAAATGCCGCAGGCTCGGCACGCGCTGGACGGTGAAGTCGGAACTGCGCTCGACCATCGGGACATTGCGGATATCGAGATCCTGGATGAAATCCACCTCGCCCGTCAGCAAGGCATTGAGCCGCGCCGTCGCGTCGGGAATGGAGATGAACTCGACCTCGTCCAGATAGGGCTTGTTGTTCTTGTGATAGTTCGGGTTGCGCTTCAGCCGGGTTGCGATGCCGGGTTCGAAGCTGTCGAGAAGAAAAGCGCCGGTTCCCTTGCCCGACTGCATGTCGATGCCGCCACCCTCCGTCGCAGGAAATATCGACAGGTGATAGTCCGACATCAGGTACGGAAAATCGGCGTTGCCGCCGGCGAGCTTGAAGATGACCGTATCGGCGCCATCAACATCGATCGCCGAAATCTGCTGAACGATGGCCCGGGCGCCCGACGTCGAGTCCGGCTTCATATGATGCTGGAACGATTGGCGCACGTCCTCCGGCGTCAGGCTCTTGCCGTTGTGGAAAGTAACTCCCTTCCTCAGCTTGAAGCGCCAGGTCGCGGCGTTGTTCTCCTGCTCCCAGCTTTCGGCGAGATCGGGAGCGACTTCACCATCGGGCAGGATCTCCACCAGGTTGTTGTAGACGCCGCCGTTGAAGCTGGCTCCCGTCCAACTGGTGGACCAGGTGCCCGGGTCGAGATTGTCGTTCTGCGATGCATTGTGGAGTCCCAGCCGCATCTTGCCGCCTTTCTGGGGCTCCGCGGCCTGGGCCAGCGACATGCCCGGCATGGTCATGACCGCGCCGGCGGCCACGAGCGCCGAGCCCCGCGACAGAAACTCGCGGCGGGAAATGGCGCCGCTCCGCAGCTTGCGGGCCAGATCATCCATCTGGCGCCGATCCGATTCATTCATGGGTTCACCCTCTTGGATTTGTCGGTTGATACTCAGGCCGCTTCTTCGTTCCGGCGGCATTGCGATTTACACTAATTGGAAACGCGAAACTGTCAACAAACTGATTGACCAATCAATCATACGTCGGTCAAAATATCGCATCTTTGAACCGCTCGGACCAGGGGATGCCATGCCGGACAGCGACCTTGCCTATATCGGCGCATCTGAAGCGTTGCGCATGTTCCGGAGCGGTCAATTGTCGCCCGTGGAGCTGCTCGAGGCGCAACTGGCGCGCATAGCCGCGAGCGCGAAAAGCCTCAATGCCGCCTGCTTCACCTACGCGGACGAAGCTCTGGAGCAGGCGCGGCGCGCCGAGGCTCGCTATGCCGCGCGCGCGCCGGATCTGCGCCCGCTGGAGGGCATCATGACCGCCCTCAAGGACGAAAACATGATGGCCGGCAAAATCACGACCTACGGCTCGCTTCTCTACGCCGATAAAGTCGCCTCGACCAATGCCCCGGTCGTGCAGCGCCTGCTGGACGCCGGCGCGATCGTGCATGCCCGCACCACGACGCCGGAATTCTCCTGCGCGCCGTTCTGCCATTCCCGCCAGTGGGGAATCACCCGCAATCCATGGAACGCCGATTTCACCCCCGGCGGCTCGTCGGGCGGCTCGGGGGCGGCGCTGGCGGCCGGCCTGACGACGCTGGCGACAGGCTCCGACATCGGCGGCTCCATCCGCATTCCCGCCTCGGCCTGCGGCGTCGTCGGCTTCAAGCCTCCTTATGGGCGTGTGCCGTCCACGCCCCCTTTCAACCTCGACCACTACAATCATCCCGGCCCCATGGCGCGAACAGTCGAGGATTGCCTGCTGATGCAGAATGTCCTGGCGGGTCCTCATCCCCAGGACATAGCTTCGCTGAAACCCAAGCTGGAACTGGCGGTCGATCGTCGCGGGATCCGGGGTTGGAAGATCGCCTACTCGCTCGATTTCGGTTTCATGGAGATCGATCCCGACGTTCGCGCCAACACTTTGCGGGCGGTCGACACCTTCCGCTCCCTGGGAGCCGAAATGGTCGAAGTCGACCTGCCCTGGTCATGGGAGGTCTACCAGGCCGCCGCGACCCACCACGCGACGCTGTTCGGCGCCTGGCTCGCGGAATATCTGGACGATCGCCAGTCAAGCCTGACAAGCTATGCCGCCGACTTCGCCCGCAAATCCCTGACGGTGACGACGCGCGATTTTCTTGCAAGCCTCGATGTCGAGGGGCGCGTCTACGCGCATTTCGGCCCGCTGATGGAAGAGCACGATCTCTTTCTCTGCCCGACCTTGGCGGTGCCCGCGGTCGAGGCCGATTTCGAGATGAGCGACCCGCTGCTGATAAACGGCAAGCCGATCGATTCCTATCTGGGCTGGACCATGGCATGGCCCTTCAACATGCTGAGCCGTTGCCCGGTGCTCGCCCTCCCCTCGGGACACGCCGGAACCGGAGTGCCCACGGGCATCCAACTGGTCGGCCGCACCTATGACGACGAGGCTGTCTTCCGCGCCGGTTTCGCGTACGAAAGCGCCGTGGGCGGCTGGTTCACCACATCCCAAACACGCCCCGACCTGCCCTTCTGAGGTTAGCCATGAAGACCGTCTTTTCCGATCGTCACAAGATGCAAAGCGTCGAGACCGAATTCTATCGGGGCAAATGGGTGGAAGCCTTCGAGATTCCGCGCCGGGCCCAGCTGGTGCTGGACGCGGTGCGGCGTGCCGGCCTCGGCCCCGTCGTCGAGCCCGAAGGCTTCGGCCTTTCGCCGGTTCTTGCCGTGCATGACCCGGATTTCGTCCGGTTTCTGGAAAACATCTGGGCCGAGTGGGTGGTGGAGGTCGGAGCCGTTCCGGCCTATCCGAACGTCTGGCCGCCACGGCGCACACGCATGATCCCGACCGTTCGTCCGGGCGCCGAGCTCGGACGCTACGCGGTGGACATGAGCAGCCCGATCCTCGAAGGCACCTGGCAGGCCGCGCGTTCGGCGGCCGATTGCGCCTTGACCGGAGCCAGGTTCGTCAACGCCGGCGATCCTTCGGCCTTCGCGCTCTGCCGCCCGCCCGGTCACCATTCGGGACGCGATTATTTCGGCGGCTACTGCTTTTTGAACAACGCCGCCATCGCCGCGCAATACTTCCGCGACACCGGCGCGCAACTCGTCGCCGTGCTGGATATCGACTATCACCACGGCAACGGCACGCAGGATATTTTCTACGGCCGCGACGACATCCTGACCGTTTCGATCCATGGCGACCCGGTCCAGGAATATCCCTATTATATCGGTTTCGCCGACGAGACCGGACAAGGCGCCGGCCAAGGGTTCAATCTCAACCTTCCGCTGCCGTGGGGAACGGATTTCGCGGGCTGGGGAGCGGCATTGAAACAGGCGATCAGTCGCATAGCCGCGTTTTCTCCCGACCGCCTGGTCGTTTCGCTGGGGGTGGACGCCTTCGAGGAAGACCCGATCTCCCACTTCAAGCTCCGGGGTCCCGATTTTGTCGAAATAGGGCGTGCCATCGGAGCGCTGGGAGTCCCGGCGCTGTTCGTGATGGAGGGCGGCTACGCGATCGAGGCGATCGGCACCAACGTCGTGAACGTTCTCACGGGCCATCTCTCCGCGCAGGCATGAGATCAGGGCGGGCACGAGGGCGGGGACAGCCGCCCATGCCGCTCAGAAATCCTCGGGAAAGTGCAGCCGCATGAAGGCAAGACAGGCTTCGTGACCTATCTTTTGCCCCTCGGTGATGGACATGTTCGACACCAGATTCTCGATCCACAATCCCGAGATCAAGGCGTTGAGCGACATCGCCAGCCGCTGGGCATCGACCGCCACGCCGCGCAACTGCGCAAGCTCGGCCATATCGGCGCAGACGGCCCGGTTATAGTATTCGCGCAGTTCCGCGCATCTTTTGTGATAGGCGGGAACCCGAACCGCCTCGGCCCAGAAAGCCAGCCACAACGCGATGCTGTCCCGCCCCGCGGCCTTGCGGCTGAAGTCGGTATCGATCATGCGACGAATGCGATCAGCCGGGCCGAGCGCCGAGGCGTTGAGGCGGGTGAGATAGGCTTCGTATTCCGCCGCCGTATGGTCCAGAGCGGCAAAGATGATGCCTTCCTTGGACTGGAAATGAAACGAAACCACGCCGTAGGAACATTTCGCCTCGGCGGCGATCGAGTTGATCGTGACGCCCGTGAGGCCCCGCTTGGAAATAACCTTGACCGCCGCCTCGACAAGACTGCGGCGGCGGTCGACAACTTGATCGTCACGGCTGACCGCCATCGTCCTGCCAGCAGCCCCCCGCGACCTAGCTTTCAAATCTGACATCAGCTTTTCATTCGAAAGTGGGTCGGAATCCTGTCTCGCCATGCGCGCCGAAAAGCAAGCCTGATCGTTGTGGAAAGACGTCTAACGCACTGCTTCATTGCCCAGGGCATGATGCCGAAAAGTGTGAAACGGTTTTCGGACGACATCATGCTCTATTTCTTTGATTTGGAGCCGGATTCAGATTTCAGGTCGATTCGACCTGAAATCATCCTGCTCCAGGTCGAGCCCAAGGAAACGCGCTGCGTTGTCGTGCAGCCACAAATTGCGTATCTCCTCGTTCAAGTCGAGGCTGTTCACTTCGGCGACCGCCGCCTCAACGGACATCATAGGGAAAGCCGACCCGAAGATCATTTTGTGCTTCAGGATCGTGCGGCCATACTGGAGCAGCGGCTCATATCCCGAATGCGCCTTTGCCAGAAGCTTGGGGCGAACGGCCAGGATGCCGATATAAAGGTTCGGATGGCGCCAGGCCACGCCGATCAGTTCCTGCACCCAAGGCCAGCCGGGCGGTGAGGCAATGGCCCGCAATTCGGGATAGCGGACCATCACATTGTCCAGATATTCCGGCTTGCCCACCGACATCGGCGTGTGGGTGGAAAAGTTGATGCCGCAATGGATGTTGACCGGCACGTCGAGCTCGATCGCCTTCTCATAAAGCGGAAAAAGCCGCTCGTCGTCCGGCGTCATCTTCAGCTCGAAACACTGAAGGTTGAGGCCGCGCAGCCCGAGATAGTTCACCGCATGATCGAACGCGGCCACCGCGTCCGCCCGATACGGATCGACGCCGGCGAAGCCGATGAAGCGCGGGCCGTGCGCCTTCACGAAATCCGCCACCAATTCGTTCGCGATCTTGAAACCGAACGTCGTGCTCAGATCGCGAGCCTTCAGGACGACATGGCGCGCGCCGAGCCGCTCATAGGTCTCCAGATATCCATCCAGCCCCTGCGAGGCTTGCGAGTCCGCCGAGAGCGCCTCGCTCGCCCGGTAGACCCGCCGATAATTCTGCAGATGCGTGGCGGCGGGGGAAAACTCCGGCAACGGCGGGCGGCTGGAAAAATCGATCAGCATGACGTTCAGTTCCATTTCCCGCGGTCTTCCAGGATCACCTTGGCCGCGTTGTGCCCGGGCACGCCGGTGACGCCGCCGCCGGGATGAACCGAGGCGCTGGCCTGATAAAGCCCTTCGATCGGACTGCGATAATCGGCATAGTTCGGCGAGAACCGGCGGAAGAACATCTGGTCGGCGCTGATTTCACCGTGATGCACATGACCGTTCGGAAGGTCGAAGATCCGCTCCAGGTCCAGCGGCGTGATGACCTGCCGCTGCAGGATGTGATCCTCGATGTCAGGGAACTGGGTCTTGAGGACCTTCAGCACATTCTCCCACAATTCCTCGCGCCGCTCGTCCCAGCTGCCTCTGGCCAGCGTGTAGGGCGCATGTCCGCCGAAGATGTTCATGATGTGATGCCCAGGAGGCGCCAGCGTCGGATCCACCATCGACGGCACCTTGACGATCAGGAACGGCCTGTCGGCCATCTCGCCCTCCTGTGAGATGCGATGCGCGCGTTCCATGTAGGCCACGCTTGGGGCGATCGTCATTTGCGGCAGGATGCCGCCTTCGCGAGCGGCCTGAGCGAAGACAGGCGCGTCCGGCAGCGACTTCAAGGCCAGGTTGACGCGAAACACCGTACTTTCGCAGCGGATGTTGGCGATGTCGCGGTTGAAGTCCTCGGGCAGCAGGCCGGGCTCGATGAGCCTGGTGAAGACCGTGCGCGCCGTCGCATTGGCTATGACTATCTTCGAGCGGACGTCCTCGCCTCCAACGAGGCGGACGCCGACGGCACGTCCGTTCTCGATCAGGATCTTCTCGACCGGAGCGCCGGCGCGGACCTCCATCCCATGCGCCTCGCCCGAACGGCGGATGGCTTCCGAGATCGCGCCCATTCCGCCTTTCATGAAACCCGCCGGCCCCGCCGGCGTGCTCCCGTCGCGCACGATGCCACGGGCCAGCATGTAAGCCGAGCCCGGCGTCTTCAGGCTGGAATTGGCGCCGCCGCCGCCGGCAAAGAAGCCGAGGACCAGCTTCACGTCCTCCGACTCGAACCAGCGCGACAGGTAGTCGTAGGCGCTCATGGTCAGAAGGTTGTAGATGTCGAAAAATTGCGGACCGATCTTGCGAAAGCGCCACACGAAGCCGGCCATGCGCCTCAGGTCGCGGATCCTGCCGCTGCCGGGATTGACCGGAACCTCCCACAGAAGCTGCTTCATGAAGGGGGCGATCTTCTGCATATGCGCCCGATAGCGCGCATAGGCCTGGCCGTCCGAGTTCGAAAGCCTGCCGATTTCGGCGGCGAATTTCTCGGGATCGTCCCACATGGTGAAGGTCCTGCCGCCCTCGAGCGCAAAGACGGTGGGATGCGCAGGCAGCACTTCGAACCCGTATTTCTGCAGCTCGAGATCAAGGATGACCTTGGGCTGCAGGAGGCCCTGATAGTAGGACGCCATCGACGAGCGATACCCTGGCGCGATCTCCCCGGTGACGGCGGCTCCGCCGATGACGTCGCGTCGCTCGACCACGAGGACCTTGACCCCGGCGCGCGAAAGATAGGCGCCACAGGTCAGCCCGTTGTGCCCGCCACCGACGATAATGGCGTCATAATGCGGTTTCATGCATTGGCTCCCTCGATCCAGGCGCCGACGGTGCAGTCGTAGGAGCCTGCCCTCGGATCGGTGTCGCGCGCCTTGAGCTGCGGCTTGGATATCTTCAGCGAGGCCGTGCGGGGAAAATCCTCGACGAAGGCATAGAAGCGGGGGACCTTGAAGGCGGCGAGACCGGCCTGGGCCGTGGCGATGACGCCGTCCAGAAGCGCCCGATCGGGCCTCTGCCCTTCCTTGAGTTTCAGATAGGCCTTGACCTCCTCGCCCCTGAGCGGGTCCGGCACGCCGACCACGGCGACTTCGGCCACCCCTGGGGCCGCGGCAAGAACCGTCTCGACCTCGCGCGCGGCGATGTTCTCGGCCGAACGCCGGATCATGTCCTTCTTGCGGCCGACGATGTAGAAGAAGCCGTCCTCGTCCTGGCGAAACAGATCGCCAGTGGAGAACCACCCGTCACGCAAGACCTCGGCGGTCGCGTCCGGATTGTTGTAGTAGCCCAGCATGATGCCGGGGCCGCTGATCTGCAATTCGCCGATAGCTCCCTGCGGAACGGGATTGCCTGCCTCGTCGACGATGCGGCATTGCCGGAACGGACAGGGCACCCCGCATGATCCGGATCCGACCTTGTCGGAGCGCTCGATGGGGGCAAACATGGCCGGGCCGACTTCCGTCATGCCGAAAGCCTCGCGCGCATTCAGGTCGAAGCGCGTTTCCAGCGCCTGGTGAAGATCGCGCGGGCAGCCATAGATATTGGCGCGCACCACCTTGTTGTCAGCGTCATGCGGCTGCGCTGCGATACCGTGCAAGACCCAGGGCAGCAGGCAGAACTCGATATCGAACTCCTTCAGCCACAGGGAAAATCGGCTGGTCGACTGACGCGCGGCGACGAAGAGCGTGCCCCTCTGGTACATGGTCATCAGCAGCAGCCATTGCGGATCCATGTAGAAGAAAGGTGTCGAGGCCAGAATGCGGCGATAGACCCTGCCGTCGCGAAACGCATTCACCTTGCCGGCGGAGATCCAGTAGCGCTGGCTGAGCATGCAGCCCTTCGGAAAGCCGCTGGTGCCCGAGGTGAACTGGATGTTCAGCAGATCGTCGTGTCCGACGGGCTCGGGCGCGGTGAAGCTATCGGCCGGTTTGGCCAGCGCCTGCCAGTCGCGCGCGCCGTCCGTCACGTCGCGGCCGACGACGATCATCCGCTCCGGCGGCACCGACACCAACCCTTCGGCATGCGCCTGATCGAGCGCCGAGCGGGCGGAGGCATGGGTGACGACCCATTCGGCCTCGGCCACCTGCATGACATGCGCGATCTCGCGCGGCGTGTAGCCGGGGTTGATGGGCAGCATCACCGCGCCGATCCTGCCCAGAGCCAGCCAGGTCAGCGGAAAGGCGGCGATGTTGGGCAGCATCACCCCGACATGGGTGCCTTTGCGGATGCCGATCGCCAGAAGGCCCGCCGCAAGCCCGTTCACGGTACGCCGCATATCGGCATAGGTGATGGTTTCACCGCTCTCGAAGAAATTCCACAACAGCCTGTCGCCGGCCTCGTCGGCGGCGGCGTCGATCAACGCGCCGATATTGTCCGGCAGCGGCTCGGACTCGATGAGACGACGGCGTTCGTCATACCCGACGATCGGTTGCGCCAGGACTACGTCCTTCCACATTTCCACCTCCGGATGCAGCAGGTCAGCGCTCGGTTCCGACAGGCCGCGCCGTTCGCGAAGGAAGGCGCGGCCTCGGCAGTCAGTGGGCGAACCACATCGCCTTGAGGTCGGTATACTTGTCCATCGCGTGCAGGGACTTGTCGCGGCCGAAGCCGGATTGCTTGAAGCCGCCGAAGGGAGCCGCCATCGAACCGCGATCAAAGCAGTTGACCCACACCACGCCCGCCTTGATCGCCTTGGCGGCACGGTGCGCGTTCTTGACCGAACCCGTCCAGACCGCGCCGGCAAGCCCGTAGATCGTGTCGTTCGCCACTTCCATCGCCTCATCGAAGCCGTTGACGGTGATGGCCGCCAGGACCGGGCCGAAGATCTCTTCCCGCGCGATCGTCATGTCGTTGCGGACGCGATCGAAAATCGTCGGCTCGATATAGAAGCCGCCGGTCTCGACACGGACCCGGCTACCGCCGATCAGCGTTGTCGCTCCTTCCGCGCGGCCGGCATCGATATAGCCAAGCACCCGGTCCATCTGCTCCTCGGTGACCAGCGAGCCCATGCGGGTGGTCGCGTCCAGGGGGTCGCCCGGCGTGAAGGACTTCGCCTGCGCCGCTATCTTCTCGAACAGCGCGTCGCGAACCTTCTCGTCGACGATCAGGCGGCTGCCGGCGTTGCAGACCTGCCCGGTATTGGCGAAAATACCGGCGGCGACGCCGGCGGCGGCCGCGTCCAGATCGTCGCAATCGGCAAGCACGACCTGAGGCGACTTGCCGCCCAGTTCGAGGCCGATGCGCTTGATGTTCGATTGACCCGAATACTGCATGAAATATTTGCCGACCTCGGTCGAGCCGGTGAAGCCGACGCAATCGACGTCCATATGCAGGCCGAGCGCCTTGCCGGCGATGTGGCCGAGGCCGGGCACGACATTCAACACGCCGGGTGGAAGCCCCGCCTCGACCGCCAGCTCGCCGAACTTCAACGCCGTGAAAGGCGACTGCTCGGCCGGCTTCAGGACCACCGAATTGCCCGTGGCCAGCGCCGGCCCGAGCTTCCAGGCCGCCATCGACATCGGATAGTTCCAGGGCACGACGGCGGCGACGACACCCAGGGGCTCGCGCACGACCAGCGTCGTCATTTCATGGGCGGTCGCCGCCACCTCGCCATAGACCTTGTCGATGGCCTCGGCATACCAGGCGATGCAGTTCGCGGCGCTGACCACATCGCCGTTGAACGCATTGGCGATCGGCTTGCCGACATTGAGCGTCTCCAGCAGCGCCAGCTCCTCGCGGTTGGCCAGGATCAGCTCGGCGAAGCGCAGCATTATCCTGCGCCGGTCGACCGGCGCCATGCGCGACCAGACACCCGCGTTAAAGGCGTTGCGCGCCGAACGGACCGCCTTGTCGACATCGGCCTCGTTGCACGAGGCCACCTGTGTCAGCAGCCGCCCATCGCCGGGATAGACGCAAGGAAAGGTCTCGTTCGAAACGCTGTCGACATATTGGCCATCGATGAAGGGGCGGTTCGGCAGCCGTACCGATTTTGCACGCGCGTGCCAGTCGATCGTTTGCAGCATGTCAGTCCAATCCTGTTGTTGAGATTTGTGCCCGGCCGGCTTCGGGCGCCCGCCCCTAGCGGCTAAGACCATGCGCCGCGCCGACCTCTGAAATCGCCTGCCGCATGATGGCGACGATGTCGTCGATCTGTTCACGGCTGATGACGAGCGGCGGCGAGATGACACACAGGTCTCCCAGCGGCCGGACGATCAGGCCGAGATCGAAGCAGCGCTGGTCGATCTCCCGGGTGAAGGCCTTGTCTTCGTCCAGCGGGTCGATCCGGTTGACGTCCAGCAGACATTGGACACACCCCACCAATCCGACGGAGCGGACATCGGCCACGCCCGGCAGATCGGACAGGGAACGCAAGCCTTCGGCGAAATAGTCCGCCTGGGCACGCGCATGCTCGACCACGCCGTCACGCTCCATCAGCGCGATGTTGGCCAGCGCCGCCGCGCAGGCCACCGGCTGGTTGGTGTAGGTATAGCCGTTGGTGAACCAGCTGCCTTTGGCGTTATCGCCGGAAACCCGCGCCAGCACCTTGTCGGAGATCGCAAGCCCACCCAGCGGCACATAGCCGGACGTCACTCCCTTGGCGAAGGTGATGATGTCGGGGACGACGCCGAACACCTTCTCCGACGCGAACCATTCGCCGCAGCGGCCGAAGCCGGTGACCACCTCGTCCGAGATGTAGAGGATGTCGTGCTTTTCGCAGATCGCCTTGAAGCAGGCGTGATAGCCCTTCGGCGGAATGATGACGCCACCCGAGGCCAGGATCGGCTCGGCAAGGAAAGCAGCGATCGTGTCCGCGCCGAGTTCCGCGATCCGGTCCTCGAACTCCGTCACCAGATCGTCGAGGAATTCCTCCTGCGTCCGGTTGCCGGCGTGCCGCGGATTGGGGCTCGACAGGAACGAGATCCTGTCCTGCTGGATATCGAAGTTCGGCCAGTTGCCCGTGCGTCCGGTGCAGGCGGCAGTCAGCGCCGTCGAGCCGTGGTAGCCGTCATAGCGCACGATGATGCGCTTCTTGTTCGGCCGCCCCAGCACGTTGTTGTAGAACTCGGAAAACCGCAGCGCGCTGTCGACGGCGGTCGACCCTCCGGTGGTGAAGAATATCCGATTGAGGTCGCCCGGCGTCAGCGTCGCGATCTTCTCGGCGAGCCGTGCAGCCGGACTCGTGGCCATATACCAGGGAGACGCGTAAGGAAGCGTCATTGCCTGATGCGCGATGGCATCCACGATCTCCTTGCGACCATAGCCGACCTGTGCGCACCACATGCCCGCTGGACCGTCGATGAGCCTGCGCCCGTCTTCCGCATAGACATAGATTCCCTCGGCATGCGTCAGAACCGGCTGGGAAGACGTTCCAAGCTTCGCCATTTCCTGCGCGGGCACGAGAACGTGCTCGCGCATCGCGCTCTTGACGCCGTCCTCCATAACATCCGCCATACGCGGCCTCCCATATGATTGACCAACGGACCCGCATGACCTTCATCGGCCACCACCCGCCTTCCTCCAAGTAGTGGGGCAAGCAGTGTCCGGTGTCAACAATTCTGATTGCTCAATCAATCAAAAAACTCACCGCCCGCGACAGAGGATGGACAAGGCCCCGCCCCACCGCGCGTTGCGCATCCCGGCTCCCGGCGCGGCGCCGTGACGCCTGCGCCAGCCCGAACGAAAGAAATCCGCCGTCCGGCGACAAGGGTCCGAATCGGTAGGCGGCAAATTTTCGAGGCCCTCGCCATCCGCCGGTCCGAGGGGGCTCTCCGGTCGAGCGACGAAACGGGCGCCCGAACTTCGTCCTGTCGGCCGCCGACCTTGGTCGGCCTTGCCGTGCTTAAGAATCACCTCATATTGTAGCGCAGGCTGAGGATCACTGATGGCGGGACTGCTTATCGCTTGGGTAATTGGGACGTTTCTCTATTTCAAGATCGTAATCGACTGGGCGTTTGATGCAGACATCATGATCAGCGCGGCCATCTTGATAGCGATTCTGGAAGGAACGTCGGCGATCTTCGTGGTCGGTCTCCATGCCGTTCAATTGCTGAACTATGATTGGGCAACAGGATCTATTTCCACTGGTTTTAGGACTACTGTCCGAAAAACAGCTCTGATCCTTTTTGCCACGATGCTCTTTAATATCATTTGCGCACGCTTGATAATTTTTGGGTTTTCCAGCGAATTGAACGGAGAAATCCGGAACTTCTGTCAGACCGGCTGCCTTGTGCACGGAACCATTCTGAAATTCAGCGTGATCATAATAATCCCACTGCTGTTCCACTATGCAGCTGCGGTCGCCGGAACATACAGGACAGCCAAATAGGGCACCGCTGATTTCAGGACCTGCCCGCCGTTTCCAACCAACAAACGAGGACGTGAGTGGGGCACTCACGAAAGAGCCCTTGGCTGGCGCCAAAAACTTCCGAAGCGGTCCAGTTGATCCAGGGACAGAGCGGTGGCCGGGATATAACAGGCGGAATAGTGCTGAATACGCAAACCGCTTAGCATCCACGGTGACGCCGGTCCCCGCCCAAGGGCTCAGCAGCGCCGCCGCCACCTAACACAGCAATGGAGCGCCGCAATCGCAACGGCTACCGAAAGGGGCCGAGATCGCCCTTCGCGGGCTATTCGGTCCATCTGGTGTAATGTTTCCGCTGCAGCCACATTACCCGAGCACGTCGCGACCGCTCAGTCGGCAACGACGGGAGCCATCCACAATGTGACGCCTGCTGGATTTGCCACCGGTCCCGCGTTGCCGCTCAGCCAAAGCAAAATCAAACATCACGCTCTATTTTGTAAAATGCGCTCTTTGCAAAACGCTATATCGTCCTCCGTAAGGTATTGGCGATATCCGCCTACAACGCCCTTGCGCACCTTGAAGCTGTCAGGGTCATCGGCATTCGCTGGGCGCAGCCTGTGCTGATAGCTTTCCTCATAGCCACCAGTTGCCTCCTGAGCCCTCATTGTATCAAATCGTCCTGCAGCTACAGCCTTCTCGAGTCGCTCATTGCTGACTGAAACGCCAAACCAGTTAGCGATCTTGTGAAGTTCAGAAACAGGATCAGAGTGCAGGGACTCATAAGTTGTGACAAGAACAGCTTCATTGTTCGATGCCACATCCAACCACATAGAATTGAACCGAAGCGTTCGCACAATTCCCAGTCTGTCATCGCGAACGAATTCCGACACGCTACCATCGAACAGATTTCGCCAAGCTTCCCGCTTGGTAACCTGAAAATACCCAGATATTGTCGTATCAATTGGATCCCTATGGAGAAAAAGTATCTTCCTTTTTCCAAGGAAATTTCCCGGCGATTTAAAATCGCGATTATGAAAGGCGGACCCACCATGACTAAACCGCAACGGAACCCCCAATTCGTCCAGCATGACTCGTAACCAAGTTCGCCCTGACTTTGGATAGGAGATACACAGACCAACCTCTGTTTCAATCTTCCTTGTTTTAAATAATGAAATCGGCCAAATATTCACTACAGTCCCCACGACTTCTGTATTTCCTAACGTCGATAGCTTCTGTGCTTCGGCGCTGGAACCCGGATTGTACCTACAAACGGACTAGCAGCACCGGAGATAAAGCGGCGAAACGTCGTTTCAATTGGCACCATTTTTTCTTGCTCCATGCAAGGGTTATCCGATCAAGCATGGTGGCTATCAAGGCGGCCGATGGGAGATTCCACCAGCACGGAGCGCGCCCCACGGCCCATTGACTGTGCGGGGGAAGAACGCCACAGACAGAATGGGATTCAGATCTCGTGCCATTCCATCGCACGAAGATAGAGCGGATCGCCAGAGAGCGTCGAGGCGGCAAGGGCAGCACCATGAGTGCGAAGAAACGAATTTCAGCCGCGCTGGCGTATCCGCTGGCGAAGCGACTGACCGTGGAGAATCTGCCGCCCCACAAGATGCTGTATTTGACGGGATTGCTCTGCTCAATCGCGGCCGCAGCCGCGACCGGCGCATCGGCCTGGATCATGAAAGTCATGATCAACACCATCTATGTCGACCGAAATGCCGCCGCCGTCTGGGGTATCAGCGCCGTTATCATCGGCATTTCGCTCATCAAGGGCATCGCCGCCTACAGCCAGACGATCACAACGGGAAAGATCCGTCGCGCCATCGTCTCCGATCTGCAGAACCGCCAATTTTCCCGGGTGGTGCGTTTCGACATCAGCCGCTTCGCCAACGAGCATCCGGCGAAGTTCGTTTCAAAGATCATGTTCAACGCGCGCGCCGGCGCTTCCGTCATTCTCACCCTGACGAGCAACACCGTCTCCGACGTGCTGACGCTGATCAGCCTGACAAGTGTCATGATCAACCAGGACCCGATGATGTCGCTGATATCCGTGGCGATTCTGCCGGTCCTGTTTCTCTCTGTGGGCGCCATAACGCGCAAGATCAAGGCGCTGGCGAAGGGAGAAACGGAGCTGGCTGCGGTGGTTCAGTCGATCGGCACCGAAGCCATCGAAGGCATCCGCACGATCAAGTCGTTCCAGCTCGAGGACAAGGCGGTCGCCAGCTTCGCCAAGGCCGTCCGCAAGATGGAGAAACGCGGCATACAGATCAACCGGACATCGGCGATGATGAGCCCGCTAATGGAGACCGGCGGCGGTCTGATCATCGGTCTCTTCATCATCTATGCAAGCTGGCAAAGCCTCGGCAACGGCAAGACGCCCGGCGAGTTTATGGCCTTCATTACCGCTTTCCTGTTCGCCTATGAGCCGGCCAAACGCTTGGCGCGCGTCAATGTGGACATTCAGAAGCAACTGGTCGCGGTCGAGCAGATGTACCAACTGATCGACATGCCGGTGCAGCAAACGCACGGAACCGTCGGCGAACGGCTGAGCGCCGTCCAGGGCGCGATTCGCTTCGAGAGCGTCTCCTTTTCCTATGACGGTGCCAGCCCGGCGCTGCACAACGTTTCCTTCGATGTGAGGCCGCACGAGAAGCTTGCGGTGGTGGGACGTTCCGGCGCCGGCAAGACGACGATCGTCAATCTCCTTCTTCGCCTGGTCGAGCCCGGCAAGGGCAAGATCTTCATCGACGGCAAGGACAGCGCCGCGATCAGCCTGACCGATATCCGGGACAACATCGCGCTGGTGTCGCAAGATGTGTTCCTGTTCGAAGGCACGATCCGCGACAACATACGCGACGGGCGCCCGGGCGCCACGGACGCGCAAATAGACTCCGCGGCCGAGCTCGCCCAGGTCAGCAGCTTCGCGTCCAGTCTCGAAAACGGGCTCGACACCCTTGTCGGGCCGGGCGGCACCAATCTGTCGGGCGGGCAGAAGCAGCGCGTCGCGATCGCGCGTGCGCTACTCAAGAATGCACCGATCGTCATCTATGACGAAGCGACGTCCGCGCTTGACGGCGAGAACGAGCGAGCCGTTATGGATGCGGCGTTCGACGCGGCCTTCCAGCGCACGGTGATCTGCATCGCGCATCGGCTTTCGACGATCAAGGCGGCCGACCGCGTCCTGGTCTTCGACGCCGGCCTGCTCGTCGATTCAGGAACTCATGAGGAACTAGCCGAACGCTGCGAAATCTACCGCTCGATTTTCCATCTCTCGACGCCGGCGGTGGTCGAAAGCGGCAGGAAACTTCGCGCATGACCCCGAAGGTCGGATTCGATTTTTGCCGCGCGGACCGCCGCGCCGGATGCAAGATGTCTCGCCAAGGCACATGACCAGCTTTTACCACGGATCCTATGTTCGTTACGCGATCGGCGGCCTGGGCCTGCGCCTGGGACGGGCCACCAAGGCTCTGCGAAGGCTGCTCGGAGCCAACGGTCAGGTGGCCGCTCCGGCTCTGGCGCAGCAGACCAGGATCGACGCGCTGATCGCGCGCCGGGACTGGAGCGGTCTGGCGGCCAGCGTCGATGAGATGGCCATACTGGCCGAGGATACCGCATCCCCCCAACTGATGCAGAAAGCGGGCCAAGCCTACGAGCGCCTCGGCAACTTCGCCCGCGCGGCCGAATTGCGCCTTGCGGCGCGCCACCAGCGTAAGGGCGAAAGCGCGCGAGACTGGACCGGCGAGGACGTCGGGGCCGATACGCTGCTCATCGATCTGGTCGAGGATGACCCGCGCAGCCTTGGCCGCGTCATCCGACACGCAAGGCTTGCCGGCGCGGCCGCCGAGCGCGCCGAAAACGCGACGATAAGAGTCGAGCCGCGCATCGTTCCGCTTCTGCAACGCACTTTCCCGAAGGCCACGGTCGTTCCCGCCGGGCAGCCGGCAACCGGCCGGAAATTTGCGACGTTCGAGCATCTCGCCTGGGTGTTCGGCCGTGACGCCGGAGAGCTTGCCGCCAGCTTTGCGCCGCTGCGGGCGGACCCCGGCCTCGTCGAGGCGTTCCGTAAAAATTATCGCGCGATGACTGATCTGCCGCTGGTCGGCCTGTCATGGGGAAGCAAGTCGCACACCAAGGACGTGCCGGACTTTCCCGAATGGGCAAGATTCATTGCGCAAACGCCAGCTACCTTCGTCTCCCTCCAATATGGTCCGATCAAGCCCGCGCTGCGGCGGCTGCGCAAAGGCAAGGACGCGCGCCTTATCCACGACGAAAGCGTCGACCAGATGGTCGACATGGACCGTTTTGCCGCACAGATCGCGGCGCTCGATGCCGTGGTGACGATCAGCAACACCGCGGCCCATCTGGCCGGGGCGCTCGGCGTGCCGGCCGTCTTCCTGATCGACGACAAGTTTCAGACGGCCTGGCCGGTGATCGGCGATCGGACCCCCTGGTACCCAAGCGGCGTTGTTCTCCATAAGGACGGCCGCGAATGGCCGGTGGTGCTCGACGAAGCCGGCCGTCGCCTTGCACCAATGCTGGCCAGGCATTCCGACGCCGGAGGCGGCAGGAAATGACGCGGTCGATCCTTGAAAAGGCCAAGGCGGCGGACCTTCGACCGCAAAGCAGCGCCGGCAAGCGTCTGCGGGCGATCGTCGACCAGGCGAAAAGTCTTTTCGAGCGACCTTCACGGCATGCCGATGCGAAAGTCCGGCGACACACGCGGCTGATGGAAGAGAGCATCGAGCGCAGGGATTGGCCGGTCGCCAGGGACCATGCGCTGGCCCTGGGTGAACTCGGCGAGCGCCTCGGCGACGCCGGCCTCCTCAAGAAGGCGGGGCGGGCCTTGAGACGCCTTCACGGCGGCAACCGCACCTGGCAGTTGATAGCAATGAGCAAGCGCGTGCCGGGCAGACCTGAATGGGACGGCAGCGACCTTGCCGGCCGAACACTGCTGATCGATCGCCGCGCGGGCGATCTGGCGATCTTCTTCCAGTTCGCGTCGCTGATCGGTCCGGCGGTAGCGGCCGCCGATCGATGCATCGTCTTCGTCGAGCCCAGGCTTGCGCCGCTCTATCGCCGGACCTATCCAGCGCTCGATGTCAGGATCGAGGGAGAAGAGGATCTGGGTGCAGTGAAGGCTGATGTCTTCTCAGGCTTCGAGACTCTTGCGACCCATTTCTGGCCGGACGACCAGGCCGCACGCGCCCCTTTTGTCCCGCTGCGGCCCGATCGTGAGCTGGTTGCTGAACTGCGCGGCAAGTACCTGGATCGCGGGCCAGGTCCTTTGATCGGCTTTGCCTGGGGAAGCCTGAACAAGAGCAAGGATCTGCCTGCACTGGAGGATTGGCGGACGCTGCTTGGCCAGTTGCCGGGGCAACTCGTCAGCCTGCAATATGGCGATGTCGCGCCGGCGCTCTCGGAATTCGAGCGGCACGCACCGGGACGCATCGTTCACGACGCGTCCGTCGACCAGCTCTCTGACATGGACCGTTTTGCAGCGCAGATCGCCGCGCTCGACATGGTTGTGACGATCAGCAACACCGGCGCCAATCTGGCCGGAGCGTTGGGCGTGCCGAGCATCATCATGCTCGACGATGGCTTCCGCTTGTCATGGCCTGCCTTCGGCGAGACCGTGGCCGCTTATCCGAGCGTGCGGCTGATTCGAAAAGGTGGCCGCGCCTGGACGTCGGCCCTGCAGGAGGCGGCCGATCTGGCCAAGCACGTCGTCGGGGTATCTCGAGATGGCCGATAGCCAAATTCTGCGGGGGATTCGCCGCGTGGCCACACTGGCGGGCTACCGGTACAAGGTTTGGTTCAGGCGCCACCGCCGCCAGCTCTTCCTCCGCCTGCGCGACGGCGACCTGGCCGTCCAGATGGCAGATTACCGGCAGAGCGTGGAGGATCGCGACTGGCAGGCCGCGCTGCCCAAGGCCCTAGCCCTGGGATCAAGGGCCAAGGAGAAGGGAGAGGTACGCCTGCTCGATGAGCTTGGCCAGGGGCTAATGCGGATGGGCGCCTACGGCCCGGCGGCCGAGCTGAAGATCGCCCGGCGTCACGTCGTCCAGGGCCGTTCGGACGGCGAGTGGCTCGGACAGGACATTTCCGGAAAAGTACTGCTGGTGGATCTCATGGAGACCGAGAAACAGGGACTGGCCACGGCGATCCACCATGCCAGTTCGGTCGGCCGCGCGCTCGCTAGCGCGGCACGGGTGATCGTGCTTGTCGAGCACCGGCTCGTTCCGCTTTTTCAACGGACATTTCCCGTGGCCGATGTCAGACCGGTTGGTCCCGGGAAGAAGCAGGCCTATGCCGAGGCGCAAGCCTTCGCCGGTGTCCAGCATCTGACCGCCTTGTTTGAAGCCGACGAAAGAGCGATCCGGGCGCACTTCACGCCGCTGAAGCCGGACCCGCAGAGGGTCGCTGAGTTCCGTGCCCGCTACCGCAAGGATGGTCGGCCCTTGGTCGGTGTCGCCTGGGGCAGCTCGAATCCCGGCAAGGATTTGCCGCCGCTCACCGCCTGGCGCGGCTTGATCGGCCAACCCGACCTCAACTTCGTCTCGCTGCAATACGGCCCGATCGAGAACGACCTGAAGGTGCTGACCGACGGTATGCCGGAGCGCATCCTTTATGACCGGACAGTCGACCAACTGGTCGACATGGATCTCTTCGCGGCGCAAGTCGCGGCCATGGACGCCGTGGTGACCATCAGCAATACGGGCGCGCATCTCGCCGGCGCGCTCGGCATTCCATCGGTCTTCATCCTGGGCGACGGCTTCAAACGCTCCTGGCCGGTCGAAGGCGACCGCACGCCCTATTACCCCTCCGCGGTGCTTGTTTCCAAAAAGGAGCGGCCCTGGCCCGCGGTGATGGAAGAGGCCGAGCAAAACCTGGCGCGCAAACTCATCGCAGGTCCCGCATGAAACGTCGCGGCGCGATTCGGCGGCAGCCGTTGAGGGACCCGGTGGTTTGCTATACTGAACCGGCCCTTGCCAGCCGAAAGCCGGCGACAGTCTTCGAAGCGATAGTCTTCTCTTGGGGAGCCAACTGATGTGCGGTCTGTTCGGTGTCTATCGACCTGAAGGTTTTTCGCCCGATGACATCGATCGCGCCAACCGGGCGCGCGATACACTCTTCCACCGGGGCCCTAACCATGGCGGCGCGCGGATCACCGGCGATCTCTATCACGGGTTCCGCCGCCTCAGCATCATCGATCTTTCGGCCGCCGGCAATCAGCCCATGGAGAGCACCGACGGCAAGGTCGCCATCACCGTCAATGGAGAGATTTACAATTACCTTGAGCTACGCGCCGAATTGATGGCCAGGGGCTGCGTGTTCAGATCCCAATCCGATTCCGAAGTCGTGTTGCACGGCTTCCAGCTTTGGGGCCTCGAGGAGCTGTGCGAGAGGATGGACGGCATGTACGCGGCCGTGATCCACGACCAGGTTGCCGGCAAGATCCATGCAATTCGGGATCGGCCAGGGATGAAACCGCTCTTCTATTTTCACTCCGGACGGCGCTTTGCCTGGGCGTCGGAACTGAAGGCGCTTGTGACCTGGCTGGGCGATGACCTGCCCGCCGTCGATGAAACGTCGGTGCTTGACTATCTGGCGCTGCGCTACATTCCAGCGCCCAAAACGCTGTACCGGAATGTCTTCAAGCTCCCGGCCGCGAACAGGCTTACATTCGATTGCGCCAGTGGATCGCTTAGCGTCGGACGGTATTGGAACCTGCCCGCCGAAATCCGTCAGGCAAGCGACGAGCAGTTGGCCGAGGGACTGCGCGAGCGCATGCAGGGCAGCGTCCAGGCTCATATGGTCAGCGACGTGCCTGTCGGATATTTCCTGAGCGGAGGTGTCGACTCCGCGGTTGTCCTCTCGCATGCTGCGAAACTGAACAGGGACGCGAAGGCTTTTTCGATCGGCTTCGAAGACCCCCGATTTGATGAAAGCCGAGATGCCTCGACCATGGCTGCGCATCTGGGTGTCGAACACAAGATTCGAATACTTGAGCCGGACGAAACCGACGACATCTTCGAGAGGACCCGGCAATGGTATGACGAGCCCCTGTCGGACAAGGCCGCCGTTCCAGCCTTTCGCGTCAGCGAGTTCGCAAGCGAACATGTCACCGTCGTCCTGACCGGCGACGGTGGCGATGAGTTGTTCGGCGGCTACCGGTGGTATGAAAGGTTCAATGAAATTCGCAGGAAGCAGAGGGTGATACGTCTTGGTTCGAAGGCCGGTTGGCCTTTCCGCAACCGTGACATGCGCCTTTTGAGCACTCGTGATCCGATCGAGCTCTATCCGGTGTTGAGATCGGGCCTTACCCGCGCGCAACGAAACGCGTATCGCCAGCGGCTCGGAATCCATTCCGACTATGATGAATTGGCACATTTGCGGGAATGGTGGAAACCTGAACTCGGCAGCTTCAAAAGTCTCCAATACCTCGACTTCCACACCAACATGCCGAACAACATCCTCACCAAGGTGGATAGATTGTCCATGTCGGTTTCTCTCGAGGCGAGGATACCGTTTCTCAGCAGGTCTATCGTCGAATATGCGTTCTCCCTGCCGGAATCATTTGTCTACAGGGGCGGCAAGCGCAAAGGCGGGCTGAAGTACGCCTATCGCGGCATACTGCCAGCGGAGACATTGAATCGTAGGAAACAGGGCTTCGGCATTCCGCGCACATGGAAGAAGGCAGCGGTCGAATCGCAATCCGAGGGAAGTTACATCGAGGCCGTCCTGGCGTCCTTTACAAAAGACAAAGCGCCCAAAGGAGCCGATCAGGATGCAGGCGCGAGGATATCACTTGGCGGATCCGGCGAGATGTAGGCATGATACGATCATATGGGTTCATATGCGGGTGCGGACACAGTGCGACCACGCTGACGGCTACTATATTGGCGTCGCACCCGGACGTTTATCTACCCCTTGAAGAGACGAATATTTTCTTCAAATGGGCGCCACTGGCGCTCTTCCGCTATGGAAAACTGAAGCGGGCCACGCGGGCGCAGCACAAATCCGTCCTTGTCGAGAAGACTCCACGCCACGTCAGGCGTGTCGCGCGTATAAGGCGGCTGGTACCGAAGGCGAAATTCGTCATGCCGGTGCGCGACGGACGCGATGTCGTGGCTTCGCTGACGAAGCGTCTCGGCGATCCAGCAGCCAGCCTGGACCGTTGGATTTCCGACAATGATCTGGTGCTCGCCGAACAGGGCAAGCCCGATGTTCTGATCTATCGTTATGAAGACCTTGTCGATGATCCTGCTGGAACCATAGAGAATATCTGCGCCTTCCTTCAGCTTTCCTTTGATCCGGTCATGCTCGAGTTTCACCGCAAGCCGCAAAAATGGTTCAACCCACAGGCGGCGGAAAGCCAGCCGGAACATGTGATGCTACGCAACAGACAGGTGAACCAACCGATATACGACGGACGGGGCCGCTGGCGCAAAGAGCTCGGCAAGTCGGAACTGGTCGAACTGGTCGAGGGCCGGGGCAAGCACCTAATGCAGGCTTTCGGTTATATCTGACGAAAGCTGGTTTCAGTCCGGAAGGCTGCGCGGATAGCGAAATTCATCAAAATCCGATTCGTAAGCCTTATAAATCCGAGCGGCCAAGTCAGCTGAGAAATATTCCGTAATGCGTTTGCGCGAGGACGTGTGAAAGGCTGGCATGGCGTTTCGGCGCATTTCATCGTCCGCGCCGACATGATCCAGCACCTTCGCGAAATCCGCCTCGAATGTCTCGATCTTGCCGACAAGATCGAATGAAACGCCGGGAATGTTCTTGATGTCGGACTGCCTCTGCCAATGCTTGTCCACACGCATGTTGCTGGTGGCGCAGGCGAATCTCACAAACTCGGAAAATGACAGCGTCTTGTCGCCGCCAATCGGAAGCGATGGATCGGCTTGCTCTCGGTGGGCAAGATAGACTTCCACCCTGCCATAGCCGGGAACCAGAGGTCGGTCACGATATTGATCTGCCCAACATGACAACAGCCTGGTGTAGGGATTGCGCACAAAGGTGAAGCGCAGGGCGTCGGGATTCGTGGCCATCGCATGAAATTTCAGAATGCTGTGGCGAGGCGCCCGTAAGGCATTGGCCTTTCTGTTGTGCACACGCCAGTTCTGATCGCTGCGCCATCCGGTAACGGTGTCCCTTCCCATCATCGAGGCAAGGTTGCTTCTTATCCGGCTGCTCGCGGCCTTGGGCATGGCCAGATAGAGTATTTTGAGTTGCGGTACGACATCCAGCAGATCGTCCGGCCGATAGGCGGTTGTCATCACGCTCTTGTAGAAAGCCAGTGCTTCCGGATGCCTCCAGGCGAGGAACGGCTCTTTAAGCAGCCACCGAACCTCCTTCAGCGCCGGCCGAAGCGATCGTTCCATTCTCTTTATGGCGCCGGGTTTGGACTTGCGTGGATTGACGGCGGCTAGGGAAGGTGAAGTGTTCAACAAAGTCTCCAGCTACCTGCACGGGTTAACGATCCTTGATGCCCGGTTTGCGAGGATGATTTCCCATGAAGATGGGATAAACTATGTATCGGCGATAGCCAAGCTTTCTGGCTACCGCCGCGAATGTCGCGGCTGCGAATAGGGACACTTTCGATGCGTCAGCCGGTGACCAACGGCGATACTCACAACGGGACGGGTGCCGCGCCCATCCTGTTCGTGCGCCGGCAATATTCGCCTTTCGGCGGCGGCGAGATCATGCTCGACACCATTGCCAAGGAGTTCCGCGCGAGGGATATGGCGGTTGCGATCATGTCCGGCGACTGGCCGGCGAGCGAAGGCATAGAGTTTATTCGCTGCTCTGGCCGCCGCTTCCCGCGCGCCTGGCGGGCCCGCTCCTTCGCCACGGCGGCCTGTCGCAAGATTTCGGAGCTGGACCCGGCGCCGGTGCTTGTCCAGAGCAACGACAGATTGCCCTGCTGCGACATATTTCGCGCCGGAGAAGGTGTCCATGCCGCCTACCTGGCCGAGCGCCGCCGGCTGTCGAAATTCGACGGCGTGGGGCTCAGTCTCAGCCTGTTTCACAAGGAAATGCTGCGTCTTGAGCGGCTTACCTTTCGAAGCGCGGGGCTAAGGGCAGTGATTGCCATATCGAAAATGGTGGCCGACGACATTCGTCGCCACTATGACTTTCCGGGCGACAGGATTCACCACATACCCAATGGTATCTCTCTCGCCACATACAACGCTGAGCTGCGCGAGCAACATCGGGCGAGGATCAGGGCCCAGTTGAATGTTCCTCTGGATAAGCCCGTCATCCTGTTCGTTGGCTCCGGTTTCACAAGAAAGGGCCTCGCACCTCTCATCGAAGCCACCACAGATCTGGAATCCCTGCCGGAATTATGGGTCGTTGGCCACGATACCCGAATGGAGACTTTCAAGCGCCTCGCGCAAAAGCGCGGCCTTGGTAATCGTGTGAAATTCATCGGGCCCCAAAAAGATGTGAGGCCATGGTACGGGGCGGCGGACATCGCCGCCATTCCGTCGGTGTATGAGCCCTTCGGGACTGTAGTTCTGGAAGCCATGGCATGCGGGCTGCCGACCGTGGTGAGCACGATGTGCGGAGGCCGCGAGCTGGTCGAGCGCTTCGACCCTGCCCTGGTATGTAACATTGCGGAACGGGGGGAACTCTCGGCAAGCCTGAGCCGAGCTCTCCGGCACTCCCGCTCTCCAGAGAGCGCGCCCTTGGTCAGGCGGGCCGCGGCCCTGTACGATCTTGACACCATGATCGACAGGACCCTCGCCGTTTATGAAAGCGTCCTGGCGGAAAAGCGCCGTGACCCGACAGCGGCCACGCCGCGGATCCAGGTGTGACCGCGACGCAACTCTGTTTGCCAACAAAAGGTCTATCCGATTACTGTTCCCAGCGTCGGTCCGGGCGGGGCTTGCGCGAGCTACTGCCGTTGGGGCATATTCGCGCCCACGAATGTTCTAATCGGGCGGAAGAGGACCGTCCGCCAATTCGTTTTGCCTCGTGGTGCTGCTGTTTGCCGGCGCCATTGTGGCGTTGGAGGTCCGGGGGCGGATGTCGAGCAATCAGAAAGCCAATCGCTTTTGGCTGTTTATTGGAGGGTTGGGATGATGCCGAAGCTATCGGTCATCGTCATCACCCTCAACGAAGAGGCTTGCATCGAGCGGTGTTTGCGCTCGGTTGGCTTTGCCGATGAAATCGTTGTCGTCGATAATGGCAGCACGGACAGAACCCGGGAAATCGCCGCTGCCATGGGCGCGAAAGTGCATGTCACCGAAGACTGGCCAGGCTTCGGCGTGCAGAAGGGCCGTGCGCTGGCCGCGGCCACAGGTGACTGGGTCTTGTCATTGGACGCCGACGAGTGGGTGGACGCCCCCCTCGCCGAACAAATAAAAAAAGCCATTGCGGACCCGCGGGACTGCGCGGGCTTCGAGATCCCCAGAAGATCTCGTTTTTGCGGACGGGTTGTAAGATATGGAAGCTGGTCCTCTGACCGTGTCCTGCGTCTGTTTCGCAGGGACGCTGGCCGTTTTACCGACTATCGGGTCCACGAAAAGGTGGTCCTACGAGGCAAGATGTCTCGCTTAACTTGCCCTCTGGAACATGATTGCATCACCGATCTCCGCGACGCGCATCATAAGATCCAGATGTACTCTGAAGCATCTTCGAGACAGATAGAGAGCATTGGAAAGAAAGGCTCTGCGACAAAGGCATTCCTACACTCGGCCTGGGCATATTTTTACAGCTATGTTATTCGTTTTGGCATGCTTGACGGGTCAGTTGGATTGTTGGTTGCCGGATATTGTGCAAGTTATACGTATAGCAAATGGGCTACGACACCATCAAATAGCTGCGCCAGGGCACCCATTCGTGAAACTCGGGCGATAAAATTGAATTGAGCAATCTGGCGATCGCAGATCTCCCGATGATCATTTTTCACACAGGGAATTAAATGGCGGGTAAGCAGTCAATCTGGATCGGTTTCGATCCTCGTGAAATCGATGCGTTCGCGGTTGCGCGCAACTCAATCAGACGACACATGATCTCGCCTGTATCGGCGCGCGGGGTGGTCTTGGCGGATCTGCGGGCCAGAGGGCTCTACACCCGCCCGACAAGCCGGAAGGACGGCCGCCTGTGGGATGAGATTTCCGAAGCTCCGATGGCAACGGAGTTCGCCTGCTCTCGCTTCCTGGTGCCGCATCTGGCGAGTTCGGGTTGGGCACTGTTCATGGACTGTGACATGCTGGTCCGAAGAGACCTGCAGCGGCTCTTCGGTCTTGCGGACCCGTCAAAGGCGGTGATGGTGGTCAAGCACAATCACCAGCCGACGGAAGCGGTCAAAATGGATGGGCAAGCCCAGCTCCGTTATGCCCGCAAGAACTGGTCGAGCGTGATGCTTTTCAACTGCGACCATCCGGCAAATAAGGCTCTGACAGTTGAACTTGTCAACACCGTGCCCGGGCGGGACCTCCACCGTTTCTGCTGGCTGGAGGACGATCTTATCGGGGAACTATCGCCCGAATGGAATTGGCTTGTCGGTCACTCGGACCCGGCCGTGGATCCATCCATCGTGCATTTTACGGACGGAACTCCGGCTATGCCCGGCTATGAGAATTGTGCCTATGCCGATGAATGGAGGTCCGAGCTGATCAGGTGGGCGAGTTGACGCTTGCCGGCCAGGTCAGCCAAAATGATGAATCAGCGGCCAAGGTGCGACCTGGGACGAGGAGGCTGCTTTTCGATCAGGTGGCGCTGATGCCTTCCTCAATTCCCTGATGATAGACGACCACCGAACAAACAGTACACATTATCGTGGCGGCAAGCAGTAAACCGATGCGCTCGCCGATTCCGACCTGTGCGAGCAAATAGCTTATCGAGGTGGTGCCAATCAAACCTGACAAAGCAGACGTTACCGCAACCATCTTCCATGACGAACACATCTTGCGATCTCCCGAGCCCGCAGAAAATTAAGCAAAATACCCGCAAGATTACCAGCCTTATTTGAGAACGCGCCCAGTCGCCGTGCGACGCTCGATCATCAGATGAGAGCCGCGTTCGGATCATGGCAGGATTGAACGGTCGAGATGGGAGTGCACGATCGTCCTTGCGCAATGATCGGAGACGCTCGCAGAACCCCGACGACGCGGTAAATGGCGCATCCGGAGAAATTCCAGGAAAGGTGCGTAGCCTGCCATCTGCCGCGGAAAGATCAGCGCCGTCATTGTCGGCGGCCGTGCCGGCGGACTTCAATTGAATTCGCCTTGGCCGCGTTCTATACGTCGAGCCGATGGAAACCCTAGCCAGCGCCCAGAAACAAATCACTCCGCTGTCCGGCGGCAAGCCTCATGCGGGACGGGCAGCGCCGTTCCTGCCGATGAGCCGCGCCGAAATGACGGCGCTTGGTTGGGATGAGTGCGACATCGTGCTGGTCACGGGCGACGCCTATGTGGATCATCCGAGCTTCGGCATGGCCATCATCGGCCGTCTGCTCGAATCCCAGGGGTTTAGGGTCGGCATCATCTCGCAGCCTGACTGGCAGTCGGCGGAGCCGTTCAAGGCGCTGGGCAGGCCGAGACTGTTCTTCGGCATCACCGGCGGCAACCTTGATTCCATGGTCAACCGCTACACCTCGGACCGCAAGCTGCGCCATGACGATGCCTATACGGCGGGCGGCGAAGGCGGCAAGCGGCCGGACCGCTGCACGATCGTCTATACGCAGCGCTGCCGCGAGGCCTACAAGGACGTGCCGGTGGTGCTGGGCGGCATCGAAGCGTCGCTGCGCCGCATCGCCCATTACGACTACTGGTCCGACAAGGTGCGTCGCTCGATCCTGGCCGATGCAAAGGCCGACCTCTTGATCTACGGCAATGCCGAGCGCGCCGTCGTCGAGGTGGCGAACCGGCTTGCCGCCGGCGAGACGCCACGCCAACTCGAGTCCATAAGGGGCGTCGCCCTGTTCCGCCGCGTGCCCGAGCATTTTACCGAACTCCACGCCGACGATCTCGATTCCGCCGACGAGGGCGCCAGCCGCAAGCCCGGCGACACCGTGATCCGGCTGCCATCCTTCGAACAGGTCGAGGACGACCGCGATGCCTATGCCCGCGCCTCGCGCGTGCTGCACCGCGAGGCCAATCCCGGCAATGCCCGCCCGCTCGTCCAGCGCCATGGCGACCGCGACCTGTGGCTCAACCCGCCGCCCATCCCGCTGACCTCCGACGAGATGGACGCCGTCTACGACCTGCCCTATGCGCGCGCGCCGCACCCGTCCTACGGCGATGCAAAAATCCCCGCCTGGGACATGATCAAGTTTTCGGTGACGGTGATGCGCGGCTGCTTCGGCGGCTGTACGTTCTGCTCGATCACCGAGCACGAAGGCCGCATCATCCAGAACCGCTCCGAGGGCTCGATCCTGCGCGAGATCGAGAAGATCCGCGACAAGACGCCGGGCTTTACCGGCGTGATCTCCGATATCGGCGGGCCGACCGCCAACATGTACCGGATGGCCTGCAAGGACCCCAAGATCGATGCGGCCTGCCGCCTGCCGTCCTGCGTGTTTCCCGACATCTGCCCCAACCTCAACACCTCGCATGA
>RXJA01000195.1 GCA_003963455.1 Hyphomicrobiales bacterium
ATTGAATTTTTCGCGCATCTCCTCGCCCGACTTGCGCTGGATATCGCTGCGCTCCTGCAAAAGCTGGATCAGCGTCTTTGTCTGGGCGATATTCTTGAAATAGGCGGAAACCATCGGATCGAGCGTTTGTTCGACCAGGCGCTTGATGTCGCCGAAACGCTGCACCACGAGCGGCGCCTTCATATAGTCGATATGCACGACGACGGAGAGCGGCAGCACAGGCTCGAACGCATCCTTGGTGATCAACGACACTTCAGACAGGTTCTCGTCCAGCCTGTGTTCGCCGAACTGTTCCTTCGTCCATTTGAGAACGAAGTTGGTGGTCGGCACCGTTATGATGTTGCCGGCATAAGTGTTGAACGCGTACTTGCCCGGCAGCAGCGGTGTTGACCACACACCGCGTGCACCGATTTCGACCAACTCGCCGTGACGATATGCCTGCCCGGATATATCCGTGCCGTGGCGGCCATTGTAGGAGACGACGACACCTACCGTGCCGACGTCGATGATCGTCTTCTCGACCAGTTCGACGGTCGCGAAAATGCGATTGAGGAAATAGCTGCCGTCGGCCAGCACCTGCAGCTGCCGGCCACGGTAGCCACCGGCATTGAGAAACTTCTCCGGGTCCTGAAAATTGTTGTGGAAGTTCGGGTCGTTCGGATCGTTGGCCACGGTCGGCGCGATGATCTCGCCGTCCGGCAGGGCCGGACCGTCATGGATGGTGACGATACCGATCATGTCCTCGGCATTGTGGATGACGACCGGCTCAAAGCCGCCCCGCTCCGAGATCATGCTGGACATGTTGGAAAAAAGGCTTTGTTCCGACGCGCTCAGATTAACGGCATAGATGGACTGGGCGGTGAGCACGATGAATTGTGCGAGATTGATGGCATAGGTGCCTTCACGCAAGATTTTGCGTTGCGGTCCCTTCTGTCCGCCCTTTTCGAGAAAACCGCGCACATCCTGGAAATCGTCGGCCTCTGTGTTGGAAGCAAGTGTCTGCGTCGGAGGCAGCGGCTTGCCGTCACGGGCAAAGACATAGCCGATCTGACCCTGCGGGATGGTGACGAGATCGGCGCGATGCATCGAATACTGGAACGGCATGAAGAAGTGCAGGCCGCCGCGCACGACCTCCGGCTGGTAGCCCGCCTCACGGTTGAGCGCTATGAAGCCATTGCTGACGGAGCCGCGAAAACTCCATAGTTTTTCCAGGATGCCGAGCCTGTCGTTTGGGATGTAGCGGACAACGCCGCTCCACCAGAACAGGATTGCCAGCACGATGACTGGCACGGCTACCTCGATCGCCATCCATTTCATCGGATCGAGATATTGTAGGGCTTCCATCTTTTCTCTCCTAAGGGCGCGCGGGCTCGTTCACCCGACCGCCACCCGGCTGGTGTTGATTGACAAAGCGGGGAGATTGCGCGCCTAGACGCTCGACGCACCACCAAGAGCGTGTCGAACGTTTGGGCTGCTCATTGTTTGGGAAAGTGACCGCGCCTTCCGAGTCCCCCGTGAGGAAGGCATGGCCGTAAGCGATGTTACATCGGTGTTGCCTTGATAGACATAACGACGATGACGTAGGGATAGCGCCAGCAGGTTTAAAGATACTTCCCGCCGAAATCGTATAAGTATTCTCAACGCTTTTGTTGCTTCGAAAGCGTTGGCTTCTAGAAAATTAGCAGAGAGCGAAACGGCGATCTTGACGAGTCAAAACGTCGGCTCCGGATCCGACTTGATGCGGCATCTGGAAACCAACAACACCTATGTGCTGCGCCATCGCCGACGCAGCATATTGATTTCAAGAAGGTTTTCGGTCTAGCGCCGCAGCGCGTAGACATTGTCCATCGACGCGCCACCCAATGGCAGCGCCATGTCGTCGTCGAGCAGCCGGGTGATGCGGGCGAAGCCGACAAAGGCTTTCCTCGCTTCCTCGGCCGACATCTTGCCCGACACTGCCGCCGCGCAGCAATTCAGCGCGCATTGATAAACCGGGCCGCGTCTTCCCGTTGGCCACTTCCGCAGGAACACCATTGCTTCGGAGACGCTATCGACTTCCTCCACAGGGTATCCCTGCCCGCGCGCAATGCGCACTGGGGTCAAGAAATGCAAGCGATCCATAATTATCCTCCCGGTCGACCGCAGCGCGGCCGAACCACACTAAACGCACGTCTCGCGGCTCGGTTCCAAACAAATTTGGTTGCCGATGGAAAAAATTCGGAACCGGGCGCGCCCCCTGCCGTGCTCGAAAGACAGCGCTGCGACTCAGCCCGATGCAGGCTCGGACCTCGCGGATAACGGCGATTCTCATTGAATATCTTTAAGGCGAAAGCCGGCAAATGGATCGCTTGCCGGTTCCCCAAGGTCAAGCTTAACCTCTGCGGTCAAACGCGTGAGGGCGCGTTTGCAACAAGGGGAACAACCGCAATGACCATTCAAGGCGCATCACCTGACCTCTATAATGAGGATCTGGCTCCGGCAACGGTCAGGAACTGGGGACCGTTTTCAATCTTCAACGTCTGGACCTCGGACGTCCACAGCCTCTGGGGCTATTACCTTGCGGCAAGCCTGTTTCTGTTCACCGGCGGCTTCGTCAACTTCAT
>RXJA01000580.1 GCA_003963455.1 Hyphomicrobiales bacterium
CGAAAGCCGAAATGAGAGCTCAATCTCCCCCCCTGGGGGGAGATGTCCGGCAGGACAGAGGGGGGCGCGACGGAACGCCAGCCTTTGCAAGCAGCCGTCCTGCACCGCTTCCCCTTCCGCGTCGCCACCTTCGGCAACATCACCGTGACGCTCGCCCCCGACCGCGGCCGTTCCGCCGATCGCCGCGCCGACTACCACGACCCGACGCTCCCTCCCCGCCACGAACTGATCGCCTTCGGCCTCTGGCTGCAGAAATCGCTTGGTGTACACGCCATCATCCATGTCGGCGCTCATGGCACGCTCGAATGGCTGCCGGGCAAGACGGTCGCGCTCTCCGGCACCTGCTTCCCCGAGATCGTCACCGGCTCGCTGCCCGTCATCTATCCCTTCATCGTCTCCAACCCCGGCGAGGCGGCGCAGGCCAAGCGCCGCATATCGGCCGTCACGCTCGGCCACCTGCCGCCGCCGCTGACCGGCGCCGGACTCGACGAGGCGCAACAGAAGCTTGAGCGATTGGTCGATGAGTATGCCCAGGCAGACGGCCTCGACCGCCGCCGCCGCGACCGACTGGCCAGGCTGATCGTCGAGACGGCGCGGAAAACCGGACTTGCCTCGGAAGCAGGCGTGGCCAAGACCGATCAACCCGACGAAGCGCTGCGCCGCATCGACGCCTGGCTATGCGACCTCAAGGATTTCGCGATCAAGGACGGGCTGCATGTCTATGGCCGCGCGCCGGAAGACGAAGCCGATCCGCTGCGCCGGCAAAGCGCGGCGGCCGAAAAAGCGAACCTGCTCGCTGCCCTCGATGGCCGCCACATCAAGGCCGGCCCTGCCGGCGCGCCCGCGCGCGGCCGTTCCGACGTGCTGCCCACCGGCCGCAACCTCTTCACCTCCGATCCCCGCACCATGCCGACGCCGACCGCCTACGACCTCGGCCAGGCGGCGGCTGAGGAAGTGGTGCGCAGCTATATGCAGAGCCACGGCGACTGGCCGCGCTCGCTGGTCATCGACCTCTGGGGCTCGGCCTCGCTACGCACCGGCGGCGAGGAGATCGCGCAAGGCCTGGCGCTGATGGGCTGCCGGCCACAATGGGATGCCTCGACCGGCCGCGTCACCGGCATCGAGGTTTTGCCGCCGGCGATGCTCGGCCGCCCGCGCGTCGACGTCACCTGGCGCATTTCCGGCCTGTTCCGCGACATGTTCCCGACACAGATCGCGCTGATCGACGCCGCCGCCAATGCGGTCGCCGGCCGTGACGAGGACGATTCGGAGAACCCGCTTGCTGCAGCTACACGTACTCAAGGCAAGGTCGGCCCTCGCATCTTCGGCACCTCGCCCGGCACTTACGGCGCCGGCGTCGAAGACTTGCTGTCGCGCGGCGAATGGGGCGCGCGCGAGGAAATCGGCCGCGCCTATCTGGAGGCCACCTCGCATGCCTATGGCGGCGCCGATGGCGAAGCGATTGCCGCGCCGGGCGCTTTCGAGGGCCGCATCGCCGAGGCCGATCTTCTCGTCCACGCCGGCGACGACCCGGGCCGCGATATCCTCGAAGGCTCGGCCGATGTCGCCTTCATCGGCGGGTTTTCGGCAGCACTTGCAGCACTCGGCAGGAATGCCGACGTCATCGTGCTCGACACGACCGATCCCAAGAAGCCGAAGCCGCGTTCGGTCGGCGAAGCGGTTTCGCGCGTGGTGCGGGCGCGCGCCGTCAATCCGCGCTTCATCGCCGGCCAGATGCGCCACGGCCCGCGCGGCGCCTCGGAATTCGCCGAAACGGTCGACCGCCTGGTCGGCTTCGCCGAGACCACGCATGCCATTTCCGGCGCGCTGATCGAGGCCGTCCATGACGCCTATGTCGGCGACCCGGACGTCCGCGCCTTCCTGCTGCGCGAGAACCCTGCCGCCGCAAAAGTCATTGCCGAGCGCTTCCTCGCCGCCCGGCGGCGCGGCCTCTGGCATCCGCTCAGGAATTCCATCGACGACGATCTCACGGCCTTGATCGCCGAGGCGCAAGGAGCAGCGGTATGAACGCGTTTTCACGCCGCGGCGCCTGCCCGGCCCTCAGTGTCCCGATGCAAACCGGCGACGGGCTTCTCGTACGGCTCAATCCAGTCACTGGAGGACTTGCGCCAGACTTGCTGATCCGACTAGGCGAATCCGCCCTGCGCCACGGCAACGGCATCATGGAGGTGACCGCGCGCGGCAGCCTGCAGATCCGTGGTTTGACGGCGGAAAGCGCGCGGTTGCTGGCGGCCGGGGTGGATGCGCTTGGTATTGCAGTGCGGACCGGCGTGCCCGTCGAGACCGGGCCGCTGGCGGGGATCGACCCTGAGGAGATTGCCGATCCGCGCCCGTTGGCGGAGCGCATCAGGACGGCGATCGAAGAGGCTGGGCTGACAGGAAGGCTTGGGCCGAAAGTATCGGTGGTCGTCGACGGCGGCGGACAACTGACGATGGATGCCGTGGCGGCCGATGTAAGACTCAAGGCGGTGCGGGCCGGCGAGGATGTTCGTTGGGGCGTATCGGTTGCCGGCGACGCGCGAAGTGCGAAGCCGCTTGCGACGGTCGGCGCGGACGCGGCACGCGACATCACTGTGGCAGCGCTGAGGATGGTTGCCGAAAAAGGACGAG
>RXJA01000089.1 GCA_003963455.1 Hyphomicrobiales bacterium
CGGCTGGCGGCCTGCCCTGTTCTGGGGAATATTAGGAAAGGCGGGTCGGCGGCCAAAACAGGAGTGTGTCATGGCCAAGCATAAAGTCGGCTACCTCATCGGCAGCCTTGCCAAGGGCTCCATCAACCGCAAGCTTGCGAAGGCCCTCGTGAAACTGGCGCCGCCCGAACTCGAGATGACGGAAATCCCCTTCAAGGACCTGCCGCTTTACAGTTACGACTATGACGCCGACTTCCCGCCGGTCGCGCTGGAGTTCAAGAAGGCCATCGCGTCCGTACAGGCGGTGCTTTTCGTCACGCCGGAGTACAACCGCTCGATCCCCGGCGGCCTGAAGAACGCAATCGACTGGGCGAGCCGCCCTTACGGCAAGAACTCATTTTCGCGCAAACCGACCGCCGTCATCGGGACGTCGCCCGGCGCGATCGCAACCGCGGTCGCCCAGCAGAGCCTGCGCAGCGTGCTCAGCTTCTGCAACGCGCCCCAGATGAACTCGCCCGAAGCCTATATCCAGTTTACACCGGGATTGATCACCGACGATGGCGAGGTGACCGTGGAGTCAACCGAAGCATTCCTGCGCAACTACATGCAGGAGTTCCACATGTTCATCGCGCGGGTCCTGCAGGTGCTCCCGCCGGATGCATGACACCGGCCGTTCGGACTTGCAGCCGTAACGGCCTCGCCACCTTCTTCAGAGTTTGAGGGGGCCTACCATCCTCAACGTGCCGAGCGCGACAAAGCAAAGCGCGACGACCGGGAAGACGACCCAATTCAGCATCGTCCAGCCCCATGCATTGTAGATCGCGCCTGACATGAGCGAGGAGAATGCGACGGAGCCGAACAGGACGAAGTCGTGGAAACCCTGCACCTTGCTCTTCTCGGAGGGCCGGTAGCTGGCCGTGACCATGGCCGTGGCGCCAATGAAGCCGAAATTCCAGCCAAGTCCGAGCAGGATCAGGGCCGTCCAGAACTGCCAGAGAGCCAGGCCGGAGAGCGCCACGGCCGCGCAGCCGACAAGCAGGACGAGGCCGGCGGCGACGATGCGTTCGGCGCCGAAACGATGGATCAGCGCGCCGGTGAAGAAACTCGGCCCGAACATGGCCATGACGTGCCAGGAAATGCCAAGCGTCGCGTCGTCTTCCGACAGGCCGCAGCCGACCATGGCGAGCGGCGCGCCGGTCATGACGAAGCTCATCAGCGCGTAGCTGCCGACGGTGCAGAAAAGCGCCGCGACGAAACGCGGCTGGGTGACGATTTCAGCCAGCGGCCGGGCATCGCCCGTGGCGGTTTCGGTGACGGTGCCTGTCCGGGGGGAAATATGCAGGAATGACAGGATGAGCGCGCCGATCGCCGCCAGGGGCAGGATCGAGGCGAAGGACCCGGCAAACATCACCGGGGCCAGCAATTCGCGCGTGTAGATGACGATCTGCGGCCCGAGGATAGCAGTGATGATGCCCCCCGCCAGCACGAAGGAAATGGCGCGCGCCTTGAATTCATACGGCGCGTTGTCGGCGGCCGCGAAACGGAACTGCTGGACGAAAGCCCCGCCGGCGCCAATGACGCAGAGGCCTAAAGCAAACAGCCAGAAGCTATCCTGGAAAAGCGCAAGCGTCGCGGTCAGGCCGCCGAGCGCGGTGACCATCGTGCCGGTCATAAAGCCGCCGCGGTGGCCGAGCCGGCGGATAAGGGCGGCGGCAGGCAAGGCGCCGAGCGCCACGCCAAGATTGAAGCCGGTGACCGGCGCCGTCGCCAGCGACTTGTCCGGGCCGAGCAGGTATTGGCCGGCCAGCGCGCCGAGCGAAATGGCGATCGGAGCGGCGGAACCGACGACCGCCTGCGCGGCGGCAAGCAGCACCGCCGTGCGGCGCCCTTCCCTGCCGGCCCCGGCGAGCGCGGTGGTCGCGGTCGTCACGAAGCGTCCTTGCCACGCCCCTCGCCCCGAACCCGGCGCGAGACGCGATCGAGAACGGCATTCACCAGCTTCGGCTCGTCTTCCTCGTAAAAGGCCTTGGCGATGTCGACATATTCGGAGACGATCACCGCCACCGGCACGTCCTCGCGCTTCATCAATTCATAGACGCCGGCGCGCAGGATGGCGCGCAGCGTCGAATCCAGCCGCGACAGCGGCCAATCCTCGGTCAGCGCCTGGCGGATGAAGGGGTCGATGGTCTTCTGGTTCTCGACAACTCCGGTCAGGATGGCGCGGAACCATTGCGCGTCGGCTTCGCGATAGAGCGCGCCATCGACCTCCTTGCCGAGGCGGAAGGTCTCATATTCGGCCGTGATCTCGAAGACGCCGCTGCCAGCCACATCCATCTGGTAGAGCGCCTGGACGGCGGCAAGACGGGCGGCGCCGCGCTTGTTGGCGTGGCGCACCGCTCCGGTCGAGGCAGGCTCGGTCACGATTGGGCTCCGAATTTCTCTTTGAGCGCGATCATGGTCAGCGCCGCGCGCGCCGCGAAGCCGCCCTTGTCGCCTTCCGTCTTGCGCGCGCGCGCCCATGCCTGCGCGTCGTTCTCGGTGGTCAGAATACCGTTGCCGATCGCGATCGCCTCCTGCACCGAAAGGTCCATCAGCGCGCGGCTCGATTCATTGGCGACGATGTCGAAATGATAGGTATCGCCGCGAATGA
>RXJA01000207.1 GCA_003963455.1 Hyphomicrobiales bacterium
TTATCCTGGCGGTCATCGTCACGTTTCTTGCGGCCATGCCGGCTTTCGCCGTCGAGCCGATCAAGATCGCGCGCGACGACAAGGCGCTTGACCTCTCCGGCGCCGTGGAAATCTACCGGAACCAGGGCGAGAATTTCCAGGTCTCGACCGCGCCGGGCCCCGACGGCATCGTGCGGCGCATCGAGGTGGAGGCCAATGACGCGCGCTCGAGCGGCGACTGGGCCGTCTTCGCGCTGGCCAACACCACCGACCAGCAGCTCGACCGGCTGATCGTCGCGCCGCATTTCCGCCTGGTGAATTCCGGCATCTTCTGGCCCGACCTCGGCTCGACGCGCATCGCCGCGATCACGCCCAGCGAGGGGTTTGCTCTCGACCGCCAGACGAGCCCCGACGCCGACGTGTTCCGCGTGACGCTGAACCCCGGAACGGTGGTGACCTTCATCGCCGAACTCGCTTCGCCGAAGCTGCCGCAGGTCTATCTCTGGGAGCCGGATTCCTACAAGGACTCGGTCAATTCCTACACGCTGTTCCGCGGCATCGTCATCGGCATTTCGGGCCTTCTGGCGCTGTTCCTGACGATCCTGTTCGTGGTCAAGGGAACCTCGATGTTCCCGGCGACCGCGGCGCTCGCCTGGGCGGTTCTGGCCTATATCTGCGTCGATTTCGGCTTTCTCAACAAGATCATCGAGATATCGCCCGGCAACGAGCAGATCTGGCGGGCCGGCACGGAGGTAGCGCTTGCCGGAACCTTCGTGGTGTTCCTGTTTGCCTATCTCAACCTCAACCGGTGGCACGGCCATTTCAGCTATGGCGCGCTGGTCTGGATCCTGGGGCTGCTTCTGATCGCGGGCGTTGCCATCGTCGATCCGGCGGTCGCGGCCGGGATTGCCCGAATCTCATTCGCCGCCACCGCGCTCACCGGACTCGGCCTGATCATCTTTCTGGGGATCCGTGGGTATGATCGTGCGATCATGCTGGTGCCCAGCTGGGTAATGGTGCTGCTCTGGCTATGCGGGTCGTGGATGGCCATCACCGGCATGCTGGACAACGATATCGCCCAGCCGGCCTTGGGCGGCGGGCTGATCCTGATCATCCTGCTCATCGGCTTCACCGTCATGCAGCATGCCTTTGCCGGCGGCGGGGCGCATCAGGGCCTGTTCTCCGACCTCGAGCGGCAGGCGCTCGCCGTCGCCGGCTCGGGCGACATCGTCTGGGACTGGGACGTGCTGCGCGACCGCGTGGTGACCAAGCCGGACATCAGCCTGCAGCTCGGCCTTGCGCCCAACAGCCTTGGCGGTGCCGCCCGCAACTGGCTGCCGGCGCTGCATGCCGACGACCGCGACACCTTCCGCACCACGCTCGACGTCGTGCTGGAACACCGCCGCGGCAAGGTGGCGCAGAACTTCCGCCTGCGCGGGGCCGACGGCCACTACCACTGGTTCTCGCTGCGCGCCCGCCCGGTGATCGGCTCCGACGGCGAGGTGATCCGTTGCGTCGGCACCATGGTCGACGTCACCGAGCAGAAGAAGTCCGAGGAAAGGCTGCTGCACGATGCCGTGCACGACAATCTGACCGGCCTGCCCAACCGTGAATTGTTCATGAACCGGCTGGAAGCGATCATCTCGATCGCCCGCACCGAGGACAAGGTGCGCCCCACGGTCTTCATCATCGATATCGACCGCTTCAAGCAGGTCAATGACGGCCTCGGCATTTCCGCCGGAGACACCATTCTGCTGACCGTGGCGCGGCGGCTGCACCGGCTCCTGAAGCCAAAGGATTCGCTGTCGCGCTTCGCTGGCGACCAGTTCGCGCTGATGCTGCTTTCGGAACAGGACCCTGCCCGCATCGCGGCGATCGCCGACGCCATCAAGCACGCGATCAACAACCCGATCACCTTCGCCAAGCGCGAGATCGTGCTCACCGCCTCGATCGGCTTGATCACCTGGACGACGGCGCAGACCTCGGCCGAGGACATGGTCAAGGACGCCGAGCTCGCCATGCACCAGGCCAAGCGCTTCGGCGGCGACCGCATCGAGCCGTTCCGGCCCGCCTTCCGCACCGTCGGCACCGACCGGCTGCAATTCGAATCCGACCTTCGCCGCGCCATCGAGCGGCGCGAGTTCACGCTTGCCTACCAGCCGATCGTGCGGCTGGAGGACGGCAGCGTCGCCGGCTTCGAGGCCTTGCTGCGCTGGGACCATCCGCGCCGCGGCATGATCCCGCCGGGGGACTTCATCCCGGTGGCCGAGAATTGCGGGCTGATCGTGCAACTCGGCCTGTTCGCCATGCAGCAGGCGGCCGAGGACCTCGCCGCCTGGCAAAAGCAGATCGGCGACGCGCCGCTGTCGGTCTCGGTCAACCTTTCCAGCCGCCAGCTCATCCGCCGCGACCTGGTGAGCGATGTCCGCTCAGTGATCGCGCGCGCCAATCTGAAGCCGCGCTGCTTCCGGCTCGAGCTCACCGAATCCCTGGTGATGGACAATCCCGAGCAGACCGCGCATGTCTTGACGAAGCTGAAGCAACTCGGCATCGGGCTGTCGCTCGACGATTTCGGCACCGGCTATTCCTCGCTCTCCTATCTGACGCGCTTCCCCTTCGACACGATCAAGATCGACAA
>RXJA01000512.1 GCA_003963455.1 Hyphomicrobiales bacterium
CATGAACCTGTTCCACGGCGGGCGCCTTGCCGCCATGCCGCCCAAGCTTCTCAATGACGAGCGCGACGTCATGGTGCTGCGGCCGCTCGCCTACTGCGCCGAGGCCGATCTCGAGAAATTCGCCAACGCCATGAAATTCCCGATCATTCCCTGCGACCTCTGCGGCAGCCAGGAAGGGCTGCAGCGCAACGCCATGAAGGCGATGCTCGACGACATCGAGAAACGCATGCCGGGCCGCAAGGACACCATGATCCGCGCCATGACCAATGTGCGACCCTCGCATCTCATGGACAGGAAACTGTTCGACTTCGCGGGCCTCGACGCAACCCCAGGACAAGATATTCCCGATGAGATTTGACGATCAGGCGATCGACTGGCTGGCCGAGCTTCTTGCCGAAGCGGCCAGGGCCGAAATCATGCCACGCTTCCGCCGGTTGGGCGAGGGCGATGTGCGACAGAAGACGTCCGCCGCGGATCTCGTGACCGAGGCCGACGTCAATGCCGAGCGCCTGATCACGGCAAGGCTGCGCGAGCGTTACCCCACGGCGATGATCGTCGGCGAGGAGGCGTGTTCCGACAACCCGGCACTGCTTGGCGGCCTCGGCGAAGCCGAACTCGCCTTCGTCATCGATCCGGTCGACGGCACCTTCAACTTCGCTTCCGGCGTGCCGCTGTTCGGGGTCATGGCCGGCGTCGTCGTCAACGGCGAGACGGTCGCGGGCATCATCCACGATCCGGTCGGCAAGGACTGGCTGATCGGCGCCAAGGGGGCCGGCAGTCATATCCACCACGCGGATGGCGCGCTGGAGAGGGTTGGCGTCGCGGAACCGGTGCCGATGTCGCAGATGACGGGCGCGGTTTCCTGGCAGTTTCTCAAGGAGCCCGAGCGCTCGCGGCTCGCCCGCAACCAGACCAAGACGCTGTCGCAATTCGCCTATCGCTGCGCGGCGCATGAATACCGGCTTTTGGCCAGCGGCCACGCTCATTTCGTACTCTACAACAAGCTGATGCCCTGGGATCATCTCGCCGGGGCGCTGATCCATCAGGAAGCCGGCGGCCATGTCGCGCGCGTCGACGGCAGCGCCTATTTGCCGTCTCATGTCGATGGCGGTCTTCTGGTGGCGCCGGACAAGGATAGCTGGGACGAGTTGCGCCGCGAGCTTTGGGCTGAGTAGGGGCTAAATTCGGGTGTCGGCTCCTGCCGGCAGGGCTGCGTGCCAGACAGTATTTCAGTGCAGATCGGTGACGTGCCCTGAGACAGGGGGATTGTGGGGCTGGAACATCCTGCCCCGCTCGGCGATCAGGATCATCAGCAAAGCCGCGACCGAGACGCTGCAGAAGCCGGCGGCCAGAGGCGTGACCGTACCGTTATAGGCCTGGCCGATCGCCGCGCCGATGAGAGCGCCGAGGAAGGTCTGCATGAAGCCCAGGATGGATGCCGCCGTGCCGGCGAGCTCGCCGAGCGGCTCCATGGCCAAAGCGTTGAAATTCGCGCCCAGTCCGCCGAATGGCAGCATCGCGCCGGCAAAGAAGGTGACGAAGAGCCAGAGCGGCATCTGCATCTCCAGCGAGACCACCAGCCAGGCAAGGCTGATGCACAGGAACATAAGCAGCGCGCCCTGCGACAGGCGGCGCATGCCGATCTGCCCGACCAGCCGCGAATTGAGATAGTTTGAGAAGGAAAGCACGCCGGCGACACCGGCGAAGATCAGCGGGAACAATTCGCCGACATGGAAGATGTCGATGTAGATCTGCTGCGCCGAACTGATGAAGCCGAACATGGCAGCGAAAATGAACGTGCTGGCGAAAGCGTAGCAAAGCGTGAGCCGGTTGGTGAGCACGATGCGGAAGCCACCGACGACAGCGCTTACCGTCAACGGCCGGCGATATTCCGGATGCAGCGTCTCCGGCAGGCGCAGCAGCGACCATGCCGACACGACCAGAGCGCCGATGGCCATGGTCACGAAAATCCAGTGCCAGCTGGCGAACAGCATGACGAACTGGCCGATGCCGGGCGCGATGACCGGGATCGCCATGAAGACCATGAAGATCAGCGACATCACCTCGGCCATGCGCCGGCCTTCGAACGTGTCGCGCACGATCGAGACGGCGATGACGCGGGTCGCGGCTGCGCCGATGCCCTGTATGAGACGCCAGGTCAGCAACAGGGTGAAACTGGGAGCTATGGCGGCGGCGGCCGCAGCCACGACATAGACAACCAGGCCAAAGACCAGTGGCGCTCGGCGCCCGAAGCGATCCGAGATAGGCCCGAACAAAAGCTGCCCGCCGCCGAAGCCGAGCATATAGGCGGTGATGACATATTGGCGGTGGTTCTCACTCTCCACGCCCAGCGAGGCGCCGATCTGCTGCAGCGCCGGCAGCATGATGTCGATGGCCAGGGAGTTGAGTGCCATGAGCGCCGCGCAGAGCGCGATGAATTCCCAGCGCGGAATAGGCAGGCTGCTTGCCCGTTGCGACGCTTCTACCTGCTTGTCCACGGCAAAGTCCGATCTTTCAAACGAACAAGCGCCGGCTGGCCGGCGCGCTGGT
>RXJA01000067.1 GCA_003963455.1 Hyphomicrobiales bacterium
GCCGGCGACGATCGGCGGCGAGCGCTTGTCGTTGCGGTCGTCGAAGATGCCGCAGATGCGGATGTCGTTGTAGGGCTGCTTCTCGACCGAGCGGATCAGTTGTTCGGCCGCCTTGCCGCCGCCGACGATGACCGCGCGGCGCTCCATGCGCCCGTCGCGCGCCCAGCGCCGGATGAGCCTGGACATCACCAGTCTCAAGCCGAAGATCAGTACGAAGCCGGCCACGAACCAGGTGCCGAACAAAAGGCGCGAATAGTCTTCCGAGGCCTTGATGGCGAAGGCGGTGAGCGCCATCAGCGCGAAGCTGCCGGCCCAGACCAACAGCATGCGGCCGAAATTGGCGAGAGGGCGCATCAGCGCCGCGATCTGGTAGCAGTCGGTGACGTCGAGCAGCACCACGGCCAGGAACGACGTCGCGGCGATCGCCAGGGGATATTGCCAGGCCAGATAATTGAAGAAGCCGACATAGTAGAAATAGACGCAGAGCCCCGACAGGAACAGCAGCGCGAACTCGACCATGCGCAGAACGCCGCTGACCATGATCGGCGACATCGTATCGCGCCGGTATTGCGAGGCGACCTGGCGCGCCACATCGTTGATGCCGCCGGGCTTTTCGCTCTCGGCGGGAGCGTCGTAATTGCGCACCGCATCCATGGAAAAGCGGCGCGCGGGATCGATCTCATTCATGGGAACTGTCCGCGAGCTTCGCGTGACTGCATAGCAAAAGAGAGCTAAGAAAGCCTTGAAACAACCGGTGGTTTTGAAGCTGTTGGGCTTATCACCGGCCTATTTGTTCAGCGCCGCGAAATAGGCCCTCTCGATCTCGGCCGCCATCACGTCGGCTCCGAATCGGGCCTTGAGTTCACCCAGTTGCGGCATCATCTTCCGGTACGCGTCATGGTCGCCGAGCGCTGTCCTCATTCTGCCGGCAAGCTCGACGGCGTCCGGCCGGATCAGGGCGGGAGAGCCTTCGCCGAAGATCTCCGGAATGCCGCCGACCGCGGTCGCGATCATCGGCATCCCGGCGGCTAGAGCTTCGAGCACGACATAGGGCATCGCCTCGGCGCGGGACGGCACGACGACCAGCCCGGCAAGCGCGAAAGCCTCTCTCGCCGGCATGGGCGGCAGAAAACGGACATGGCTCTTCAGACCGAGTCGCTCGACCTGCGCGTGGTAGCGCGGCAGGTCGTCGCCGTCGCCCACCATCACCGCGCTTGGCGGGCGGCCCAGCTCGCCACCCGCCAAAGCCAGAGCATCTATGAAGATGTCCGGACCTTTCAGGTCGCGCATCATGCCGATGTACAGGAAATCGGCGGCATCCACCCCCGCCGCCGCCGGTTCGAATTCGGCGGCGCGCAGGCCGTTATAGACCAGCCGGTTGGGTATGGGCGGCTCTCCGACCTTGCGGCGATAGGTTTTCCGCTCGTAGTCGGAAACGAACAGCAGGCAGTCGGTGAAGCGCGCCATGAAGCGCTCCAGGCCGAAGAACAGCTTCCCCGTCGCCGTCGTTTCGTCATAGTGGAGGGAGCCGCCATGCGGCGAATAAAGGCGGGCAACGCGAGACCTTGATACCCGCAACAGTGAGCCGAACAGCCGGGCATAGGCGCCACCCTTGGCGCCGTGCCCGTGCAGCACGTCCGGCCGCAATTCCTGGATGATTCGATAGGTTCGCCAGGCCGAGGCGAGGTCGCCCGGACCGACATGGCGCTGCATCGGTGTGCGATGGATGCCGAGCGCCAGGTTGCCCTTCATCGCGTCGAACAGGCGCTCTTCATAGTCGCCGCCGGTGGTCGAGTCGCAGACGATGCCCACCGCATGGCCGGCGGCGACCTGCGCCTCTGTCAGGTCGCGCACATGCCGGAAGATTCCCCCGACAGGTGAGCGAAAGCAGTGGACGATCCTGAGGTTCACCGCCACGACGGCTTTTTCAGAACAGGCGTTCGCGGACGTAGACGGTATCGCCGGGCAGCAGCGGGTCGGATGTCAGCACCCGGCCGGTCATCACCTTGCCGTTGATGTCGCGGGTGATGTCGACGCTCTCCTGATTGGCACGCGGGGTGTAGCCGCCCGCAATCGCGACCGCCTTTTGCACGGTGAGGCCCGGCACATAGGAATACTGGCCGGCGGCGCCGACTTCGCCCATGACGAAAATCGGCCGGTAGCGGTCGATCTCGACCGAGACGTCGGGATCGCGCAGATAGCCCTGGCGCAGTTTGTCGGCGATCTCCTTCTCGAGCTGCTGCGCGGTATGGCCGCGCGCCGGCACCGCGCCGACGAGCGGGAAGGAGAGGTAGCCGGACTGGTCGATACTGTAGGTGTTGGTCAACCCATCCTGCTCGAACACCGTGACGCGGACACGGTCGCCGGCGCCGAGACGGTAGGGCTGGTCGAGCACTTCATGGAAGGCGGCGGGCGTCGGGCGGTAGCTCGAGCAGCCGGTCAGCAGCGACAGGGCAAGCAAAGCGCGGAAGACGGAAGCAGTGCTCTTCATGACCGGCCAGGAACCTTCATCGCTCTGCCGCAAGCCGCGGCCAACCCCAGGAAAGTGCGTCCGTTATCATCCTGTTAGGGTTAATGGGCGGTAAAGGAGTGCGGTTCGAGACGGCGCGGATCGGCAAAAAGCCCAATTGTTCTATTGCTTTCGGCCAATGTTCTTTGAGTATCTTCTAATAAGCCTGCGCTACGATCTTAACGGGTGAGTTACCATAGTTGTTTACGGTCCGGCCTCGACTCAAAGTTCGGAGCAGGATGCATGTCCGTTCAGTCCGCGGCCGCAGATGTCGATGTCGATCTGAGGCAGCTCTTCGCCAGCCTGGCGAGGAACTGGCTGCGCATTGTCGCTGTGACTCTTCTGGTCACGGGACTGGCCTTCGCCTTCGCCTGGCTCGCGACGCCGTATTACAAGGCGACGGCCAAGCTGGAGATCGGTTCTCGCGAATCGGAATACACCCGGCCACCGGGCACCAATGACGACGAAAAGCCAATTCTCGACGAACAGGGGGTAGCCACTCAGGTCCAGATCATTTCGTCGCCTGACATCCTCAAGCAAGTGGCGGCCAAGCTCAACCTGGACAAGCTGCCGGAGTTCGACGAGACGCTGAAGATGTCGGCGCTGGGGCGTATGCTCGTCCTTGTCGGCCTGAAGAGCGATCCGTTCGATGTGCCGCCGGAAGAGCGCGTGCTGAATGCTATGCACGACAAGCTCAATGTCTACGCCGTCGAGAAGACGCGTGCGATCGCGATCGAGTTCGCCTCGAAGGATCCCAAGCTCGCCGCCGACATCGCGAACGGCATCGCCAACGCCTATATCGCTTCGAAGGGCGACGCCAAGCTCGAATCGAACGCCGCCGCCACCGACTTCCTGGCGCCGGAAATCGCCGACCTGCAGAATCGCGTGCGCGACGCCGAAGCCAAGGTCGCGGCCTTCCGCGCCCAGTCCGACCTCCTGATGGGCGGCAACAATGCGGTGCTTGCGACTCAGCAGCTCTCCGAACTGTCGAGCGAACTGTCGCGGGTGCGAGCCAGCCGCGCCGCCGCGGAGGCGAGCGCCGAAAGCGTGCGCCGGGCGTTGCAGAATGGCGGTTCGCTGGACAGCGTGCCGGAAGTCCTGTCTTCCGAACTGATCCAGCGCCTGCGCGAGCGTCAGGTGGAGCTCAGGGCCAATATCGCCGATCTTTCCACGACCCTGCTGGACAACCATCCGCGCATCCGGGCGCTGAAGTCGCAGTTAGCCGACCTTGACGGCCAGATTCGCAATGAGGCGCAAAAGATCATCCGTGGCCTGTCGGCCCAGGCTCAGACGGCCAAGGCCCGCGAGGATCAACTGGTCGCGGACGTCAACACGCTGAAAGCCGCCTCGGCTCGGGCCGGCGAGCAGCAGGTGCAACTGGATGCCCTGCAGCGCGACGCGAATGTTCAGCGCCAACAGCTTGAATCCTATATGGCAAGTTACAATGCCGTGGCCTCGCGCAGGGATCGCAAATACTCGCCCGTCGCGGCGAGCCTGATTGCCAGCGCCCAGGCGCCGTCCCAGCCCTATTTCCCGAAGATCGGGCCGATCACCGGTGCCGCCGCCGCCGCTTCGCTACTGCTGATGGTGATCGGAACGCTGCTCGGCGAGCTGTTCTCCGGTCGCGCCATGCGGCCGGCCCCGGGCGCCCGCTTCGAGAACATAGAGCAGGTGGCGATGCCGGTCGCGCGCACCGAACCGCTGATTGCCGAGGCGGATGACGAAGGTCGTGCCTTTGCTCCCTACGAGGAGACCGCGGCGGGACGTTCGATCGCGGAAGCGGAACTCCCGAGGCCGGCCGAGAGCGAGCCGGTAGTGGTTCATGCCGCTGCTGCCGAGCCCGCCGAGTCTATTGTCGAGCAGTCGGAGCCTAGCGAACCGGCCCCTCAACCAAGGCAATCCAAGCTCGGCGAGATCGATGTCGAAAAGGCGGCGGAGAAGCTGATCGCTTCGGGCGCGGCGCGCGCGATCTTCGTGTCGCCGGAAGGCGATGAGGCGGCCGCGTCGGCCGTGCTGGTGGCGCGCGAAGTGTCTGACGCCGGCCTGCGCGTGCTTTTGCTCGATCTCACCGCATCGGGCGCGGCCTCGCGGCCGATGCTGGACTCGAGCCTCTTCCCCGGCATCACCAATCTGCTCGCGTCCGAGGCGCAGTTCAGCGATGTCATCCATCCTGATCTCTATTCGGATGCGCATGTCATTCCGGTCGGCACCGCCGACCCTGTCCGCGCCATGCGCGCCGCCGACCGGCTGCCGATCATCATGCAGTCGCTCACCACGGCCTACGACCTCGTCGTGGTCGAATGCGGCCCGGCCGACGCGCAAGGCATCGGTCGCCTTGTCGGCGACGGCACGGAGGTCTTCCTGTCCATGCTTGAGGCCGACGACCAGGTGACGCAGGCCGCGGTGAAGCTGATCAAGAACGGCTATCCGAACCTGACCCTGGTCACGCCCGTCGGCCACGAACCGCCGGGAACGCCGGTGCCAGGCAGGCGGTCGGCGGCCTGAGCGGCTGCGCGAGGAAAAGCGACGGTGCCGAACACCGTTGCGCCGTCCGTTTAAATGACGATCAATTATCGTCCTCGGCCGGAGCAGGAGCGGCCTGGCCCGCCGCCTTGCGGCGCAGCATCTTGGTCAGCTTCCAGACCGTCGGGTTGTCCTTGATGAAGGCCTTGGCGCGTGCGCCCAGCCACATGGCCGTTGCCAGCGCGCGGCCTTTCAACGTCAGCGGCGCAAGAACCTCGAAATGCCGGGTCTCGATATCGCACCACAGCCGTTTGTAGGGTTCGTCGCCGACCGAGAAGTCGTACACGTCGAAACCGCGTTCGCAGGCTTCCTGGATGTTGTCGAAGAACAGGAAGTCGCCAGGGCTGGTGAAGGCGAGATCGTCCTCGACGATGGCGCCGAATTCGCAGATCAGCCGCTTGCCCGAACGGCTGGAGCCGGTCACCGCACGCAGCTTTCCCGCCACCTCCAGGCCGTGCAGCAGGAAGGACGGCTTTTCCTCGGTCAGTGCCTCGGCAAACAGCGCCCGGAAGAAGTCGCGCACTTGCTTGTCGCCGAAGACATTGGCGATGCCCATCTTGGCAAAACGCGCTTCCTTCATCTCGAGGAAGGCGTCCAGCAGCCTGTCGACTTCCTCGCGCGTGCCTGCCTCGATGCGGCGGAAGGCGCCGACCGCCTCGAACTTGCGTGTCTGCGAGCGGTGTTTCTTGCGCTTGCGCTTGCCGCTCGCGCGCGACAGCAGTGCGTCGAACCCACCGTCGAGGTCGACCGCGAGCGCGAGGTTCGGACTTGGGAAGCCGGGGAGCGCGGCGAAAGGGTTGGCGACGCCGTCGAGGTCGGGCAGCAGCCTTTCCAGCGAGATCAGGTCGATGTCCGGCCGCGCTCCGGCGATTGCCTTGAACATCGAGCGGATCGCCGGGCCGTCTACGGCAGGCAGGAAGCGCGGATCAGCCGCCGCGAAGTTGCCATTGGCGTGGCGGCCGCCGGTGAAACGGGCAATCTTGAACGGGCCGCGGCGTACGACCTCCAGTGCCAGCGAAAGCGCTGGACGGCCATCGCGGACAAGTGTCGCTACAACGATATCGGCGCTGGTCGCGGACGCCCAGTTGCTTACCCAGGACGCGCTTTGCGCCGGCGCGAACAGTGCCGAGGCGCAAAATTGACCGTAGTCGGCAAGGGCGGCGCCGTCGCTTGCGGTCGCAGCCCATCGGCCCTGATCGGCCTGCATGGACCGCGCGGGAGCCTCGTTGACCACGACCCGGTTGCCATCAAATGACGCGATGGCGTCAACCATACCTCAATCCTTAAGACGTATTGGTTCCGACTTGGGGTTCGCGTAGGCGCAATTCGTGCTTGGATGAGCCTAGGCGCAAAAGGTGAAGGAATGATCGACGGGGGCGAGGCGATCCGGAAACTGGCGTTGAACCTTGCTCGCTACTCCGGCCTGGCGCCCCTGGCGCGGCCGTTTGTCGGCGGCATCGGCGCCATCCTGATGCTGCACCGTGTCACCGCGACGCCGGAGAAGCCGAACAGCGTCAACCGGCATCTGAACATCGCGCCGGCCTTTCTGGACAGGCTTATCGCCGACATGAAGGGAAGGGGGTATGCCTTTGTTTCCCTTGATGAAGCGATCGAGCGGATCAAGGCTGGTGGCAAGGCCGGGCAGTTCGCCACGATAACTGCCGACGACGCCTATCGCGATAACATGACGGAGGCGCTGCCGGTGCTCGAGATGCACGGTGCCCCCATCACCATCTACGTCGCTCCAGGCTTGATCGACGGCGCCGCCGACCTCTGGTGGGATGTGATCGAGGACATCGTGGACACCAGTTCGCGCCTGACATTCAAGACGGCGGACGGATCGACCGTCATCGATTGCTCGACGCCCGGTAGAAAGATCCAGGCCGTCGCGCGGCTGAACGCATGGCTGACCTTGGAAATCGCCGAGGAAGAGCAGGGGGCGGCGCTGCGTGAGCTGGCTCGTTCGAACGGCTATGAATTCGGCACCGGACGCCCATGCACCTTGATGAATTGGGATGAGCTTCGCACCATGGCCGCGCATCCGCTGGTGACCATCGGCGCGCATACCGTCAATCATAGGAACTTGAAGCGGCTGTCCGAAGCCGATGCGCGCCATGAGATCGGCGACGTGCGCCGGATCCTCGCGGAGAGGCTGGGCGAGGAGCCGCGCCATCTGGCTTACCCCTATGGCTATGCCAGCGCGGTCGGCTGCCGCGAGGTAGGCTTCGCCCGCGACGCGGGCTATGTCTCGGCGGTGACCACGCGGCATGGCGTGCTAAGGGCCGAGCATGCCGGCTTCCTGCATGCTTTGCCGCGCATCTCCGTCAACGGCCGCTATCAGAGCGTTGCCCATATCCGCACGATGCTGTCCGGCATCACGACGCCGCTCGCCAATGCCGGCAAGATGGTAGTGACCATCTAGACTAGCCGGCGCCGCTGGCGTCAGCGACAGTCAGCCCTTCGGGCGCGGCTCGATGATCAGCCATTTGATGATGGCCATGGCCGGCAGAACCCAGAGAAAGCCGCTGAGCAGGAAGAACAGGAGATGCGCGGTCGGTCCGTACTCGGCGAGCCTGGTGACCGCCACGGCGGAGGCGATCAGCGCGTAGATGATGACCAGCGCCACCAGCAATATGGTTCCGATCAGCTTTTTCAGGCGAATGGGCATGTCGCGGTCTCGTTGACCAGCCCCGCTTAGGCCGATTGGAGCCCGCGCGCAACCGCAGCGGCCCGGCGCGACGGCGTGCCGCGCTGTCCAGTCTTGCCACGGCGCAAGGCTTGGTCCACCAATCGCGCGTTTCAACCGCCGGGGAAGCGAAATGGCTGCCATCACCGCCGCGGCTCCTTATGCCGCACGCGACCGTGACCTGCATAACCGCGCCTTGGTGCGCGGCTGGCTGTACGTCGTGGTGCTCGTGCTGTTCGCGCTGGTGCTGGTCGGCGGTTCCACGCGGCTCACCGGCTCGGGCCTGTCGATCACTGAGTGGCAGCCGATCCACGGCGTTATCCCGCCGCTCAGCGACGCCGAATGGCGGGAAGAGTTCCAGCGCTACCAGCAGATCCCGCAATACACCGAGATCAACAAGGGCATGAGCGTCGAGGAGTTCAAGTCGATCTTCTGGTGGGAGTGGGCGCATCGCATCCTGGCGCGCAGCGTCGGCGTCGTTTTTGCCTTGCCGCTGCTGTTCTTCTGGGCGACGCGGCGTATCGAGCGCGGCCTCGGGCCGAAGCTCGTCGGTATCCTCCTGCTTGGCGGCCTGCAGGGCGCCATCGGCTGGTGGATGGTGGCCTCGGGGCTGGTCGACCGCGTTTCGGTCAGCCAGTACAGGCTGGCGACGCACCTGACGCTTGCCGCGCTGATCTTCACCGCCACCATGGTGGTGGCGCGAGGTCTCGCGCCGCATTCCGAGCCCGCCGCTGATCGTTCGACACAGCGGCTCGCGGGCTTCATCGTGTTCCTGACGCTGATCCAGATCTATCTCGGCGGACTGGTAGCCGGGCTGCATGCGGGCCTTTCCTACAACACATGGCCGCTGATGGACGGCGCGGTGGTCCCGTCCGATCTGCTTCTCCTGAAGCCCGCCTGGCTGAACTTCTTCGAAAATCCGAAGACCGTGCAGTTCGTGCACCGGGTCGGTGCCTATACGGTCTTTGTCGTCGCGCTCTGGCACATGATCGCCACCTGGCGGCGTCAGCCCGGCACGACCCATGCGCGCCGCGCCACGCTTCTGTTCCTGCTGGTGCTCGTTCAGGCGTCCATCGGCATCGGCACGCTTTTGATGCAGGTGCCGCTGCACATGGCCTTGACGCACCAGGCAATCGCGCTTGTCCTGCTTGGCTTCGCCGCCGCGCATTGGCGCGGCACCAAGGGCGCGTACCCGTTGCCGACGGAGATTGCCGTCAGGAACTGACGGATCACATCGAGAACAGATGCGATCGCGTCGTCGGCTCGTTGTCGAACTCCGCCTGGCGCGAGGCTGCGGCGGAATTCGTTGACTGATCCTGATCGGCCTTTTTCGCGTCGGCGGCCTTGAGCGCGGCAAGCTTGGCCTCCAGCGCCGCGATCTGCTGCTGCAGCCTGGCGGCATCGACCTGGTCCTGAGCCGCCTTGGCCTGGTCCTGCAATGCCTGGATCTGCTTTTCGAGATCGGCCTCCTGGGCCGCGCTGTCCGACGACGTGGATGAAGAATACTGCACCGCTTGGACGGAGCTTGAGATCGCGCTGACCATGGAAATTCCTTTGTGGAGGGCCGACTCCATCAATAGCCGATCATGGTGAATCGGCGGTTACCATGGCCGACCGGCCACGGTGATCAGAATTTCGACCGTACCTTTCGAACGGCTTCAGTGACGGCAACGATCTCGGGAGCGCTGAGCTTCCAGCGCTCGGGAGACACTTGCACGATCGTTCAATGCTTGATGCCGAGCGTCAGGTCGAGATTCTGCACCGCGGCGCCCGACGCGCCCTTGCCGAGATTGTCGTAGACGGCCAGGAGCAGCGCCTGCGCGCGCTCGTCATTGGCGAACACATAGACCTTCATCCGGTTGGTGCCGTTATAGATCTCCGGATCGATTTCGGGCACGCGCTCCATATGCGTATAGGGTGCCACCTCGACCACGCCGCCATCGATCGACGCATAGTGGTCGGCGATCGCCGCATGAAGCTCGGCGCCGGTCGGAACGCGATCGAGACCACCGAGCTGCAGCGGCACCACGGTGATCATGCCCTGGGCGAAGTTGCCGACCGCCGGCTGCATGATCGGGTCGTGCGACAGCTTCGCATAGGTGCGGAGCTCCGGCACATGCTTGTGCTGGAGCGTCAGCCCGTAGGGCAGGAACTCGGGTGCGTCCTCGCCCTTGCCGACATAGTCCTCGATCATCGGCCGGCCGCCGCCGGAATAGCCGGAGATGCCGTTGACGGTGACCGGAAAATCGGCCGGCAGCAGGCCGGCGGAGACGAGCGGCCGCAGCGTCGCGATTGGCCCTTGCGGCCAGCAGCCCGGGTTGGCGATGCGCTTCGCGCCGGCAATCTTGCTGGCCTGGTCCTTGTCCATCTCGGCGAAGCCGTATTCCCATCCCTGGGCGACGCGATGCGCGGTGGAGGCGTCGATCACCTTGGTCGTGTCGTTCGTAATCAGTGACACGCTTTCCTTGGCTGCCGCATCCGGCAGGCACAGGATGGCGACATCGGCCGCGTTGAGGAATTCGGCGCGGGCGGCGGCTTCCTTGCGGCGTTCGGTCGGGATGGAGATGATCTCCAAGTCGCCGCGATCGGCCAGCAGCGCCCTGATCTGCAGGCCCGTCGTGCCGTGTTCGCCGTCAATGAAGATTTTCGGTTTCATCGCTTACCAAATTCCCTGCGATTCCAATGTTATATACCGTGCGCGTGATTTAGCGCCGCATGATTGCCGTTGTTCAATTCTTCAAGCCTTGCCTTTCGCTCCGCCAACAGGCCGAGATAGTGCATGGCGATGATCGATCCGGCGATCGCCGTTATATCGGCATGATCGTAGGCCGGCGCAACCTCGACGACATCGGCGCCGACGATGTCGATCTGGCCGAGCTGGCGCAGCGTCGACAGCATCTTTGCCGAAGAGGGACCGCCGGCCACCGGCGTGCCCGTGCCCGGCGCAAAGGCGGGGTCGAGGCAGTCGATGTCGAAGGTGAGGTAGGTCTTCTTGCCGCCGGTACGCTCGACGATCGCATAGGCGATGTCGGAGGCGCGCATTTCCTCGACCTCGTGGCCATAGAGGATCTTGATGCCGAACGTATCGGGTGCATGCGTGCGGATGCCGATCTGGATCGAGCGGTCGGGGTCGATGACGCCTTCACGCACCGCACGGGCGACGAAGGAGCCATGGTCGATGCGCTTGCCGTCGTCCGGCCAGGTGTCCTGATGCGCGTCGAACTGCACCAGCGCCAGTGGCCCGTGGATCGCGGCGTGCGCCTTGAGCAGCGGCCAGGTGACGAAATGGTCGCCGCCGAGCGTCAAAAGGAACGCACCTGATTTCAGGATCCTGGCCGCCTCGCGTTCGATCGTGCCCGGCGTCTTCTGGTGATTGCCGCTGTCGAGCAGGCAATCGCCATAGTCGACCACCGAGAGGTGCTCGAACAGGTCGCGCGAGAACGGGTACTGCGGGTCGTTGTCGAGGATCGCCGAGGCGCGGCGGATCGCCTGCGGCCCGAAGCGGGCGCCCGGCCGGTTGGTGACGGCGGCGTCGAAGGGAATGCCCCATACGACGGCGTCCGCGCCCTTCACATCCTTCGTGTATTTGCGCCGCATGAACGACAGCGCGCCGGCATAGGTCGGTTCGAAGGACGCGCCCGTCTTGGAGCGGGCGGTGAAGGCGTGGTCGATCTCTTGGTTCGCCATTACGGGTCCTCGGTTTGCATCGGGGCAGCCACAACTACAGAACCGGCACGCAACTTGCCAGTCATAGCTCGCGGAAACGGCGCGGCGCTCGGCGAGTGCCACGCCAACACAGGATCTGTATCATTATGGCTGAGACCGCCTTGCTCAACCTTTCGCCAGCGCCCGCGGCGACCCGTGTCGGCACGGCGGCAGGCGAGCGCTTCCTGGTGCTGGATTCCTGGCGCGGCATCTGCGCGCTTCTGGTGGCGCTGTTCCACTTCCCGACGACCTCGATGATTTCGCAGAGCGCCTTTGTCGGTGGCTCTTATCTGTTCGTCGATTTCTTCTTCGTGCTTTCCGGCTTCGTCATCGCCAGCGCCTATGGCGGCCGGCTGAACGAGCAGGGCGATCTTGCCCGGTTCGCGCTGGTGCGTCTCGGCCGCATCTATCCGCTTCATCTCCTGATGCTGGCCGCTTTCGCCAGCTTCGAGGCGCTCCGGCTCGTCCTGCCGGCGTTGCATGGGACGGGGCCTGCACCCTTCACCGCGGGTTTCGACCTGAAAAGCCTCGTCGCCAACCTGTTCCTTCTGCAGGGCATGGGGGTCGAGGATCATCTGAGCTGGAACGCGCCAAGCTGGAGCATTTCGGCTGAGTTCTTCACCTATCTGCTCTTTGCCGCCATCGTCTTCACCGCCGGCCAGCGCGCCTGGATATGGTTCGTGGCCGCCGCCGTCACGGCGCCCCTTTTCCTGTTCGCGGTCTCGACGCGTCATATGGACGTGTCCTTCGATTTCGGCTTCATCCGCTGCCTCTACGGCTTCTCGCTCGGCGCGCTGCTAGCCTGGTTTCAGCACGATTCCATTGCAGCGGCGCGACAGGCGCTGAGCGGCGGGGCAGGGCGCCTCGCCTGGACGTTTGCCGAGCTGGCGATGATCACGGTAATCGCGCTGTTCGTCTCGGTGGCGGGAACGAACGACGCCGGCATCGCGGCGCCGGTGGTCTTCGCGCTGGCGCTTTATCTTTTCGCGCATGAGGGCGGATGGGTCAGTGCCCTGCTGCGCAGCCGGCCGATGCTGCTGCTCGGCTCGCTCTCCTATTCGATCTACATGGTCCACATCTTCGTCCAGGCCCGCATGATCAATGTCGGCGGCCTCATCGAACGCAAGCTCGGGCTCGGCATCGTCGGCGACCTGATGCTGCGCGGCGACCATGCGACCGGCTTCGGCGCCGGCTCGCCCTGGATCGGATCTGCGGCTTTGATCGCGATGTTGATCGCCGTCAATGTCGCATCCTGGTTCACCTGGCGCTTCGTCGAAATACCGGCTCTGGCCTGGTTCCGGCGCCTTTCCAAGCGGATTTGACGGACTTCCACGCGAAACAGCTAGCCGGCTTCGTTCACCGCCCTGTCATGGGGATCGCCTAACCGGGGCTCGACCCGGAACGGAGCGATTCCCCGATGCGAACACTCTGGCTGAGCCTTGCCTTTTCCGCCGCCCTTGCCACCGTTGCGGGCCAAAGCCTGGCCGGTGAAACCCGGGCCAGCCGGATCCTCGACCGCTTCGAACATGCCAACCAGTGGCGCGATCATGTGATGATCGCCGCGCACCGCGCCGGCAGCATGCAGGCCGGCAAGACGCTTTACGCCGAGAATTCGCTGGCCGCGGTCGAAGGTTCGATAGCGATCGGCGCAGAGATCGTCGAGGTCGACGTCCGGCGCGCGAAAGACGGCGAGTTCGTCATCATGCATGACAGCTGGCTGGACCGCACCACCACCTGCAAGGGAGAGGTGGTGAAATACACGCTGGCCGAGTTGAGGAAATGCCGGCTGGTGATCGAGGGCACGGGCGCCGTCACCAACGAGACGGTGCCGACGCTACGCGAGATGCTGCTGACGACCAGGGACCGGATCCTGATCAGCCTCGACAACAAGCTGGAAGTGACCGACCTGCCTGGCATGATCGCGGTGTCGCGCGATCTCGGCATGGCCGATCAGGTGATCGTCAAGGAGAACCTCTGGAACCGGCAGCGCATCGATGCCGCGAGCGCAGCACTTGCCAAGGCAGGCGGCGGCTTCCAGTTCATGCCGATCCTCGCCGACGACGCCGTGCATGACGCCGCCTTCGCCGGCTTGGTCGACGAGGCGTTCGCGCCTCATGCCATCGAGCTGATCAACTGGCGCAACGGCGCCGAGACGCTGACTTCGAACGGCGGCCCGCTTTTCAGCAACCACATGCGGGCGGAAGCGGCCCGTGGCGACTGGCACCTCTGGGCCGACACCTACGCCATCGTCAACAAGCCCGGCGGCTTACTTGCCGGCGGGCGCGGCGACGAGCTGGCCGTCGCCGCCAGCCTGCCGCGCGAAGCCTGGGGCTTTTGGGTCGACCGCGGCGCGACGATCATCCAGACGGACGAGCCGAAAGCGGCGATCGAGTGGCTGGCGGCCAATGGTTTTCGCGTGCCTTATACGACAGATGGCAAGCAAGCTGAGCCGGCGCATACGGCGAGCATCAACTAGGAGCCGGCGCGGAAACTGCCAATCTCCCCCCTCGGGGGAGATTGGCTAATCACGCCGCCTTCGCCAAGCCATCCAACTCGTCCAAGACCTCCGCCGACAGCTCCAGTTCAGCCGCCGCCAGATTCTCCCGCAAATGCGCGACCGACGATGTGCCCGGGATCAAGAGGATGTTGGGGGACCGCTGCAAAAGCCAAGCCAGCGCTACCTGCATCGGCGTCGCGCCGAGCCGTTCCGCCACCCCCGACAGTGTCGAGGATTGCAGCGGGCTGAACCCGCCGAGCGGGAAGAAAGGCACGTAGGCGGTGCCGTCGCGGGCGAGCTCGTCGATCAGCGCGTCGTCGTCCCGGTGGGCCAGGTTGTACTGGTTCTGCACGCAGACAATGTCGCAGATGCGCCGGCCTTCCGCGATCTGGGCGCGGGTGGCGTTGCTCAAGCCGATATGACGCACAAGTCCCTTGCGTTGTAATTCGGCAAGCACGCTCAGCGGCGCCTCGATCGAGCCTTCCGCCGGACCATGCACATCGAACATGAGGCGTAGATTGACCACGTCCAGCACGTCGAGGCCGAGGTTGCGCAGATTGTCGTGCACAGCCCTTTCTAGGTCCTCGGGCGCAAATGCCGGCAGCCAGGACGCGTCGTCACCGCGGCGGGCGCCGATCTTGGTGACGATGACGAGGTCGTCGGAGTATGGCGCCAGCGCCTCGCGGATCAGCCTGTTGGTGACATGGGGGCCATAGAAGTCGCTCGTGTCGATATGGCTCACGCCTCGCGCGATCGCCTCGCGCAGCACGGCAATGGCCGCGTCGCGGTCCTTCGGCGGACCGAACACGCCCTTGCCCGCAAGCTGCATGGCGCCGTAGCCGAGACGATGAATAGAGCGGTCGCCGAGTTTGTAGGTGCCGGATTTGTGTATGCTGGACATCGTGGTTCTCCTTCGCTGCCGGCGATGGAGATAGGCCATGGCCGTTGTCCCGATAACCGGCTATATTCGGCACAGCTTGTACGGAATATGGAACAATGGCGGCTGACCTCAACGATCTCCAGGCGTTCATGGCCGTGGCTCGCGCCGGAGGCTTTCGCGAGGGAGCCCGCGCGACGGCTGGCAGCGCGTCAGCGCTCAGCGAAGCCATCCGCCGCCTGGAAACCGAGCTTGGTGTCAGGCTCTTCAACCGCACCACGCGCAGCGTCGCCTTGACCGAAGCGGGTGCCGGCCTGCTGGCGCGGCTCGGCCCCGCATTGGGCGAGGTGGAAGCCGCGCTCGATGTGGTGAACGGCTTTCGCGACCGGCCCGCCGGAACCTTGCGGCTCAACGTGCCCGTCAGCGCTTCACGGCTGGTGCTGCCAAAGATCGTTCCGGGATTTCTGGCGGCCTATCCCGCGATCCGCTTGGAAGTGATAGCGGAAGAGAGCTTCGTCGATCTGATGGCGGCAGGTTGCGATGCGGGGATCCGTTACGACGAGCGGCTGGAGCAGGACATGATCGCGGTGCCGATCGGGCCGCGCGCACAGCGCTTCGCGACGGCCGCTTCGCCGGCCTATCTCGACCGGCACGGCCGCCCTCAACATCCGCGCGACCTGCTGGATCACGCCTGCCTGCGCGGGCGCTTTCCCGGTCGCGGCGCGATGCCCTGGGAGTTCGTGCGAGACGGCGAGGTGATCAGGGTCGACCCGCCCGGGCCGCTTATCGTAAGCCTCGGCGGAGCCGTCGATCTTGCCGTCGACGCGGCCATCGCCGGCACCGGCATCGTCAGCCTGTTCGAGGATTGGCTTCGCCCGCATCTTTACAGCGGCGTGCTCGAACCCGTCCTTGAGCCGTGGTGGGAGGAATTTTCCGGGCCGTTCCTTTATTATCCGGGCCGTCGCCTTGTGCCCGCCCCGCTGCGCGCCTTCATCGACTACATCAAGACGCCGGCCGGGCACTGGTGACCGGAAACAAAAAGGCCGCCCGAGGGCGGCCTTCTCGAAAGCTTGGATCCCGTAGCGCTTAGCGCTTGGAGAACTGGAAGCTGCGGCGGGCCTTCGCCTTGCCGTACTTCTTGCGCTCGACCACGCGGCTGTCGCGGGTCAGGAAGCCGCCCTTCTTGAGCACCGAGCGCAGGCCCGGCTCATAGTAGGTCAGCGCCTTAGAGATGCCGTGACGCACCGCACCGGCTTGGCCGGAGAGGCCGCCGCCGATGACGGTGGCGACGATGTCGTACTGGCCGGCGCGGTTGGCCGCGACGATCGGCTGGTTGAGGATCA
>RXJA01000300.1 GCA_003963455.1 Hyphomicrobiales bacterium
CGATTACGGCAGCAAGAACTTCGACAATGTCGGCAAGGTCAAGTCCTCGGACAACCGCGTCACCTTCGGCGTCGGTATGAAGTTCTAAGTCGTCAGAAGCCAAGACACGGAAAAGCCGGGCCTCGCGCCCGGCTTTTTTTGTCGGCCCCGCCGTCAGGCGCCCGACCGACGCGCCGGCTGCCGCTGGAAACCATCGTGGGCGGGAATCGACTGCAGCCGATCCAGCCATTTCAAGCGTGAGCGCACGAGGACCTGCGCATCTGGCCGATAGTCCTCGGGATTGGTCATGGTGGCGGCGTGAACGTGAATCTCGTGAGGCCACCGGTCCGAGCGGAAATAGAGCCTCGTGCCGCAGGCCGGGCAGAAACCGCGAAACGTGCCCGGGCTGCTTTCATAGTGCCTGATGTCGCCGGCCCAGCTCAGGTCATCGGCCTTTAGCCCCAGGAAGGCTGTGAAGGGCGACGCGGTGGCGCGCCGGCAATCGGCGCAGTGACAGACCAGATTGCGGATGATGTCGCTGGAATATGTCCAGGTGACCGCTCCACACATGCAATGTCCGCCGAGCGCCATCGCTTCCTCCCCGACCGGCGCGTTCGTCAGCGCCAGCGCAGCCGATATTGACACATCGCCGGCCGGAAAGTGGCGAGGCAGCGGCTTACGCGCGCTTCTTTGCGACCTTGGCGGGTTTGTCCTTTGGTGGCAGTGTCTGGACAAAGGCCAAAGCGAGATCGAGCCAGAAGGCGAGTTCGGCCTCGCTCGCCGTACCCTCCGGCCCGACATGGAGGTAGCCTTCCATCGAGCGCCCGCCCATTTCCATCGGGCGCGCATGGGGACGAGCGGCCGCCGCCGCATGCGCGTCCTTGCCGACGCGCACGAGGAGTCCGCGCTTCGAGGTGCCGACCAGCATGTTGCCCTCGATCATGAAGCAGGTGCCGCCGAACATCTTCCGCTCGGTGAAGGCGCGCCGGCCGAGGGCGGCGCGCAGGCGTGCTGCCATCGGGTCGGACGCGGGGCCGGTTTGGGTGCCTGACTTTGCCATGCTCACTACTCCGCGATCTGGGTGACGTCAGGCAAGCATGGAAGGGAATGGGGTTCAAGGTGGCGTGGTCCTCCCCTTCTCCCCTCCTTGTGAGAGAAGGTGGCCGAGTGAAGCTCGGACGGATGAGGGGTGCTCCAGCTTGGCAAAAACGCCTCTACAGCGAAGGCCATGACGGCAGGAAAGACCAGCGTCTCACTCCGCTGGAACCATCCGTCTCGGCGCTACGCGCCGATCCACCTTCTCCCACAAGGGGAGAAGAGGAAGGCGCCTCACCCCGGCACGCTGCCTTTCAGTTCCGGGAACTTCTCATCAAACCTCGCGGCCCAGCGCACGAGCCGGCTGCGGCCCTTCTCCCATTGGCCCGAAAAGCGCAGCGACAGATAGCCAAGGGTGGAGCGCAGCGCCATGTGGCCGGCGGAGATCTTCTTCGGCAGCTTCGGCGGATTGGCGTTGATGAGATCGAGCGCGGTGGTGATCTTACTCCACTGGCGGTCGAGCCAGGGCTGGTAGACCATCGCTTCCGGGCGCGTGCGCCGCTCATAGACCATCGACAGCGCGCAGTCGCAAATGCCGTCCGCCAGCGCCTCGAGAACTTCCGCCTCGAGCCGCTTGTCGGGATTGCGCGGGAACAGCGCGTTCTTCGACAGCCGGTTGAGATGCTGGGTAATGGTGCGGCTGTCATAGATCGATCGGCCGTCCTCCAGCACCAGCACCGGGATCTTGCCGAGCGGATTGGCCGAGATCAGTTCGGCGGGCTTGTCCTCCGTCTTGACCGGCACGAGGTCGATGGCGATGCCGGCGTAGACGGCGGCCATGCGGACCTTCGAGCTGTAGGGGGACGTGGAAGCATAGAGCAGTTTCGGCATGATGGATTTCCCAGTTGTTTGCCACACTGTTGACCGAATGGGACCTCCAGGGCAACGGCCCAGCAAAGCCAATCCGGATTAGCCACATCCCGCCGGCCCGGACACGGCAACAAAAAAGCTCCCGGAAGTTTTGCTGGCAGCAAAATTTCCGAGAGCTTTAGGAGGAGCGTCCGCTCCGACTCCGCCCGCCGTGACACCGAATTGGCGAGAGGGGTGCCTGAGTGGCACCCGCCCTCACCTGTCGGGATTCGCGAGCGAAGCTACGCGATTACTTCTTGGCGGCCGGCTTCTTCGCAGGAGCTGCCTTCTTGACGGCTGCCGGAGCCTTGGCGGCGGCGGCCTTCATCGGAGCCTTGGCGGCGGGCTTGGCCGCGGCCTTCGCGGCGGGCTTCTTCGCGGCGGGCTTGGCCGCTGCTTTGACAGCAGGCTTCGCCGCGGCCTTCGCGGCCGGCTTGGCCGCTGCCTTGACGGCAGGCTTCGCCGCTGCCTTGGCGGCGGGCTTTGCCGCTGCCTTCGCGGCCGGCTTCGCTGCTGCCTTGGCCGGAGCCTTGGCGGCTGCCTTCGGTGCCGCTGCCTTCTTCACTGCTGCAGGTTTCGCGGCAGCCTTAGCTGCCGGCTTCTTTGCCGGCGCTTTCGCCGCCGGCGCCTTGGTTGTGGTCTTTGCC
>RXJA01000541.1 GCA_003963455.1 Hyphomicrobiales bacterium
CTTGAACTCGCGGCTGAACTTCCTTCTTTGCATTCCCACTCTCCAGTTCCGTCAAACACCTTATCTCGGTGTCCACGAAACCGGCAGCAGGCCACAACTTCAGAACTGCGAGACAGAATGAGTGCATCGACGTCCCAGTGCTCGGGCAGGTTCCACTCAGTGATAAGGTGGCCGTCGTCCAGCTTCTCGGCGGAAGAACCCAGCGCATATCCGTGTGCATCAAAGCTCAAATTTCCCCTTGGCACCGATGCTGGCTGGAGTGGCTCACCTAGATGAGTTGCAAGGATGAGAACTAGTGCGCCAGCTAGACGCTCTAGCTCCGCTGAATTGCCATTCCAGGATTTTACGCTCTTTGGACCGATGTTACCCAACCAGGCGAGGAAATCGCGGCGAAGAGCAGGAGAAGCGTCGAGTGCAACGCGCCATTCTGCCCAAGTGGCCATGACCTGGGTGAACACGTCAGCTGAGATATGTCCCAGAGTGTCGCACTGGCCTGCCGCCTGCGAGGTCACCAACATGCTCTCCAGCTGGCGTATAAGGGAGGCATCGACATGCTCTGCGATCCTCGTCGCGCCGATCTCTCGGTAGGGATACCGCGAAACTGCGGTGGCAGCCGCCGCAGCGTTGGGCAGAAGCGATATCCAGGCCGCCTGAACGCCTACGCCCAAGGTAAGGGTAATCTTGCCCCCGCTGGCTTTGCTTAAGCGGACCAAATCCGCAGCATCGAGCCTATCCGGCGTGACTTCGAGCTGCACGGCGATCGGCGCCGGCGCTAACTCGCACTGCCTAACCAGATCCTCTAGCAAGACCTTGCCACGTTGCACCAAGGTCTGGGTCGCGATGTCCCAACTGACCAGGATGGTTGAAGCTTCCCGAGCAGATCGCCCAGCGAGCTGCGCTCGTCTGGCGGCGTCGGCCAACTTTTGAAGCCACAACTCGAAAAAGACGGTGTAGGTATCGACATCCAGGGTGGGCGGGAAAAGCAGTTCGGGTTTGGCTTTGAACCGCTCAGCAGACACCGCCTGGTACTCGTCGAACTGCTTCTTGGCCGGGTGATACCGACCTTCCTTGTTCGGTCCGTGACGCAGGATCACATGTTGAAACCGGTCCGAAACCGGTGCGCCACCCGATGTGATCCCAACAGGCTCAAGACCATCCGCATGTTCGATTACATTTGTGATTTTGCCGGAGCTTCGCCGGACGACAACACCCTTCTGCTTAGCTGCGTGAAGTACAGCGAAAACCATGGCTTGATTGAGCTGAGCTGCCTTTCCCACTGAGAACAGCGGGCCACTCGAGTTGACCGTCAGGCGCCGATCGGTCCGAATCTGCGGCACCAGACGGTCAAGGATTGTTCGCTCGCCAAAGGTCTTGAGCACATTCTGTTCCAAGGCTGACTCTAGGTCAGCCTCCGGGTCCAGGCCCTCGTAGGCTTTCAGGACGGTAGTTCGCAGGATGTCTTGGCTGAAATAACCCAGAAAGGTCTCGGTGAACAGGACGTGCTCGAACCCGTCGATGAGCAGGTTCAATATGTCGGTCAAGGCGCCATCGCCATTGCCGCTTACAAGATAGGTTGCCGGAGGATTGGCCTCTATCGCGGCGGTGCCGACGCCCCGCTCCTTCCAGTAGTCGTAGGTGTCGGCCGCACCCACCGTCCGTTCATCCCCAAACCCCATGGCGAGAAAGATCTTTTGGAATATCTTCGAAGCGCCGTCGGCGAAGGTAAGTCGCCACTCGGTGCCGGGCTTTTCGAGCTTCTCAACACGATGCTGCTGTTTCCAAATGAGCTTCGGAAGCATGGCGTTGTGGCTATGAAATTCAGCAGCCAACCGTTTGGCAATCGGCTTGCCTGTATCCAGGTTCCAATCGAGGAACGGCAAGCCGGCGCTCTTGTCGAGCGAACCAAGTGCTGGCCACTCGTAAATGTGAGGGTGGAGGAGTCGGGGCGATGCGCTCTGAAGTTGAAGGACTTCGACCGCAGGATCGTAAAGGCTGACGTCGTAGCCCAGCAGGCCCAAAGCCAATGCGGAGGTGACGCCGGCAGCGCCAGCGCCAACGATGGCGACAGCATCGTTGGCTTTCAAAACCCCGCGTTCATGCAGAGCCCTCACTAGCCGAAAGGCACGCACCTGTTGGGAATAGAACGTGATGCGCCGCTCGAACGTGCCGAGGAAATAGAGGCCTTCGCTGCCAGGCAGCGAGCTTGTCTCGATCCAGTCGTCCAAAGTGTCTTCGGGTGGTGGTGCCATGCGTGCGTCATGAAATGCCAGCGCCCTCGCCTATAAGGAACGCCTGTTTGCTCTATAATCGTCATTCCCCACTATGGGACTTTCAATGAAATCCGAAGCAAGTACGGTAATGTTTGCCGCCAAACGCTTGGCGTTGCAACCGTTGTATCCAAGAATGGGATAACCTCGTTCGCCATCTAGGAGACGCTGGCTCCAAGTCGGGGCGAAGATGTGGCTTGTCCCGATGGCTCAATTGGGACCATGGCGCCTCAGAACCTGTCTCGCTCATACGCACCCAGAACACTTCATTGTGAGGAGCCGGGATCATCGGGACCCGAGCGCGTCCAGCACGCGCCGCAGCGCCTCGGCATCCACGTCGCGATCGAGGCGGACACGGCGCCCGCCGCCAAGCTCGATCTCAATGATGCCGGTCTAGCGCTGACGCCGGCCAGGAAACTCCGACGGCGCCGGCGCCCCAACGGCAGGAAGGATCTCAACCGGGACCAACTGCGATGAACCGGAATCGACCCGATCGCACAGGTCCTTTCGCCATCGAAAGAGCTAGCTGACATGAATGCCCGCCGTTCGGGCGGCTTCTGACACCGACACACCAGGCTCAAGCAACGCCGCGATCAGACGCTCCTTCTCCTCACGTGACCACCGCCGGCGCCTCTCGACCGACGTGATCACCTCCATTCGCGGCATCGTCATAGGGCTATTCCTAGGATTATCCCTAGGACTTCGGACGTTCGCCCTCAGCCGACAAGACGGCTCTCAGCGGGGATACTCGGCGCCCGCGTTCGCTGGGCATGCATACCGCGACGCTTCTTCACGGCCGGCCGTTCCCAACGGTGGAGACGTTCAATCTTCTTTCAGTGGACCTCAACGCCCTCGCACTTCAGCAAAAGGTGCAGGCGGGAATACCTCAAACGCCGCATTCGCATCGCTATGGATACCATTCTGCCGTTTCTTTGACCGCCCTCAAAATTGCTTGCGCTGCACGAAACCCTCCCAGTTCAACGGCAAGATGTATTGAGTCTGCTAGCAAAGCGAGCGCTGCAGGACGCTCAAGGTTACCTGCAGTCGACGCAATAACGTCCAACCAATCTTGTTGGTTGGTCTGTGGAATTGCTTTGGCCACCCGTATGACAGTACCTTCAATCAGTCTTTTGTCGCCTACTGCACGAGCGGCTGAGAGAGCTTGGGACGCTAGGATCGGCGTCAGATGCGGCAAGAGGGTCCACAAAACGTCTGCACGGTACACTTCGTTCTCAATATCCTCAGCGGCAGACAACGCTCGGGCAACGAGGTCGGGCGGCAAATGGCCCGCCAAGGCAACGAAGGCAACCGAGCGTTTCTTCTCGTCCACAATGACTTGCGCCACAGCGAACACGCTATGCATTTCTGTTAATGGAGGCTTTCGATCGAGCATCCCAACAATCCAATTGAGGCGGTCGTCATCAGTCTCGCCACCGTCCAATGGCAAACGTCCCGAAGACGTCGGCGACAAACCTACTGGTACCCGCAACAGAGCGACCGATTCATTGCGAGTGCCGGTGGCAAAGACATTGTGTGGGGTAACGACAGGCCGCCAAGATAACTCTCCATCGCCTTTAGGCTTGTCCGTTAAATCCAACGATCTTAGCAATACTTTTTGATGTTTTAACATTCGGGGCGCCAATTCACGGAGCACTTTGGCGCGATGCTCCTGGCTGTTGAATCCATTCGCCAACGAAACCGCTTTGCCAATTAGCGTCGATGGTAGGTGCTTCGCCAGCGATGACAACGTCCGCGCACGACACCCTTCGTTTTTTATCGACTCCGCATCTGCTAGAGCACGATCCATGAGGGCCTGAGGAAGGCGCGGCGCAAGCGATGAAAGAACGTGGGCTCGTCTCCCTTCATCGTGAATGCCTTCTGCCATTTGCAACACTTTGGGTATCAATTTATTTGGCAGATAGGGAGCAAGGTTGGCCAAGGCTCCGGCGAGCCGAACCTCATCGGCGATTGATTGCGCAACGAGCAGCACCTCGGGGAATGCATCGGCGGGCAAGGTTGGAGCAAGCGAAGTAAGGACGTGCGCACGCAAACCCTCATCCCGCATTTCACTAAGGGTATCCACAATCTGGGTGATCGGAACCTTTGAAAGCTGCCCCGCTATTTGGGCTAGCACCGCAGACCGAATTTCTTCTTCGCCAATCTTGCGAGCAATCTGTAGTGCGTAGGTTAGTGCCGCCAACTCCTCCAGAGGTGGAAGGGAGGGCGCGATTGCAGCCAGAGCCAACGCGCGGTGCTTTTGATCGCCAATCTCGCGCGCGATAGATAGAGCTTCACCAATCAAATGCGCGGGCAGGTGGCATGCGATCGAAGCCAAAACGTGCGCGCGCGCGTTTCTCGAAACTAAGGCGCGCGCTTCGGTCAGCGCCTCTTTCAAAAGCACTGTCGGAGAGCGCGCGGCTAGTGCAGCTATCACGTTTGCACGATCCGACTCGTCCACTATTTTCCGTGCGATTTCGAAGGCCTCAAGAGCCAATCTTGAGGGGATCCGGTCGACAACGGCCCTAATTGAATGTGAGCGCAGTACCGCATCCGAAGTCATTGCAATATCGGACAACTCTCTTTCGGTCAGTTCGGCCGCCTGGAGCGCTTCGCGCGGCTCATAAGTCTCGCCGATTGTTTCGCGGGGAGATAGCTGCGCCACGATGGCGTCGAGGAGTGTTTTCCGGAGCCGCTCGTTCAGTATTTTTTGGGCGATCGACTCGGCCCTGGGGAAAAAGTCCTGCGATATATGCGGAATAAGTGCTTCTAATGCCGAAGCGCGTCTTTCCTGATCTATGATACGCTCAATCTTCGATAGTGCCTCCCAAGACAGTTGCCTGTCTAGGTGGGGAGCCAAGACCTCAACGGCGCTAGCCCGATGATCATCGCTCCGGCATCGATCTATCTTCGAAAGAGCATCTCCGATCAAGTCGCGCTTTAGAGAGGCCGCGATCCCGTCAATTTGACTGAGATCAACGAGCAATTTGATCCCGTTGAGTTCACGACCATCAATGTTTGCAAGATGGATAGCTTGCTGAAGTGACATCTGGCGCTTTTTCACCGCAGCTAACAGCAGTTCGTTGGGCGTTCCGTCGTCTAAGGTTTTGATCGATGACAGGACCAATGCACAACGCCACTGCACCTCAATGCCGCCATAGCGTTCGCGTCTCACGGCATTCCAAGTAGCCTGGACGTCTCTCGCGAAACCGCGAGCACCCCCATCGTATGCTTCCCAAGCACGGCGCCAACCATCATCAACAAGCTCAATGCGTATACCTGCTGGGGTAGCCGCGATGTCGAAATGGGCATTCAGGAACTGCAAAACGTAGCGCGATGCGTCTTTGGGGTTAGTGATGTTCAGATTGAGCGCTTCAAGGTGTTGCCGACCCCAATCGGCGAAACCTCGGCGCATCGCACTGGAAGCCGCATGGAAGCGATCATTCTGAAGGTACACTCCGATCTTGGGATGTGAAAGCACATATCCGGAGTTCGTTCGGCCATCACCCATTACAAATCGACGCAGCGGAGATAAAAGACGGGCTTCCTCAAAAATCTTTTCTCCACCATAAAGATGGTTGTATATGCTGATTAATTCCCAAGATTCTAGTGGACCCAATGCGAACGCCAGAAGCGATAGAACTCTGTCTACCTTTGCGTGATCAACAGATTCATTCTGCTCGATCCACATCTTCTCCTGATGAGCAAACCATCGACTGAAATACGCACCAAATCCTGGCTGCATGTTGTCAAGATCTTCACGTGTGACACGGGCGCGAGTTTGCGCAAAATTCCATAGATCTTCTGCATAGTACCGCACCAGAATTGGCTCACCCTCGGTAAGTTTTGCGAGTTTCTCTACGGTAGAGTGCTCCGCCGCCAAGACATCGGTCGGGGCGCCAAGCTTAACCAACACGTCACAAATACCTGCGGCATCTAGTTTCATCAGTTCGTATGTCTGCACACGAACGTTGCGTTCCCAGCCAAGCCGCTTGAGCCAGCCTTTCGAGTCCAAATCTCCTACCTGCCACCGCGCCGAAAGCAAGATGCGAAGCGTTGACGGTAATCGAAGCGGAATCATCTCCCCGTTGAAACTGTCTTGCAACGCTTCGTCTAAGCCATCGATTACCAGAAGCAAGCGTTCGCTATCAGCGGCAATGGCCTCGATCTGATCCTCGACGACATAGCGAAGGGCTTCGGCATTCCCAAATGCATCGGCAGGAATGGAAATTCGGCTGATAGGCGCTAGTTGCCGTGCCAGTCCGGCAAGGAAGACCTCTGGCCGATTGGTCTTCGTGCGGATGCTTATCGGGACAAAGATGCGCCGCCAGTTCGCAAACTCTAAATTTGCTTCAAGCTGTTGCAACCAGTTGACAAGCAAGGCGCTCTTGCCTCGCCCCGCCGGCGCGGTAATCAACATCCGAGGCGGAGCCTTTTCGTCAACCATCCAATCGGTCAGACGCTCTAGCTCTGCATCCCGTCCGCCAAAAGGCACTCCGCCGATGTCAGATACTAGATACTCCGCACGGAACGCCTTTACCGCCCGACGGAACAGATCAGCACCTAACTCGGTCGACTGCTCGGCGTGTTGAATGGGTCCATGCAATGCGTCCAGAGTTCTTCTAATTCCGCTAAGCTCTTCGCGCCAGCCGGGTGTAGCACTTCTAACGGGCAAACCGTCTGCCGCAAGCGCAGTTCTGATCTTGTCAACGTCACATCGGCTGCGCGCTGTCATTGTGTCCTGACAGAGCTTTTCAATCACCTTGAATGCAGCACGCGCTTTGTCGGGTTCGTCCAAAACTTTTTCTAGTCTGGTTTCGGCAAGTCCGCGATCTGGCCCGTCGAAATCAAACACCAAAACGTGCACGAATTTCATGACCTCATTCATATCTGTCGCAGACGATGCGCCTCTCGCGGCGAATGCTTTTCCGAGCAGCGCCTCAAACGCTTTTAGTGATTTTTTGTCCTCATCACTTCGGGTTGTTATCGAGCCTGCGCGCAAAGCATTTAGAGCTTGCTGAAGATGGGTTTTGTACGTCCCCGAAGAAGTAGGTCCGACTGCGATCACAATAGTGTCTTGACCGCGTTGAAGTGGCCGGTTCCAACCGCGCGTTCCATCTCCAGAAGAGGTAAGCATCCAAAGGCGCGCTATCTCGTCACAGGTTTTACCGAACTCGCTGGTGAGAGTGGCCGCGCCGCCGCTCAGCTTGTTTTTAGATTGGATAAAGACCCAGCCCTTCGCGTCCGTTTCGATTGCGATGTCATCGACAGGAATTTCGGTTTCTGCCAACACAGAAATTGGTTTGGCAGTTCTAAGGCCCAAGCTCGAATCCAGCGAATTTCTGACGAGCACCTGTACGGCAATCGAGGCTGCTACGGATGCTTGCATTGAGACGCCGCCCGATGTGGCATTTCCCCCACCCTTGGCCAGCAGGCCCTCATTAATGGTCGGACGCTTCGCCATCGCCTAACACCGTATGCCGTTAGTTTTGCCAACGATCAGCCAAGAACGTCACGACGCAACTCTACCCACCTCATGAGCACTGGATCGTTGTGGCGACATGCGTATCTCCATCATACCGTCCGCTTTTAGACGAAGGCAAATTTGCCAAGAATGTTCGACATGAGGGCGCCCAGCCGTCACTTCATCATCGGTGGCGAGCATCGGCTTTTGGGCGAAGTCAAAGTTTGCCAGAACGTCCGAGTTGGGCGCAAAGCTGACGCTCTAATCGCGGCCAGCGAACTATCCCGTTCATTACATCTCACACGCATTTCGCCGCAATCACCGACCCGGCCTCTTTCTGTGACTTTCGCCACGTCCTAGATCGTACTTTGGATCCCGCACTCAAAACTGCGGGTGCACGTGGGGCGAGGCGATGAATTCCGACACCCTATCCTATCCGCCGCGCGGGCTATCACGAGAAGAAGCTGCACGGTACGTCGGCGTAGGCGTGACAAAATTCGACCAAATGGTCGCCGACAGACGCATGCCAAAACCCAAGAAAATAGACAGTCGTTTGGTTTGGGATCGCTTGAAAATCGACACGGCATTTGCCAATCTTCCTGGCGATGACGATGACAATATTGTCGACTTTCTCTTGCAAGGGAATCATCGCGAATAGTAGACTGACCGAGCGATGGAACAGCATCTGAAAGACAAATATCCAGGCTTGTCCTGCTACAAGGATCGCCACGGAACGACGCGCTGGCGTTATCGCGCCAACGGGCGTTTGGTTTCGCTGCCGTCTCCAAATGAGCGCACGTTTAATGAAGCCTATCAAGCTGCGGTCGAGGGCCGAAAAATCCGCAAAGCGCCAGTCGTGATGCTGCCGGGCGCTGCACTGCCGGGAACATTCGGCGCGGCCGAGCAGCGACTGAAGGCCTCAGTCAAGTGGCTTGCCCATGACGAGGCTACGAAGCTCAAAAACAGTCGTTTGATCGAAGAGTTTTTGGCGCTTCGGATCGTTGAGGATCACCCGCTCACCTGGCGCGATGTGCCAGTGAAGAATCTTCGGCGGATCCATGTCGAAGAACTTCTGGGTCGCTTTATCGCAACGCCGCATAAGGCCAAGCATCTCTTGGTCGCGATACGCAAGCTGGTCAAAGTCGCGATACGATTGGATTGGATCGACATAGACCCTACGGCGGCGGTGGAGTGGCGTCCGGCCTACATTGGCTGGAAGGCCTGGCCGCGCGACGCAATGGAGAAGTTTGAACAGCGGTGGCCGCTCGGAACGGCTGCACGCACCTGCTACGGTCTTGCTCTGTGGCTGGGCAATCGCCGCGGCGACGTTGCCGAATTGCGATGGGACCAAAGGGTCACTCGCAGAGTCATGATCGATGGCGAAGAACGGCAGTTCGACGGGTTCGATATCCTTCAGGCAAAGAACAAGAACAGGACTGGCGGCAAGCGGCTCTTCGTGCCGATAACGCCGATGCTGGCCGAGATTCTCGACGCAGTCGACAAGCGCGGTGAAACCGTATTGGTGACCGCATACGGTGAGCCGTTCTCCGCCAAATCTCTGACTGGGACCATGGCGCATTGGTGCAAGCTCGCCGGGCTTCCGAAAGGCCTGACGCTGCACGGGCTAAGAAAGTCACTTGGGGTCTATCTGGCCGAGGCGGAGGCATCGACCAGACAGCTGATGGATGTGCTGGGGCACGACGATATCGATCACGCCGAGCTTTATTCACGCGAGGCATCTCAGGTTCGTCTCGCGGTGCAAGGCATGGATCGAGTCGTACGGCTCGTGACCCGCAAGCCGATGCTTGGCGAACCTTTTGGCGAACCTGTTGGCGAACCTACCCGTAAGCCATTGATAAATAACGATAATGGTGGGCCCGGAGGGACTCGAACCCCCAACCAAGCGGTTATGAGCCGCCGGCTCTAACCATTGAGCTACAGGCCCCACGCGCGCTGGCTTAGTGTTTTTCTTGTCCTCGCACAAGGCTTTCGAAAGCGCTGGCGGGGACCGTCAAAATCAGCCCATATTCGCTGCGTAGAGCGGCTTGCGCCCATAAGGCGCGTGAACAGGTCCAGGCCCATGCGCAGCATCGCCGGGAATCGGCGCCCTTGCGGGGTCGAATGAGATGCGGCGCGGGGCTGCGGACCGCAGACTTCGAGGAGTTTTCATGACCAGACATCTTTTGCCCATCGCGCTCGCTGCCGCGGTCGCGTTTCCGGCGCTGGCAAGCGCCGCGGACACCCAGCCCCCGCCCCGCATCATCGTGTCCGGCGAAGGCGAAGCGACCGTGGCGCCCGACATGGCGATCCTTTCGCTCAGCGTCATGCGCGAGGCCAAGAGCGCGCGCGAGGCGCTCGACGCCAACAACGACGCCATGGCGGCGGTGATCGCGGCGATGAAATCCGCCGGGATCGCCGAGCGCGACCTGCAGACCGCGGGCATCCAGATCAACCCGCGCTACAATTACACCAACAAGGCCGACGGCAGCCAGGAAGCCGAGCTCGTGGCCTATCAGGTGACCAACACGCTGTCGGTGCGCGTGCGCGACGTCGACAAGACAGGCGAAATCCTCGACAAGGCGGTTTCGCTCGGCGTCAACCAGGGCGGCGGCATCGCCTTCACCAATGACGATCCGAAGGCGACGATCACCGAGGCGCGCAAGAAGGCGGTCGCCGACGCGATGGCCAAGGCAAAGGCCCTCGCGGAAGCGGCCGGCGTCAGCCTGGGCAAGGTGCTCGAGATCACCGACCAGAACATCGCCCCGGTGCCGATGCCTATGGCCGCCAAGTCGTTCGATGCCGCCCGTTCCGCCGTGCCTGTCCAGGCCGGCGAGAATTCCTACAACGTCCAGGTCACGGTTACCTTCGAGCTGAAGTGACGCCCGGCCGATGGCCGGACCAGCAGCAAAAAACCCCGGAAGGACTGATCCTCCGGGGTTTTTTCGAGCCGCACCCTTCAGTTGGTTGAAGGGGCTCAGCCACTTATAGCTGATCCTCGCAGAGGATCATGCTCACAGGCGATCCTCCCAAAGGATCGTCCTTCCAGCTTCTGTCTCAGCGATAGATGATCGGGCAGCCGCGCTCGTTGGCGAACACCACCACGACACGATCGCCATACTGACGGCCCGCCACCTTCACGGTGCGGCGGTTCATGTCGACGATGCGGGCGCGATGCAGGCCCATGCGCTCGGCCTTGTCGAGGGCGCGCTCCGGCGAGCACCCGCGCCAGTCGCGGTCACGGCGCCAGTCGCGGCGGTAGTAGCCGTCATCGTCGCCCGTATAGACGCCGAAGCGCGGATCCTGGTTGTTGCCGAAACCGAGATAGAGGCTGTCCGCATGCGCGGGGATGGCGGCCAAGGTGCCAAGTCCGACAAGGACCGAAAGGGCTGCCGTCTTGATCGTGTTGAACATCGTCTTCTCTCCTTGTTGTGGCTTTCGCTCTCTCACACTGATGATTGGCGAACCAATGATTGGAAAATGCCTTTTTATGTCTGAACTTTCCGCGAACCGGCCATTCATGTCCGGTTCATAAAGCGCGAACCCGCAGGGTTCGTCGCCCGTCGCTCTAAAACGCCACCCAAGCGCGAACCCGCCAGGGTTCGTCGCTCGCAGTGCTTAAACGCGAACCCCATCATGGTTCGTCCCTAATCGCGGACGCTTCAGGGTTTGTCATCAATATGCGTTGCGAACCGGTTACGGTTCGTCATCAAGATGCGAGCCCGTATGGGCTCCTCGTCAAAACGCAAACCCGTCAGGGTTCGTCATCAAGTATATAATCGAAATAGTCGTCCGGATCGGCCAGATCGGTGTCCTTGGCCTTCACCCGGCCCCGGATCGAAATGCCGGCTTCATGCACCGTCGCGGCACTTCCCGAAACAAGCCTGTGCCACCAGTAGAGGTCATGCCCCTCGGCGATCAGCCGGTAGGCGCAGGTCTTTGGCAGCCAGGTGATGGTGCGCACGTTCTGCGGCGTCAGCCCGACGCAATCGGGCACCCGCGCCAGGCGGTTGGCATAGTCGGAGCAACGGCAGTGTTCGGCGTCGAACAGCCGGCAGCCGACGCTTGTCCAGAAAATTTCGCCCGTATCCTCGTCCTCAAGCTTCGACAGGCAGCATTTGCCGCAGCCGTCGCAAAGCGATTCCCACTCGGCTGGGGTCATCGCCTCAAGCGTCTTGGTTTTCCAGAATGGTGCTGTCATTTCGGTGGATTTGGCCCTCCGCGGTCTTCTGGTCAAGCGCTGCTGTCATAGTGACCCGGTATCAACATTAGAAAAACACGAAATTGCCTTCAAAAGGCCGGCCGGGCATCCTTGGTTGGCGCCAATGCCCGAAGGAACCAATTGCGGTCGACGAAAGTTTGGGCAGGGATGGGACCCCACTAGGAGAAAATTGATATGAAACGCCAACCACGGATCTTGGCGGGCACGGCAATCGGCCTGCTCATGGCATCCGCGCCGTTGGGCGCGTACCCGCTGCAGGGGGGTGTCGCTTCCGGCGGCCTGTATGGCGCGCCGCTCGTCCTCGCTCAGGCCGCTTGCGCCGAAGGCCAATCGGCCGAGGAATGCGCCCAAGCCGGCCAACAGGGTGGCGAACAGCCACGGAAAAAGAAGCGCGACCAGCAGCAGCAAAGCGAATCGGCGCCGGCCGAACAAGCCGCCCCCGCCGAGACTGAGCAACAGCCGCGCAAGAAGCGCCACGAGCAGCAGCAAATGGACAATGGCCAGTCGGGGGAAGCTGCCCCGGCCGAGCAGCAGTTCAAGCCGCGCAAGAAGCGCGACCAACAGCAGCAGATCGAGGTCGCGCCCGCCGACCAGGGTGGCCAGCCTGCGACCGACGAGCAGCCGATCAAGCCACGCAAGAAGCGCGATCAACAACAGCAGATCGAGGCCGCGCCCGCTGACCAGGGCGGCCAGCCCGCGACCGCCGACCAGCAGCCGCGCAAGAAGAAGCGCAACCAGCAGCAGATCGAAGCAGCGCCGGCTGAACAGCCCGCGGAGCAGGTCGCACCCGCCGCAAACGGCCAGCATGGCGACCAGCAGCAAGGCAACCAGGGCCGCAAGAAGCGCAAGCACGATCAGCAGCAGAGCGAACCCGCCGGGCAAGCCGGCGAGCAGGTTGTCCCGACGGAACAGACCGCTCCCGCCAACGACAACCAGCAAGGCGGCGGCCAGGGCCAGAAGAAGCATCGGCAGGACCAGCAGAACGGGACGGCGCCGGCGGGCGAACCCGTGCCGCAAGCCGAGCCGCTGCAGAATGGCGAGCAGCCGGCTGAGGGCCAGCAGGTCCAGGACAAGAAGAAGCGCGGCAAGAAACCGGTTTCCGAACAGCCGGCAAACGGTGAACAGCCCGCGACCGGCGAGCAAACCAAGACTGGCCAGCCCACCACCGGCGAGCAGCAACCGGTCACCGGCAATCAGCCCGCGAACAACAACCAACCGGCCAACGGCGGCAATGCCGCGCAGGGCGAGACCGCCAACCCGAACGAGGCGCCGGTCCTGGACAGCCAGAAAGATGCTTTCCGCAAGCATCGCGGCGGCCAGAACGGTGGTGCCCAGAACGACAACGGCCAGGCCGGCAATGGCCAAGACGCCAATCAGGCCGGACAGCAGCAGGGTGGCGGACGGACACCGAAGCCGGCTCCGGTCGACCAAGGCCCGCCGCCCACCGACGACAAGTCGGCGCAGCAGGCGATCAAGCCCGAGAAGATCGTCCCCGTGGATGAGGAGAAGGGCAAGCGGATCGACCGCACGCCCGAGGACTTCGCCCGCGATCGCCGGCGGCCGAAGGGCGCTGACGTGCTGAGGCAGTTTGGCGACCGCGTCATCATCCAGTTCAACAACCAGACGTTCGTTGAAAGCAACGAGGCGCCCCGCATCACCCGCGGCGCCAAGGACGTCTACTACGAGGATCTGTCGGGCGGCCGCACGCGCGAAACGGTCGAGCGCGGCAACGGCGTCCGCGTCGTCACCATCCGCAATCGCTATGGCGATGTCATCCAGCGCTCGCGCATCATGCCAGATGGCCGGGAGTATATCCTCAGCTATGTCGACGAGCGGCAGTACCAGGATGACGGCGACTGGCGCGATCCCGGCGACGACCTGCCGCCGATGCGGCTCACCATCCCGCGGCGCGACTACATCCTGAATTCCGAGGATGTCGAAAGCGACGACGACTACTACACCTTCCTCGAGCAGCCGCCGGTGGAAAGGGTGCAGCGTCTCTACTCGATCGACGAGGTGAAGCGGTCGGCCCGTGTGCGTGACATCGCCCGGCGTATCGATCTCGACACGCTGAACTTCGATTTCGGCTCGGCAACGATCTCCGACACCGAGGTGCAAAAGCTCGATGGCGTAGCCAACGCCATGGAAAAACTGCTCAAGAAGAACCCGGCCGAGACCTTCCTGATTGAAGGGCACACTGACGCCGTCGGTACGCCGGACGCAAACCTCGCTCTGTCGGACCGCCGCGCCGAGGCGGTTGCCGAGGCCCTCACCAACGCCTTCGGCATCCCGGCCGAGAACCTCACCACGCAGGGTTATGGCGAGGAATACCTCAAGGTGAACACACCCGGGCCTAACCGGGAGAACCGGCGGGTCGCCATTCGCCGCATCACCTCGCTGGTGGCGCCGGTGGCGAGCAACAACGAGCAGTAATGAGCGTGTGATTCCAAAGGCCTGACCGGGTTTTTGGAATCAGTGCGAGAAAAAAGGCCCATCCGCCCCCCGGATGGGCCTTTTTCTTGCCGGCTCAAGAAGATTTGTCCTGCCGATCCGGGCTAACTCATTGAATCGCCGCATTGCGACACCCAGATTCCAGGCAGGGCGTTCCCTGCCCCGTCCCGACTCCAGCGGGACACACTGAGCCCCGCCGGGTCCCCTCTCCGGCGGGGTTTTTTGTCTTGAAAACCATCCTCATCCGGACGAAATACGGCCTAGCGAAATCTGGCCGGAGCCCCTCATGAAGCGTCTCGAACTCGCCATCGAATCCGTCATCCTGGCCTCGCGCTGGCTGCTGGTCGTCTTCTATCTCGGGCTCGGCGTGGCGCTGGCGATCTATGCGCTCTCTTTCGGCAAGAAACTCTATGAGTTCGTGATGAGCGCCTTCGCGCTCGGCGACACCGACACGATCCTGAAGATGCTGGGCTTGATCGATGCCGCCCTCGTCGCCTCGCTGGTGGTGATGGTGATCATCTCGGGCTACGAGAATTTCGTCAGCCGCTTCGACGAGCAGGACGGCGAGGTCCACTGGCTGGGAACGATCGATGTCGGCTCGCTGAAGGTCAAGGTGGCCTCGACCATCGTCGCCATCTCCTCCATCCACCTTTTGCAGGTGTTCCTGAATTCGGTGTCCTACACGACCGACCAGCTGATGTGGCTGACCATCATCCACCTCGCCTTCGTCGTCTCCGCGCTGATGCTGGCCTATATCGACCGGGTCATGGCGCTGGCCAAGGGCAAGAAGGCCGAGATGGATTGAGGCGGCGCCCCATCAGTAGATCCTTCTGACCTTCGTTTGCGAGTTCGCAAACACCTCGTCGGGGACGAAAAAGTCGCCCGCGAGCTGATCGGCCGCGCCTGGCGCGTAGACTGAGAAGTCCGTGACGCCTTCGGCGCGCAGCACCTCTTCGTCGATGTAGAAATTGCCGGTCGCCTCGCGCGACGGGCGCAGGAAGATCGCATGCGCCGCATCGGCCATGATGTCGGGCGAACGGCTCATCGCAGCCACCGTCGCGCCGCCGAGAAGATTGCGCACCGCGGCGGTATCGATGGTCGAGATCGGCCACAGCGAATTCACCGCGATGCCGTCCTTGGCGAACTCGGCGCTCATGCCAAGCGTGCACATCGACATGCCGAACTTGGCCATGGTGTAGGCGACGTGGTTCTTGAACCATTTGGCCTTCATGTCGAGCGGCGGCGCCAGATTCAGGATGTGAGGGTTCTTTGCCAACTTCAAGTGAGGAATGCACATTTTGGAGACCAGGAAGGTGCCGCGCGTGTTGATCTGGTGCATCAGATCGTAGCGCTTCATGTCGGTCTCCAGTGTGCCGGTGAGCTGGATGGCGCTGGCATTGTTGACGCAGATGTCGATGCCGCCGAACCGCTCCACGGTCTTGGCAACCGCGTCGGCGACCTGCGCCTCTTCGCGAATGTCGCAAAGCACCGGCAGCGCCTTGCCCCCGGCCTGCTCTATTTCTTGCGCCGCGGTGTAGATGGTGCCCGGCAGTTTGGGATGCGGCTCGGCGGTCTTGGCCGCGATCGTCACATTGGCGCCGTCGCGCGCCGCGCGCAGCGCGATCGCCAGCCCGATGCCGCGCGATCCGCCCGAGATGA
>RXJA01000183.1 GCA_003963455.1 Hyphomicrobiales bacterium
TCATAGTAGGTGACGCCGACAAAATCGAGGCCGAGCGCGCTGTCGCGGTTGCTGGTCCAGGTGGTGTTGCGCGACAGGATGTCGATCTCCCCCGACTGCAGGGCGGTGAAACGCTCCTTGGCGCTGAGCGGGGTGAACTTGACCTTGGAGGCGTCACCGAAAACGGCGGCCGCGACGGCGCGACAGAAGTCCGCGTCGATGCCTTTCCAGTCACCCTTGTCGTCCGGCGCCGAAAAGCCGGCGAGACCGGTCGAGACGCCGCACTGGAGAAAGCCCTTCTGCTTCACGGTATCGAGCGTGCCTGCCGAAGCGGCGGACGCCATGAACCCGAACGCGGCGGCGCCAAGAATGCCGATTGCAATGTGTTTCATGACCCACATACCCTTTTCTGTTACAGGCGCCCCTGCTGCCAGGCGACGCTTGATCTTTTTTCGTTTGTGAATGCAGCTCCCACTTCAAGGCCCACTCCCGGACCCGCATCGGTCGCCGATGCGCTGCCTCCCATTCACGGCATGCATCGAAGGCGATTATTCCTGTGAGGTCAAGGGAAATGACCGAATCCGGAGAGGTTTGAAAAGCAATTGCCGCGAATGCCTGAATTGCGGACAAGAGCATATGAAATCGGCAGGCTATGCGAATAAATCAGTCAAGTCGCGCGGTCGCGAATCCATGACCCAGCGGCAGAATCCGCTTCGGCAATAGCGGTGCTTTATTGGGCGTGCGCTGCGCTGGATTGGCCCAGCGGAAGACCGGCCCTTGGCGGGCCTGGCGCGGTTGCGCGGGCTTTGCCACCGCTCTATGGCTGGCCCCCCTGACATCATTCGACCCCTTACATCAATTGGCAGGCGACGAAACATGGCAAAAGACGGCATCGAAATGGGCACCAACACGCTGCTCGCCCATTCCGGCAACAACCCGCGCGACTATTTCGGCTTCGTCAACCCGCCGGTCGTGCACGCCTCCACGGTGCTTTACCCCGATGCCGCCTCGATGGCCGGACGCAGCCAGAAATACACCTATGGCACGCGCGGCACGCCGACGATGGACGCCCTCACGCTCGCGGTCGACGCGCTGGAAGGCTCCGCCGGCACCATCGCGGTGCCGTCCGGGCTGGCCGCGGTGACGGTGCCGCTGCTCGCCTTCCTTGCCGCCGGCGACCACCTGCTGATCGTCGACAGCGTCTACCACCCGACGCGCCATTTCGCCGACACGATGCTGAAGCGGCTCGGCGTCGAGGTCGAATATTACGAGCCGCGCATCGGCGCCGGCATTGCGTCGCTGATCAAGCCGAACACCAGGGTGGTGTTCACCGAATCGCCGGGATCGAACACCTACGAGATCCAGGACATCCCGGCGATCGCCAAAGCGGCGCACGCGGCGAACGCGATCGTGATGATGGACAACACCTGGGCGACGCCGCTCTATTTCAAGCCGCTCGACCATGGCGTCGACATCTCGATCCATGCGGCGACGAAATATCCGGCCGGCCATTCCGACGTGCTGCTCGGCACGGTGTCGGCCAACGAAACCCATTGGAAGCAACTCTATGACGGCTTCTGCACGCTGGGCTGCTGTTCGGGACCCGACGACGTCTACCAGGTGCTGCGCGGCCTGCGCACGATGGGCGTGCGGCTCGAGCATCACCGCAAGAGCGCACTTGAAATCGCGCGCTGGCTGGAAGAGCAGCCGGGCGTCGCGCAGGTGCTGCACCCTGCCCTGGAAAGCCATCCCGACCATGCGCTCTGGAAGCGTGATTTCTGCGGCTCGAGCGGCGTCTTCTCGATCGTGCTCAACGGCGGCGGGCAGAAGGCGCAGCACGCTTTCCTCGACGCGCTCAAGATCTTCGGCCTCGGCTATTCCTGGGGCGGCTATGAGAGCCTTGCCGTGCCGGTCTTCCTCGGCGACCGCACCATCGCCAAGGGGGCTTACGCCGGCCCGCTGATCCGCCTGCAGATCGGGCTGGAGAATGTCGAGGATCTCAAAGCCGATATTCTGCGCGGGCTGGCCGCGGCGGCCGCCGCCGCCGGGTAACAGGCTTACCGGCGGAAGATTCCGACAGGCAGACAAGTCTCGGTCGAAGCGCTAGCATTGCCGGTGCTGCCACTCGGGAACCTTTTGCCGGCAGGCGCATCCAATCACGGATGTAACGTTGCCGGGAGAACGGAGCGAGATGAGACAGCCCGCTATCGAAACCGCCGAAATCGGCGCGGCCGGGGCCGGCGACATAGCATTGGTCAGCCGGGCGCTTGCGCGGGATCCGGGTGCGTTCCGCGCCATCATCAAGACGCACAACCAGCGGCTCTACCGCATCGCGCGCGGCGTGGTGCGCAATGACGCCGAGGCCGAGGACATCGTCCAGGAGGCCTATATGCGCGCCTTCGCCAATCTCGGCGCCTTTCGCGGCGAGGCCTCGCTTTCCACCTGGCTGTCGCGCATCGTCATCAACGAAGCGCTTGGCCGGCTGCGAAAGCGCAAGCGCATCGTGTCGATGCCCGAAAACCCGGAGGCCGAGATCATCCGGTTTCCCTTGAACCCCGGTGAGGATCCGGAGCGGACGATGGCGCAGCGGCAGATTCTGGGACTTGTCGAACGTGCGACCGACAGCCTTCCCGATGTCTATCGCACCGTTTTCGTCGCCCGGGTCATCGAGGGCCTGAGCATCGAGGAAACCGCCGAACTCCTGGGCATCCGGCCGGAGACGGTGAAGACGAGGCTGCACCGGGCGCGTGCCCTGGTGCGCAAAGCGCTCGATGACGAGATCGGCCCGGTGCTGCTCGACGCCTTCCCCTTCGCCGGCCGGCGCTGCGAGCGGCTGACCCGGGTGGTGATGACAAGGCTCGGATTCGAGCCCTGATTTCGGTCTTTTGCCGGGAACATTTCGTTCTCGCCGGCATCCAATGGCAGTCAACACCAGATGAAGCCCGGAGCCATGCGCCTCGGGCGAAGGAGATTTCATGTTCAAGCGACCGACCACCACCCTCGCCGCCCTTTTCTTCGTAAGCACCGCGCCGCTGGCGCAAGCCGCCGAGAAACCCACCGACCCGCAGATCGCCCACATCGCCTATACGGCCGGCGCGATCGACGTCGAAGCGGCCAAGCTGGCGATCAAGAAATCCAAGAACAAGGAGGTCGTCGACTTCGCCAAGGACATGGAGCGCGACCATGATGCGGTGAACAAGCAGGCGCTCGACCTGGTGAAGAAACTGAAGGTCACACCCGAGGATAACGATACGAGCAAGGCGCTGGTCAACGCCGCCAAGGAGGAGCACGCCAAGCTGGCGAAGCTTAAGGGGGCTGATTTCGACAAGGCCTATATCGAGAACGAGGTCGCCTATCACAAGCAGGTCAACGGCGCGCTCGAAACCCTGCTCATCCCCTCGGCAAGCAATGCCGAGCTGAAGAGCTTGCTGGAGACCGGCCTCAAGATCTTCGAGGGGCATGAGCAGCATGCCGAACACGTCGCCGGCATGCTGAAATGAGGCCGCTGCTTCTTGGCTCCGCGCTGGCGATGGTGCTCCTCGCGTCGCCAGCGCTCGCGGCGACGATCGAGGTGACGATCGACAAGCTGGTCTTTTCGCCGGCAAGCGTACAGGCCCAGGTCGGCGATACGATCGAGTGGACGAACAAGGATGTGTTTGCCCACACCGCGACGGTGGAAGGCGGCTGGGACGTGACGATCCCGGCAAAGTCCAAGGGCAAGGTCACGCTGAAGACGGCGGGAGCGGTGGATTATTTCTGCCGCTTCCATCCGAATATGAAGGGCCATGTCGAGGTGACCCCTTGATCCTATCCAGCACCCCTGGAGCGAGGGCGGGCCCCGCTCCAGGGAGGCTAATGGTGATCATCCTTGTGCCGGTGCCGGTGCGCGGCCTGTTTTGCCCGGTTGCCGCAGGCAGCCATGCTGCACCAGCGGCGCCGGTGCCCGCGGGTATGATCGGCAAAAAGCAGCGTGCAGGCCGGTCCCTCGCAAACCTTCACATGTGAAAAATCCTCAGTGCAGACAAGGCTGGCCAGCGCCTCTCCGATCGGCAGAAGGAGCGCCTCGGGCGTCCGCCATTTGCGCTCCGTCAGAAGCTGAAAAGGCATGTCCCCGCCGGCTGGCACGCCCTTGCCCGCGAGCGAGGGGGAGATCCGGCTGAAGGTCTCGTCCCGTTCGAGCAAGCGGTTCAGCGGATCCAGTAGCGCAAGGTCCGTGGCGCTCAAGGGCCGCCCCTTGTGCTCGCGCACGAACCCCCGGAACCATTCCCTCAGGTGCCTTGCCTGACCGGCGACCTTGTCGAGTTCGCCCGGAAGGGCATGCGCGCGAATGCCATCGAGCGCCTTGGCCGGCACGAGCCGCGCCTGCCCCAGCCAGTTGAGCAATCCCTCGCCGTCGTCGATCCAGTCTACCGGGGTATCGACCGGCGTCGCGATCGAATTGAGGAAATCCAGGCCGGGCGCGTCGCCGACAAACATTGCAGGCAGGCGGTTCATCACAACTCCGGTTCCGCGCCGGCAGCCGCCCGCGCATCGATTCGTGAACACAAGACCGTGATAACCCTTTCAAGCCCAGTTGACAAGTTACGCTCGTGTTGAGTAACTGTTCTGATTAGATCAAGGCGGTTACGGCCTTTTTCTGGATCTGGAAGGAGGCCACAATGCCCGCGAATGAAATGAATGTCGTGCTTGTCCACGGCGCCTTCGCCGACGGATCGAGCTGGGCCAAGGTGATCGCGCCCTTGACGGCCCAGGGCTTCAAGGTGGTGGCCGCGCCACTGCCGCTGACATCTTTCGAGGACGATGTGGCGGCGCTCGACCGGACGCTGGAACGGGTCGCCGGTCCTGTCGTCCTCGCTGGCCATGCCTATGCCGGCGCGGTGATCGGCGCCACCCGCTGCGAGAATGTGAAGGCGCTTGTCTATGTCGCGGCACTCGCGCCCGACGAGGGGGAAAAGGTCGCCGATGTCTTCTACCGCGCCGAAGCGCATGCCAAGGCGCCCAAGCTCGCGCCTGACGACAACGGCCTGATCTACCTGCCGGGCGAGGCATTCGCGGCCGCCTTTGCGCAAAATGCCCCGGCGGAGGAACTGGCGGTGCTTCAAGCGGTGCAGAGACCGATCTCGCCCGCCTGCATCACCGCCCGGATGGAACGGCCGCTGTGGCGTGATCGACCCGTATGGTTCCTGATCGCGGAAGAAGACCGCATCATCGCGTCCGAGACCCAGCATTTCATGGCGACCAGGATGCAAGCGCGGACGCGCTCGCTGCCGGTCGATCACACTCCGATGGTCACCGCGCCCGGCGTGGTCGTGGAGCTCATCCTCGATGCCGTACGCGCGTGCGAAGCCGGGGAGGCCTAGCGCTCGCGAGCGCAGTATCGTCCGTCAATGTCGTAACCCCAAAAATGATCATTATCAGGTTATAAAGGAGAGAAAGATGACTACTTATCACACCGCCGATGTCGACGGCTTCAGCGTCTTCTATCGCGAGGCGGGCAAACCCGGCGCGCCAAAACTGCTTCTGCTGCACGGCTTTCCGAGCGCCGGCCATATGTTCCGCGATCTGATTCCGCTGCTTGCCGACCGTTTTCACATCGTCGCGCCCGATCTGCCGGGTTTCGGCGGCTCGGACATGCCTTCACCCAAGGGCTTCGCCTATACTTTCGACCACATCGCCGAGATCATCGACCGCTTCACCGAAGTGGTGGGCTTCGACCGCTATGCCGTCTATGTCTTCGACTATGGCGCGCCGACCGGGTTCCGGCTGGCGGTGAAACACCCCGAGCGCATCGCCGCGATCATCTCGCAGAACGGCAATGCCTATGAGGAGGGCCTGAGCGAGGGCTGGAATCCGATCCGCGCCTATTGGCAGGACCCCTCGCCCGCCAACCGTGAGGCGCTGCGCGGCTTCCTGAAGCCCGAGACGACCGCATGGCAATATACGCATGGCGCCCCGGCGGACGCGGTATCGCCCGATGGCTACTCGCTCGACAATTTCTATCTCGCCAGGCCAGGCGCGCATGACGTGCAGTTGGATCTGTTCGGCGACTACAAGAGCAACATCGCCCTCTACCCGGCCTTCCAGGCTTATTTCCGCGCCCACAAGCCGCCTTTCCTCGCGGTATGGGGCAAGAACGACCCGTTCTTCCTGCCGCCCGGCGCCGAGGCGTTCAAGCGCGACATGCCGGACGCTGTCGTGCGCTTCCTCGATACCGGCCATTTCGCGCTGGAAACCCACGCCGCGGAGATCGCAGCCGCCATCCGCGATTTCCTCGGCTGATCAAGGAAGGAGAAACGCCATGTCGAAATCCGTGGCCGTCATCACCGGCGCCAGCCAGGGCATCGGCCAGGCCACCGCCATCCGGCTCGCACGGGATTTCTCCGCGCTGGTACTGGTCGCCCGTAACCGGGCCAGGCTGGAAGAGACAGCCGAGGCGGCGAGGGTCGCGGGCGTCGAAGTGCTGGTCATCGATGCCGACCTCGCCCGGCCGGGCGCCGCGCAGGCGGTGGTCGGCCAGGCGCTCGCCGCCTTCGGGCGTATCGATGCGCTGCTCAACATCGCCGGCGCGGTGCCGCAGATCGACCTGTTCGACATGAGCGACGAGCAATGGGACGCCGGCCTGGCGCTGAAGCTGCACGGCGCCAGGCGGCTGACCATCGCGGCATGGGCGGCGCTAAAGGCGGCACGCGGCTCGGTGGTGCTGATGTCCGGCAATTCGGCGCTTCTCCCGAAAGCGGCTTATGCGGCGGTTGGAACGATCAATGCGGCAATCGTGGCGCTCGCCAAGGCTTTTTCCGACCGCGGCATCGCCGACGGCGTGCAGGTCAACAGCGTATTGCCTGGACCGGTGATGACTGGCCGACGGCGCTCCTATCTCGAACACTGGGCGCCGCTGCACCAAATGAGCGTCGAGGAGGCGACGGCCAGTTTCCCGAAAGAAGCCGGCATCGCCCGCTACGGCGAGCCGGAGGAGATCGCGGAACTGATGGCCTTCCTCGTCTCGCCCGCCGCTCGCTGGATGACTGGTTCGACGCTGCGCATGGACGGCGGCGAGGTGAAGTCTATCTAACGCGCTGATCGCGGAAGGAGGATTGACAGATGATTGCCTGGGACCCAGTAACTCGCGCCCATGTCTTGCGCGCGATAGAAGATTACGACCGGCTCGGGCCTGATCGGGTTTTCGCCGAGCATGGCTTTGCGCCGACCACGACCTATGAATTGGCTTGGGAAAACCGTCTTTATCCACCAAAGGCGATTCTCGGCACCGCCTATGAGTTCGCCACGGGTGCGCGGCTCGCCTCCGGCGATTTCGAAGGCGGCAGGAGTGGCGCGGTGAAGGTGCTCGGCTTGCTGGGATTCACCGTCCGGCCAAAGCAGAAGTAGCGTGGCCGGCGATTGCCGGGCCGATTCCGCAAACCGCCCTAACGCCTTGGCGCGATTGAGAAAGCCGAGGCCGCTGGCGGCGCCTCCCAGGCAGGTCGCGATGCAATAATATTCTCTCAGGCGGCGAATACACGGATTGGTTTGGCTTCCAAATCCGTGGTTTCGGCGCCATTGCGAGCGACGCAATTCCATCCAATCGATCCAGGGCCTGCCATGGCGTTCCGCCTTTTCGTTCCGATCCTGGCCGGCGCGACGCTGCGCGAACGGCTGATAGCCTGCATCGGTGCCGTGATCGGCATCGTGCTGACGGGCGTGATCAGTGGGCTGGCAATGGGCAAGGGAGCGGATGTTGCGATGCTGGTGGCACCGATGGGCGCTTCGGCGGTGCTGCTCTTTGCCGTTCCGTCAAGCCCGCTGGCGCAGCCCTGGTCGATCATCGGCGGCAACACGATCTCGGCGCTGGTCGGGGTGACGGTGGCGCATTTCGTGCATGACGCGGTGATCGCCTCCGGCCTTGCGGTGGCGCTGGCGATCGCCGCCATGTCGTTCACGCGCTCGTTGCATCCGCCGGGCGGCGCGGCAGCGCTTACCGGCGTGCTCGGCGGGCCGGCCGTTGCCGCCGCCGGCTTCCTGTTCCCCTTCGTACCCGTGGCGCTGAATTCGACCATCCTGGTTGCGCTCGGTTTCCTTTTCCACAAGCTGTCGCGGCGCAAATATCCCCATGTGCACGTGCAGACCACCAGCGGCCACGGCACCGCCGACCGGCCGCCCGCCGAGCGCGTCGGGTTCCGGCCCGAGGATGTCGATGCGGCGCTTTCCGCGCTCGACGAGACTTTCGACATCGACCGTGACGACCTGGAGCGGCTGCTACGGCAGGTCGAGTTGCAGGCGATGGTGCGCTCGCACCGCACCCTGCTTTGCCGGGACATCATGTCCCGCGATGTGATCTGCGTGCCGGAAACCGCCTCGGGCGAGGATGCGCGCAGACAACTGATCGACCACAATATCCGCACCTTGCCGGTGGTCGACGCGGATGGCCGCCTCACCGGCGCTGTCGGCCTGCGCGAGCTGACGCGAGCCACCGATACGGTGAAAGGAGTGATGTCGAATGCCGGCACCGCATCGCCCGACACGCCCGCCATGAGCCTGCTGCCGGTGCTGACCGACGGGCGCAGCCATGCGGTGGTGATCGTCGACGGCGGCCGGCATATACTCGGGCTGATCACCCAGACCGACCTCCTGGCCGCCGCGGCGCGCGTCCAGGCTCCGGCGCACCTCAAAGCGGTGGCATAGAGCTGGGCCCATCCCCCGGCATATCCCCGCTCGCCATTCGATCGAGCCGCCGCGCTGCTCGCCTTGCCTCGGCCGGCCGGGTGATATGCGTCCATGTACCGTCATAGCTCGGCTTGCGTCGTTCCATCCAGGCGCTCAGGCCTTCACGCAGGTCGGCCGTGGGAGCCATGCGCGCGAACTGCTCTGCCTCGACGAGAAGGCCTTCGCCAATGCTCTGATTGAGGCCGCGAGCGACAGCGGCAAGGATGCTCGCCACCGCCGCTTGCGAGTGGCAGACGATTCGTCGTGCCAGGTCGAGCGCGGCCGGCATCAACTGACCGTGCGGCACCACCTGATTGACAAGGCCTAGCTCCAATGCCCGAGCGGGCGAGAACGCATCCCCGGTGAGCAGCAATTCAAGCGCGCGCTTGCGGCCGGCCAGCCGCGGCAGCCGCTGCGTGCCACCAAAGGTCGGCGGCATCGCAAGCCTGATCTCCGGCTTGGCGAACAGCGCCCGGTCGCTGGCGACGGCCAGCGGCACCGCCTCGGTGATCTCACAACCGCCGCCAAAGGCCACGCCGTTGACGGCGGCGATGACCGGCTTGCGAAACGCTTCCAGCCGGGCCGTCAGGCGCTGGCCGCGCATGACGAAATCGCGCAGCGCCGCATCGGCGCCTTGGGCTACGCTCGATGAGAATTCGTGGATGTCGGCACCGGCGGAGAAGGCGCGTTCCCCTGCCCCCGTGAGGATGACGGCGCCCACGCCGTCATCCGTCTCGATCCGGTCGAGGAGCGAAAGCAGCCGGTCGATCAGCGCGTAGTTCAGCGCATTCAGCTTGTCGGGGCGGTTGAGGGTGAGGATCGCGACGCGGTCGCGCGTCTCGCTCAGCACAAGTTCGGTCATGACTTATCCCTTTCCAGCGGTCTGGCGGGATAAGGAGCAGGCTTTCGATTGCTTGTATATTCACTAGTCGGTATACTTACATGATGAGCGAAAAACCCAATCCCACGCGAAAGCGCCTCGTCGACGCGGCGACCAAGCTATTCTATGCCGAAGGCATCGGCCGCGTCAGCGTCGATGCCGTTGCAGAAAAGGCCGGGCTCACCAAGCGCACGCTCTACTACCACTTCAAGAGCAAGGACGACCTGATCGCGGCCTATCTCGAAGGCCGCGACCAGCCCAATCTCGAGCAGATGACCGGCTGGTTCGACGCGGCGGAGGGCGGCGCGGACAAGAAGGTCGAGGCGATCTTCACCAATCTGGCGCGGGTGGCCCGCCATCCCAAATGGAAGGGCTGCGGCTTCCTGCGCACGGCCGCGGAACTGGCGGCGATGCCCGGACATCCGGCTGTGAAGGCCGGGGCGCGCCACAAGACCAATTTCGAGAAATGGCTGGCCGGCGCGCTGTCGGACCACAATGTCGGCGAGGCCAAGATGCTGGCGCGCGAGATCGTGCTTCTGATGGACGGCGCCTTTTCCAGCATGCTGATCCACCATAACCCCGACTACGTCAACGCGGCCGGCCATGCCGCCGCGACGCTGATACGGGCGAGGATGGCGAGCGAAGGTGCCCACAGTCATTCCAGGAAAAGCGCTCACCGGAAAGGCTCGGCGAATTCGCTGTAAGCTTTCCGTCAGGAATTCCGCGAAGACAAAGGCCCAACGCGCCGGCTATGCCGTGAAACGCCGAACCGGCTCCGGTCGCTCTTCACCAAACACGCAAGGCCCCTCCCGGGGCCTTGCCATCTCGATCTCCGAAGTTCGGGCGCCGTCTACTTACCCATCATCGACTTGGCGTTCTCCGCCGTGATCGCGGTGGTGTCCACCGTCACAGTCGGTTCCACCGAAGTCGCGCAGTCGAGCAGGATCTTCTTCGACATTTCGATCGCTTCCTTGGCGCCGGTCGGATAGGTGAAGGTCGCCGCCCAGTCGCCCTTGGCGACGGCCTCGATGCCGCCGGCCGGGCCAGGCAGGCCGTCGGTGCCGATGATCTTGACGTCCTTGCCGGCGCCCTTGGCGGCCAGCAACGCGCCCGCCGCCATCATGTCGTTCGAGGCGTAGAGCACCTTGATGTCGGGATGCGCCTGCAGCATGGCGGCAAAGGCGGTCTGGGCTTTATCCGGAACCCAGTCGGCGGCCTGCTCGGCGACGATCTGGATCTTGGCATTGCCCTTCACGCCTTCCTTGAAGCCGTTCAGACGCTCCACCGCCGGCGTCGAGCTCGGCAGGCCTTCCAGCACCGCCGCCTCGCCGCCGTCGGGCAGAAGCTTGGTGGCCGTGAACTTGCCGGCTTCCTCGGCGATCTTGAAATTGTCGCCGCCGATGAAGGCCGTGTAGTCCTTGCCCGGATCGCCCACCGTCTTGCGATCGAGCTCTATCACCGGAATGCCGGCATCCATGGCTCGCTTCACCGCCGGCGTGAGCGGGGCCGCCTCGAAGGGCGAGATCAGCAGGATGTCGACCTTCTGGGTGATGAAATTGTCGACCTGCGAGGTCTGCGTGTTGACGTTGCCGGCGCCGTCGGCGATCTGCAGGGTGAAGCCCGGCACTTCCTTGGCCGCCGCCGTCAGCTCGTCATTGACGTGCTGGCGGTACGGCTCGGCGTTGTTGGCCTGCGAAAAACCGATGACGAACTGGCCGTCTTTCGAGCAGGCTTTTACAAGTGGTTCGGCGGCATAGGCGTTGCCCGCAACGCACAGGCCGGCGCCTGCCAGAAGCGCAGCCTTCAGCACGCGCGATCCGGTTGTCGTTCTCATATCTACTCTCCTCCTCGCCCGGCGGGGCCGGACCTCTGGTTACAGTCTCTTCCCGGTGCCGCCGGCCTCCTATCGACCCAATCCCTCGCGGCGGCGAACAAGGGATTGAAGCACTGCCGCAAGCACGATGATCGCGGCGGTCGCGAGCAACTGCGTGGCGGGGGTTATGTTGTTGAGCTGAAGGATGTTGGCCAAGGCGCCGAGCATGATCGTGCCGGCGACGGTGCCGACCATGGAACCCGCGCCGCCGAACAGGCTGGTGCCGCCGATGACGACGGCGGCGATGGCGGTGAGCTCATAGCCCATGCCGTCATTGGCACTGCCGAAATTGAACTGGCCCGCATGGACGATGCCTGCAAGCGCGGAGGCAAATCCGGTGATGGCGTAGACCGAAATCTTCACCATCGACACGGGCACGCCGGAAATGCGGGCGGCGCGCTCGTTGCCGCCGACGGCATAGACGTAGCGGCCGAAGCGCGTGGTGTTGAGCACCAGCGTGGCGATGGCGGCGAAGATGATGAAGACGATGGTCGCCACCGGCACGGTGTTGTCGAACAGCCGCTCGCCCAGCACCGCGAAGACCGGCGGCGCAAGGCCCGGGCCGTCGCCATAGGAGATGTTGATATACTGGTTCCCGGACACGATCAGCGCCAGGCCGCGCGCCGCCTGCAGGCCGGCGAGCGTCACGATGAACGGTTCCAGGCGAAAACGGGTGGAGATCGTGCCCTGGACGACGCCAAAGACGATGCCCATGGCGAGCACGGCCAGGATGGTCGGGATCAGCCCGAAGCCGCCGGAGATCATCATCGAGGCCGTGACCACGCTGGAGAGCCCGAGCACCGCGCCGACGGAAAGGTCGATGCCTGCGGTGATGATGACGAAGGTCATGCCGATGGCGATGATGCCGGTCTCGGACACGGCGCGGACGATGTTGGCGATGTTGTCGGGATTGAGGAACAGTATCTCGCCGTGGCGCCGGGGCGAGAAGATGACGCCGCCGATCGCCACCAGCACCAGGCCGATCAGGCTCTGGAAGCGCACAATGATCGCCAGCGGATCGACGCGATGCTTTGACGCCGGCGCCGGGGTCGACGCCGCCAGACTGGCCGTCCTCTCAATCTTCTGGTCCGACATCAGGCCTCCCTGCCGTTTGCCGCGGCAAGCACGGTGTGCTCGTCGACGCCGCCATTGAATTCCGCCACGTTGCGCCCCTGGCGCAGCACCACGATGCGGTCGCAGAGCCCGATCAGCTCCGGCATCTCGCTTGATGCGACCAGAATACCCAGCCCCTGCGCCGCAAGTGCCCTGAGCCTCGCGTAGATCTCGCCCTTGGCGCCGACATCGACGCCGCGGGTCGGTTCGTCGAGCAGGAGCAGGCGCGGGTTGCCGAGGATTTCCTTGGCCAGCACGACCTTCTGCTGGTTGCCTCCCGACAGCGCGCCGACGGCGATGTCCGGGTTTTTCGGGCGGATATCGAACTGGCCGAAGGATCGCGTCACCGCCTCGGCCTGGCGACGCGGCGACATCAGCCCGGCCGGCGATATGCGACGGATCACCGACATGACCAGATTGAGGCCGACCGCCATGCGCAGCATCAGGCCGCTGCCGCGCCGGTCGTCGGTGACGAAGGCGATGCCGACCCTGCGCGCGGCGTTTATGGAATCGAGCTTCACCGGCTTGCCGTCGACCGCGACCTCGCCCTGCCAGCGACCGGCAAGTCCCGTCCCGTAGAGCGCGGAGAGCAGTTCGGTGCGCCCTGCCCCCATGATGCCGGCCAGGCCGACGATCTCGCCTTCCCTGACCTCGAGCGAGACACCGCTCGGAGGCTGCCAGCCGGCGCTTTCACGGGTGAGCCGGAAGCTGGCATCCTTCAGGCTGAGCAGTGTCTTGCCGGCGCTCCTGGCGCGATCAGGATAGAGCTCGTCCAGCGGCCGCCCGACCAGCAGGCGCACCAGCTCGGCCTGCGGGGCGCGCGGGTCGGTGACGCCGGCGACGCGGCCGTCGCGCATCACCGTCACGCGGTCGGCGATCTCGGGTACTTCCTCCAGCCGGTGCGAGATGTAGATGATGCCGACGCCCGAGGCGGCAAGCTTCCTCATGATCTCAAACAGACGGTCGACCTCGCCGACGGTGAGCGCGGCCGTCGGCTCGTCCATGATCAACACGCGGGACGCATAAGACAGCGCCTTGACGATCGCCACCACCTGGCGCTGACCGATCGAAAGGTCGGCGACCAGGCGCGCCGGGTCAATGGCGAGCTCGATCGCCTCAAGCCGCCGCCTGGCCTCACGACGCATCGCCGGCACGTCCAGCATGCCGCCCGGCCGCATCAGCTCGCGACCGAGGAAGAGGTTCGCCGCGACATCGAGCGAGGGCACGAGATCGAGTTCCTGGAAGATGGTGGCGATGCCGGCGGCTTGCGCCTCGCGCGGGTTGTTGAAGGTGACCGGCTTGCCGTCGATGTGTATCTCGCCCTCGTCCGGCGTGTAGACGCCGGACAGGAGGTTCATCAGCGTCGACTTGCCGGCACCGTTCTCACCGAGCAGCGCGTGGATTTCGCCAGCCTTCAGGTCGAAGTCGACCCCGCGCAGCGCCTGCACCCCGCCGAAGCGCTTCACGGCGCCGGTTACGGAAAGCAGCGGCGCGCTCATGCCGACCTCGCGTGGGCCAGCATCGCGCATGACTCGCGGGCCCGCAGCGTCGCTTGAAGCCGCACGGCGCGTGGCGGGGCATGGCTGGATGCAATGCGCTCGCTGAGCAGCGTTGCTGCCTGGCGGCCGATCTCGGTGCAAGGCTGCTCAACCAACGTCAGCCTTGGCTCGAAGCAGTCGGCCCATTCGAAATCGTCGAAGCCGACGAGCGAGAGGTCGCGCGGGATCGAAAGACCCTTCTCGCGGATAGCGCGGACTGCCCCGATCGTCGTCATGTTGTTGCCGGTAACCAAAGCGGTGGGCGGCGCGGGCTGCGACAAGAGCGCGTGCGTCGATGCCGTGGCGCTCGCCGTATCGACGTTCTCCACAGAGACATAGTGCGGCGGGCATTCAAGTCCATTGGCCGCAAGCGATGCGCGAAAGGCCTCGATACGCTCGCGGGTGGTGGCCAACCCCGGCTGCCCGGCGATGTAGCCGATGCGCCTGTGGCCGAAGGAAGCGACATGGTCGATCAACGAGCGCATCGACGTCTCGTTCTCGACACCGATCTGATCGAAGCGATCGTCGGCGAAGCGGTCGATCAGCACGCAAGGCAGCTTCTTTTCAGCGAGATAGTCAATCGCGCGATGAGGCGAGCCGGACGGCGCCAGGATCACCCCGTCGACGCGACGCTGATGGAACGCTCGCACCACCTGAAGCTCACGGTCCGGGTCTTCCTGCGTATCCGACAGGAACACCATCAGGCCCAGGCGCGCGCATTCCGCCTCGACCGCGCAGATGATGTCGGTGAAGTAGGGATTGGAAATGGCCGAAATGGCGAGCCCGACGCTGTTGGTCGAGGCGACCTTCAGCGAGCGCGCCAGTTCATTGGGCTGATAGCCCATGGCGGCAATGGCATCGTTGATGAGCTGCGCCTTCTCGGGCGAGACGAAACGCGTGCGGTTGACGACATGCGAGACGGTCGAAACCGAGACGCCGGCACGGCGCGCGACCTCAGCCATTGTCGGCATGGCAGCTCCTACGGAGTGCAGCCAAGCGCTCCCTCCCCATCTCGCGTTTCCCGTCCGCTCTCCGGCGGATTTCAGCGGACCATAGTGCCATCGAAACGTTTGCGCAATCGATTCGATGACTCGGCGCGGAATATCTTCGAGGACGAAAAGCTCAGCGGCTACGAGGTGAACGCCAGCCAGGCGGTGCCGGCGGCGAGTGTCAGCAGCGTCAGCGGCAGGCCGACCTTGAAGAAGGCGGAGAAGGAAAGCTCCTTGCCGGCCGCCTTCGCCTGCTCGGCGACGATCAGGTTGGCGACCGAGCCGAGCAGCGTGAAATTGCCGGCAAGCGTGGAACTCATCGCCACGACCAGCCAGGCGCGCTCGGGGTTTTCCAGCCCTGGAATGAAGGGGCGGAGCGCCAGCACCGCCGGCACATTGCTCATGATGTTGGAAAGCACGGCAGTGAAGCCGGAAAGCCGCCAGACGTCGTCGAGGCCTATGTTCTTCGCCCATGCGATCATGTCGGGCGTGAGCAGCGTGCGCTCGGCGCCGGCCACCACCACGAACAGGCCGGCGAACATGAAGAGCAACGGCCCGTCGATCTCGCGGTAGATGCGCCGCGGCTTGATTGCCCGGGTGACCAGCAGGAAGGCGCCGGCAATCAGCGCCGCCTTGGCGACGGGAACGCCGGCAAAGAAGGCGAGCGCCAGCAACACGCAGACGATGGTGGCCTTCAACACCTGCCCGGGCAGCATGCGGCCGCGATAGACTTCCGGACTGAGTTCGGCGGGGCGGGAAAATTCCACGCGGTAGACGACGCGCACGATGACGATGACGCAAAGCAGGCCGAACAGGGCCACCGGCGCGAGCGCCAGCGTGAAAGCCGGATAGGAAATGCCGGACAGCGCGCCAATCACCATGTTCTGCGGGTTGCCGGTGATGGTGGCGACGCTGCCGCAGTTCGAGGCCGTGCAGGTGGCGATGAGGTAAGGCACCGGGTTGCGGTT
>RXJA01000125.1 GCA_003963455.1 Hyphomicrobiales bacterium
ACCGTCAAATTCACCGCGATGAAGGACGGCGACAAGGAAGACTACGAGTTCCTGACCGCCCATGAGATCGACTACGCCGCCAGGACCGGCGACCGGCTGCTCGACGCGCTCGTGCAGCTCGACGAGGGCCTGTCCGGCTACAAGATCACCCGGCTCGGCCATTCGCTGCAGGCGGCGACGCGCGCCTGGCAGGATGGCGCCGACACAGACTGGATCGTCTCGGCGCTGCTGCATGACATCGGTGATATCTATGCGCCCTACAACCACGACGAATACGCCGCCACGATCCTGAAACCCTTCGTGCGCGAGCAATGCACCTGGGTGGTGGAAAAGCACGGCGATTTCCAGCGCCTCTATTACGCGCATCACCTCGGCGGCAACCGGCACGCCCGCGACCGCTTCGCCGGCCATCCCTATTTCGACGACTGCGACCAGTTCTGCGAGCGCTGGGACCAGTCGAGCTTCGATCCCGACTACGAGACGCTGCCGGTCGAATTCTTCCGCCCCTTCGTGCTCGAGGTCTTCGCCCGCAAGGCCTACGACCCGGCCGTGATCCGCGCCGGCGAGCGCGTGGCGCTCACCGATCCCGAAACAGCCAAGACAAGAACCGGAGCCTGACCATGAACATCATCAACAAGGCGGCCGCCATCGGCGGCGGTGTCATCGGCGCCGGCTGGGTGGCGCGGCTGCTCTTGAACGGCATCGACGTCTCGATCTTCGATCCCGATCCGGAGGCGTCGCGCAAGGTGGGCGAGGTCATGAAGGGCGCGCGCCGCGCCTACAAGCAGATGTTGCCCGGCGGACTGCCCAAGGAAGGCAAGCTCACCTTCGCCAAGACCATCGCGGAGGCGGTCGCCGACGCCGACTTCATCCAGGAAAGCGTGCCGGAGCGGCTCGACCTCAAGCACAAGGTGCTGGCCGAGATCGACGCGCATGCGCCGGCCAACGCCATCGTCGGCTCGTCGACCTCCGGCATCAAGCCGACCGACATGCAGGTGGCGATGAAGAAGCATCCGGAGCGGCTGGTGGTCGGCCATCCGTTCAACCCGGTCTATCTCTTGCCGCTGGTCGAGATCGTCGGCGGCGAGCAGACCTTCCCCGAAGCGATCGAGGTCGCCAAGGAACTCTATGCCTCGATCGGCATGAAGCCGGTGGTGGTGCGCAAGGAGATCGAGGCCTTCGTCGGCGACCGCCTGCTCGAAGCCGCCTGGCGCGAGGCGCTGTGGCTGGTCAAGGACGGCATCTGCACCGTCGAGGAACTCGACGACATCATGCGCTATTCCTTCGGCCTGCGCTGGGCGCAGATGGGCATGTTCCAGGTCTACCGCGTCGCCGGCGGCGAGGCCGGCATGCGCCACTTCATGGCGCAGTTCGGGCCGTGCCTGAAATGGCCGTGGACCAAGCTGATGGACGTGCCGGAGTTCAACGACGAGCTGGTCGATTTGATCGCCACCCAGTCGGACGAGCAGGCGCATGGCCTGTCGATCCGCGAGCTGGAAAAGATCCGCGACGACAATCTGGTCGCGATCATGGAGGCCCTGTCGAGACAGAACAAGGGCAAGGGATGGGGCGCCGGCGCGCTGCATAAGGACTACACGAAGCAGCTCGCCAAGCTGGCGGCGAAGATGACCCCAGCCAAGGCGCCCGCAAAGGCCAAGCCGGCGAAGAAGGCCGCGAAGCCGGCGAAGGCTGAAAAGCCGACAAAAGCCGGGAAGCCTGCAAAGGCCGACAAGGCGAAGAAGAGCAAGAAGAAGGGCTGAAGCGATGCATTTCGGTCTTTCGGATGAACAAAAGCTCATCGTCGAGACGACGCGCGCCTTCGTCGAGAACGAGCTTTACCCGCATGAGCGCGAGGTGGAGCGTACCGGCGAGTTGCGCCGCGAACTGATCGACGAATTGAAGGCGAAGGCGATCGCGGCGGGCCTCTACGCCGCAAACATGCCGGCCGATGTCGGCGGCGCGGGCCTCGATACGGTAAGCTGGCTGCTCTACGAGAAGGAGCTTGGCCGTGCCAACTACGCGCTGCACTGGACCTGCGTGGCGCGCCCGTCCAACATCCTGCTCGCCGGCACGCCGGAGCAGCGCGAAAAATATCTCTTCCCCTGCATCCGCGGCGAGAAGTGGGATTGCCTGGCGATGACAGAGCCCGGCGCCGGCTCGGACCTGCGCGGCATGAAGGCGACCGCCGTGCAGGACGGCTCGGACTGGGTGCTCAACGGCACCAAGCATTTCATCAGCCACGCCGACATCGCCGACTTCGCCATCGTCTTCATGGCGTCGGGCGAAGAGGACTCGCCGCGCGGCAAGCGCAAGAAGATCACCGCCTTCTTCGTCGACAAGGGCACCAAGGGTTTTTCGGTGCGCGACGGCTACCGCAACGTCTCGCATCGCGGCTACACCAACTCGATCCTGGAATTCGACGACTGCCGGCTGCCGGCATCCCAAGTGCTCGGCGAAGTGCACAAAGGCTTCGACGTCGCCAATTCCTGGCTCGGCGCGACCCGGCTGCAGGTCGGCGCCACCTGCCTCGGCCGCGCCGAGCGCGCGCTGTCGCACGCCATCG
>RXJA01000126.1 GCA_003963455.1 Hyphomicrobiales bacterium
CGAACGCTTGGCGATGAACTTGAGGTCGACGACCGAGACGTTCGGGGTCGGCACGCGGATCGAGATGCCGTCGAGCTTGCCCTTGAGGTCGGGCAGCACCAGGCCGATCGCCTTGGCGGCGCCCGTCGAGGTCGGGATCTGCGAGAGCGCGGCCGCGCGGGCGCGGTAGAGGTCCTTGTGCATGGTGTCCAGCGTCGGCTGGTCGCCGGTGTAGGAATGGATCGTCGTCATCATGCCCTTCTCGATGCCGACGGTCTCGTGCAGCACGGCCGCCAGCGGCGCCAGGCAGTTGGTGGTGCAGGACGCGTTCGAGATGACGATGTGGTCCTTGGTCAGCTTGTCGTGATTGATGCCATAGACGACGGTGAGGTCGGCGCCGTCGGACGGAGCCGAGACCAGGACGCGCTTGGCGCCGGCGGCCAGGTGCGCGGCGGCCTTGTCGCGGGCGGTGAAGATGCCGGTGCATTCGAGCGCGATGTCGACGCCGAGTTCCTTCCACGGCAGCTGGCTCGGGTCCTTGATCGCCGTGACCTTGAACTTCTCCTTGCCGACCGAGATCTGGTCGCCGTCGACGGTCACCTCGTGCGGGAAGCGGCCATGCACGCTGTCATAGCGCAGAAGGTGCGCGTTGGTCTCGACCGGGCCGAGGTCGTTGACGGCGACGACGTCGATGTCCTTGCGGCCGGATTCATGGATGGCGCGCAGGACGTTGCGGCCGATACGGCCAAATCCGTTGATGGCAACTCTGACGGTCATTGTCGTTCTCTCCCTTGGGGGCTGGAAGCGGATGGGTCCGCAGCTTCATAACGGCGGACGGCGTAAGAATCCAGCCGCAGAAGGTCGCATTTAAATCGATTAGTTTGGTCCAGCCCGGCGAAACCGTTAATCGGGGTCGCCGGGCCTTGGCCAATTCCTACTTGCCGTGCAGGCGGGCTTCGACCGCCTTGGCCGCGGCATCGGCGGTGATGCCGAAATGCGGATAGAGCTGCTCGATCGTGCCCGAGGCGCCGAAGCCGTGCATGCCGACGAAGATGCCGTCCGTGCCAATCAGGTGGTCCCAGCCCTGGCGGATGCCGGCTTCGATCGCGACCTTCACCTTGGCGTTGCCGATGGTCTTTGCGCGGTAGTCGTCGCTCTGCTGGTCGAACAGCTCGAAGCAGGGCACCGAGACGACGCGGGTCGGATGGCCGTGCTTTTCGAGCAGGTCGCGGGCGCCGAGGGCGATCTCGACCTCGGAGCCGGTGGCGAAGATCGTCACCGCGGCTTCTCCGCTGGCGGCGGCAAGCTCATAGGCGCCCTGGCTGCTCAGGTTCTTGGCGGTGAATTCGGCGCGAACCGTCGGCAGGTTCTGGCGGGTCAGCGCCAGGGTCGACGGCGTCTTTTCGGATTCGAGCGCGATCTGCCAGCATTCGGCGGTTTCGACCGCGTCGGCCGGGCGGAAGACGTTGTGGTTCGGGATGGCGCGCAGCGCCGCCAGATGCTCGACCGGCTGGTGGGTCGGGCCGTCCTCGCCGAGACCGATCGAGTCATGCGTCATGACGAAGATCGAGCGGATGCCCATCAGCGAGGCAAGGCGCATCGAGGGGCGGGCATAGTCGGAGAAGCACATGAACGTGCCGCCATAGGCGATCAGGCCGCCATGCAGCGTCAGGCCATTGATCGCCGCCGCCATGCCGTGCTCGCGGATGCCGTAGTGGACATAGCGCTGGCCGTAATCATCCGGTGTGATGTTCTTGGTCTGGCTGGTCTTGGTGTTGTTGGAGCCGGTCAGGTCGGCCGAGCCGCCGATGGTCTCCGGCACCGCGCCGTTGATGACTTCCAGCGCCATTTCCGACGACTTGCGGGTGGCGACCTTCGGCTTGTCGGCCGACAGCTTCTTCTTGTAGTCGGCGATGACGGCGTCGAAATTGCCCGGCAGCTTGCCGGCGAGGCGACGCTCGAACTCGGCTTTCAGCGTCGGCTCGGCCTTGGCGAGGCGGCCTTCCCAGTCGGCGCGCGCCTTGGCGCCGCCGGCGCCGACGGCGCGCCAGGCGTCGAGGATGTCGGCCGGAATCTCGAAGGGCGGCGACTCCCAGTTGAAGAACTTGCGCGCGCCGGCGATTTCCTCGGCGCCCAGCGGCGAGCCATGCGCCTTGTTGGTGCCGGCCTTGGTCGGGGCGCCGAAGCCAATGGTGGTCTTGCAGGCGATCATGGTGGGCTTGTCGGAATGGCGCGCCGCCTCGATGGCATAGGCGATCGCTTCCGGGTCGGTGCCGTCGATATGGCTGGCGTTCCAGCCCGAGGCTTGGAAGCGGGCGACCTGGTCGGTGTTGTCGGCGAGCGAAACCGGACCGTCGATCGAGATGTTGTTGTTGTCCCAGAAGACGATCAGCTTGTTGAGCTTCAGATGCCCGGCCAGCGCGATGGCTTCCTGGGAGACGCCTTCCATCAGGCAGCCGTCGCCGGCCAGCACATAGGTGTAGTGGTTGACGAGGTCGTTGCCGAAGGCGGCGTTCATGATGCGCTCGCCGAGCGCGAAGCCGACCGAATTGGCAAGGCCCTGGCCGAGCGGAC
>RXJA01000521.1 GCA_003963455.1 Hyphomicrobiales bacterium
CGTGACGAAGATGGTGGTGATGCCGAGCTTCTTCTGGATCGAGCGGATTTCCTCGCGCAGCGACACGCGCACCTTGGCGTCGAGCGCCGACAGCGGCTCGTCGAGCAGCAAGAGCTTCGGCTTCGGCGCGATGGCGCGCGCCAACGCGATGCGCTGCTGCTGGCCGCCGGAAAGCTGGTAAGGATAGCGGTCGGCCATCTGCGGCAGCTTGATCATGTCGAGCATCTCGGCGACGCGCCTGTCCGCGTCGGCCTTGGGCATGCCGGCAACCTTGAGACCAAAGGCGATGTTTTGCGCCACGGTAAGGTTGGGGAAAAGCGCATAGGCTTGGAACACCATGCCGACATTGCGCTGATTGGGCTTCAGCCTGGTGATGTCCTTGCCGCCGACCACGATCTTGCCGGCCGACGGCTCCTCGAAGCCGGCGACCATGCGCAGCACCGTCGTCTTGCCGCAACCGGACGGGCCGAGGAAGGAAACGAACTCGCCGGGTTCGACATCGAGGTTGAAATCCTGGACGACGGTCGTGGCGCCGAAGGACTTCCGCACATGCTGGATTGAGAGGAATGGGTCGGCCATGGCTTTTCTTTCGATCAGTTTGGACGGTTAGCAGATTTCGGTGCAAACCGCGACAGGACCTGAATGAGCGACATGCAGCCCCAGGTGATAATGAAGGCGATAATCGACAGCGCCGCCGGTTCATAGGCGCGGTTGGCGACCAGATTCTGCAGATACGGGCCGAAAGCCGGCCGGTTAAGCAGGCTGGCCATGGTGAACTCGCCGATCACGATCGCGAACGTAAGGAAAGCGCCGGAGAGCACGGCGATGAGCACATTGGGGAGGATGACGCGGGCGACAATCGTCCCCCAGCCGGCGCCCAGGATTTGCGCCGCTTCGGTCAGAGTCCGCACGTCGATGGTGCGAAGCCCGGTATCGACGGCTCTGTACATGTAGGGCAGAGCCAGCGCGGCATAACCGATCACCAGAAGCGCATTCGTCGCCATATTGTTTGACAGGAACGGCAGCGGTGAGTTCGAGCCATACATTCTAATGTAGCCGAAGACGATGACGATGGCCGGAATGACCAACGGCAACAGGGTGATGAACTCGACCACCGGGCGCAATTGAGGCAGGCGCAGCCGGATCCAGTAGGCCGTCGGCACCACGATCAGCACACCCAGCAGGATCGTGAAGATGGCGACGATCACCGAATACATGAACGTCGTCTGGAACTGGCTGTCGCCCAGCACGACCTTATACGCATCGAAGGAATAGACGCCGCGCCGCATGCGCAGCGAGAACTCGACGGTCGCGATCAGCGGTATGAAGAAATAGGCCGCGCCGAGGATGAAGACGACCCAGGCCCAAAACTTGCCAGCCTTCATTTGAGCCACCTCTCGGAACGGGTCCGGAACCAGATGTAGAAGATATTGGCCAGCCCGGTGATGAAGATCATGCCGAAAGCGATCGCGTAGCCGAGATGAGCATTATGCAGCACGTCGCCGCGTATCTGCGCGTAGAGCAGGATCGGCACGATGTTGAGCGAGGATCCCGTCAGCGCATAGGCGGTGGCAATGGCTCCGAAGGCGTTGGCGAAGAGCAGGATGACGGTGCCGAGGAAGCTTGGCCATAGCACGGGTATCACGACCATGCGCCAGTACTGCGCCTGGGTGGCGCCAAGCGTTGCGGCGGCTTCGCCCCATTCCTTCTTCAGCCCGTCGATCGCCGGCACGATGATGACCACCATCAACGGGATCTGGAAATAGACGTAGGTGATCGTCAGCCCCCAGAACGACAGCAGATTGAAACCATGCGCGTAGATGTTGAGCCCCACCAGCGTGTTCAGCAGTACGGTGACCAGCCCCAGCCGGCCAAGCGTGGCGATGAAGGCAAAGGCCAGCGGCACGCCGGCAAAGTTTGAGGCAACCCCGGAAAAGGTCAGCGTTGCCGACCGTATCCAGTTCGGCAGGCCGCCGCGCACGATGGCGATGGCGATGGCGAGACCTGCAAAGGCGCCGATCAGCGAGGAGGCAAGGCTGACCCTGATCGATATCCAATAGGCCGCGAGGATGTTTGCCTGGAACAGCGAGAAGATATTTTCCAGCGTGAACTCGCCCGCATCGTTCTGAAATGCGCCCAGCATCAGATAGAGCGTCGGCAGGATAAGAAACATCAAGGCGAAGAGGAAGAACGGCGTTACGCCAAGCCACTGCGTCGGCAATCGCAAGGCGCGTGCTTCCCCGGGGGGCGCGGTCTTTCCCGCGATGGCCTGATTGGGAAGCGTGAGATCGGTCATGCGCCGGCTGCCGTCTTCGAGGAAAGGCCGGGCGGCCATGGCCGCCCGGTGGATTGCAGTCTTACTTCACGTTCGCGCCGACGACGGCGTCCCAGTTCTTGGTGATGGTTTCCTTGGCCTTGCCCTGCTCGTCGAGCGACGGGAACACGGCGGAAGCATAGGACTCCGCCGGCGGCAGCTTGGCCAGCACGTCCGCCGGGATCTTGCCGTTCTTGGCGAGATCGTTGAAGCGGATCGGGTGGC
>RXJA01000206.1 GCA_003963455.1 Hyphomicrobiales bacterium
GCCACGGTGCTGGGCATGACCCACATCATGCTGCCGATCTTCATCCTTCCGGTGCTGGGCGCCATGCGCAACATCGACCGCGCGCTGATCCGTGCCGCCGCCAGCATGGGGGCGACGCGCGGCTACACCTTCCGCAAGGTATTCCTGCCGCTTGCCGCGCCGGGCATCGCCGCGGGCGCGATCCTGGTCTTCGTCATGAGCCTCGGCTTCTATGTGACGCCGGCGATCCTGGGCGGCGGCAACGTCACGGTCATCTCGATGCGCATCGCCCGCAGCCTGTCCAACTATTCCAACTGGGGCGCGGCCAGTGCGCTGGGCGTGCTCCTGCTGGTGTTTACGGCCCTGCTGTTAGCGCTGAGCTACGGGGTGCAGCGCGTCCTGCTTGCGCGTCAGAGGAGTTAGGCGATGCTCGACGGATTCGAGGAAACACCGCTCGTCGAACGCCTGAAATGGGTGCTGGCGATCATGTTGGTCGTCTTCCTGGCGGCCCCATCCTTCATCGTCATTCCGATGTCGTTCTCGTCGTCGGATTTCCTGGCCTTTCCGCCGCCGTCGCTGTCGCTGCGCTGGTATCGGTATTTCCTCGATTCGATCACCTGGACGCAGGCGGCGCGCGCCTCGCTGATCGCGGGCACGCTGACGACGCTGGTGTCGGTGCCGATCGGCACTTTCGCCGCCTACGGCACCATGCAGCTCAGCCCGCGCCTGCGCATGCTGGTCAGCGGGCTGATCGTGCTGCCGGCCGTGATCCCCTCGATCCTCATCGCGATCGGCCTGTTCTTCGTGCTGGCGCGCATCGGCATGGTCGGCACCATGACCGGACTGGTGCTCGGCCACGTGGCGCTGGCGATCCCCGTCGTGTTCGTGGTTATGAGCGCCGCCTTCAGCCAGTTCGACTTCAGCCAGGAGCGCGCCGCACGCAGCCTCGGCGCGCGCTGGCACCAGGCATGGCTTCGGGTGGTGCTGCCCCAGGTCGGCGGACCGGTCCTCGCCTCCGGCCTGCTTGCATTCGTCACGTCGCTGGACGAGGTGGTGGTGGCCATGTTCGTCTCTGGCGGCAGCAACGCCACCTTGCCGAAGGTCATGTTCTCGGCGCTGCGCGACAAGATCGACCCGACCATCGCCGTCGTCTCGACGGTGATGCTCGTCGTGGCGACGGTGGCTGTGTTCGTGGTGCTGCGCAAGGGCGCGTCGGCATTGAAGGCCTGACGCTTGGCGTCAGGCCCGGACCTTGAAGATGCCCTCGATCTCGATCGGCGAGTTGAGGGGCAGCGCCGACGAGCCGTAGGCGAGCCGCGCATGGACGCCGACCTCGTCTCCGAAGGCGGCGATGAGATGGGAAGACACCGGGTCGAGTATCGTCGCATGGCGGTGAAAGCCGGCCGTGCAGGCGACGAAGCAGGACAGCCGAACGCAATGCGAGATCCTGTCGAGGTCGCCGGCGCAGGCCGCTTTTACCTGAGCCAGGAGATTGAGCGCGGCGACTGCCGCCGCCTCGCGACCCTGCTCGACGGAAACGTCCTGCCCGAGGAGGCCCGGATGAACGATCGCTCCATCGCGCCAGCTCAGTTGCCCGGAGGTGAACAGCCAGCCGTCGACGATCCGCACCGGGCGATAATTGCCAATGGCGGGCTGCGGCGCCGGCAGCGCGATGTGGGCCTCCGCCAGCCGTGTCTCGACCGCGCCGATCCCGCCCGGCTTAGAAACAATTGTTGTCATGGCGCATCTATAGCCGCGGGGTCGGTCGCTGGCCGGCCGGGCGCCTTTCTCCCATGTCTTTCGGGCTCTCCATCGAACCGGAGACAGGGCGAAAGGCCAGTTGCCAGGGAATGTCTGTTTGACACGTGAAAGCCGACATCCTATTCCATTGTTTCATAATCAAACTTCCGGGAGAAAATGTTGGACAATCCGAGCCCCGTAAACGAGGTCGAGAGTCCGGCCGGGCACATACAGAGCCTCGAAAAGGGCCTGCGCATCCTCGATGAGATCATCGAGGCGCCGGCGCCGCTGAAGCTGGCTGACATCGTGCGGCGCTTCAACATGGACCGCGCTTCCGCCTTCCGCTTCCTGCAGACGCTGGAGCATCGCGGCTTCCTGCGGAAGGACGCGACGACGAAAGAGTATGACGTCGGCGGACGTATCTATTACTGGGCCTCCCGCTTGCGCGAGAAGACGCGGCTGATCGATTCTTTCCACGATCAGCTGCAGCGGCTGGCGAGCATCACGCAGCAGACCACGCATCTCGGGCTGTTCGTCAACGACCGCGTGCTGCTGGCGGATTTCGCGCTCTCGGATTCGATCATCTCGATCCGTCATTGCATCGGCGTGCTGGAACCGCTCTATAGCTCGGCCGTGGGCAAGGCGGTGCTGGCCTTCCTGCCGCCGGAGCGGCGCGAAGCGCTGATCGACAATATCGAGTTCGTCCGCCTCACCAACAGCACCATCACAAACGCGGACGCGCTGCGCATCGACCTGGCGATCACCCGCGATCGCGGCTACGCCATCGATGCCAACGAGACGCATGAAGGGTT
>RXJA01000416.1 GCA_003963455.1 Hyphomicrobiales bacterium
AGTAGAGCAGGTCGAAGGGCAGGGGCTCCTTGCCGCGCATGTAGTTGTTGATGACATAGGGCCAGATCAGGTCGCCCGAGCGCAGCATGTTGAAGGCGATGGCCATCTTGGTGCCGTCGAGATAGCCCTTCTCGTTCATCGAGCGCTCGACGGCGGCGACCTGGTCCTCGTCGACGAAGACCTTGAGGTCTCCGGCATAGGTGAAGTCGACCTGCGTGGTGAAGAAGGTGGCCGATTTGATGCGGTGGTCGCCTTCCTGCGCCAGCAGCGCGAGGGCCGCGGCAAGCAGAGTGCCGCCGACGCAATAGCCGATGGCGTTGACTTCCTTCTCGCCGGTCGCCTTCTCCACCATGTCCAGGCCGTATTGCAGGCCTTCGCGGATATAGGCTTCCCAACCCTTGGCGCCATGTCGCTCATCCGGGTTGATCCAGGAGATGACGAAGACCGTGTGGCCTTGCTCGATCGCCCAGCGGATGAAGGACTTCTGCGGGTTGAGGTCGAGGATGTAGAATTTGTTGATCCATGGCGGGCAGATCAGCAGCGGCCGCTTCAGCACCGTCTCCGTGACCGGGTCGTACTGGATGATCTCGGCAACGTCGCTGCGGCCGATGACCTTGCCGGGCGTGGTGGCGATGTTCTTGCCGATTTCGAAGGGCGTGTAGTCCGCCTGGCGCAGCTTCAGGTCGCCGCGGCCGGCGGCGATGTCCTCGGCCAGCATCTTCATGCCGCGCACCAGGTTCTCGCCGTTCGAGGCCACGGTCTCGCGGAACAGCTCCGGATTGGTCAGGATGAAGTTCGACGGGGCGATCGCGTTCGACACCTGCTTGACGTAGAAGCTCGCCTTGTGGCGGGTGTGCTCGTCCAGGCCCTCGGCATGCTCGACGAGTTCGTTCGCCCAGCGCGAGGTGACGAGATAGGCCTGCTTGAGGAAATCGAAGAAGGCGTTGCGCCCCCATTCGGGGTCCTGGAAGCGCTTGTCGCCGCGCTCCGGCTTGACCGCATCGTCGGGAGCCTCGGCGTTGGGAGTGACCTTCTGGATGGCGTTCGCCCAGACGGTCATATAGCCGGCGAACAGACGCGTCTGCGCCTCGAGCGCGCGCTGCGGGTCGCCCAGCCAGTATTCCGAGAGCTTGGAGAACGTCTTGACCATGTCGACCACGGGTTCGGCCACATGGTCGCGCACTTCACCCTTCTCGCGCGGTTCGGTCCAGGCGGAAGCCGCCTTGCCGGCCTGCTCGATCATGCGGGCCATGTTCAAGGCAAAGCGCTCGGGATCCTTCACCAGATATTGCTCGATGGCCGAAGGTCCGCCATTTTCCGCTTTGTCCGAATCGTCAGGTTTGGACATGGTTCGCGGGGTTCCTCCCGGGGCGTTTTCTTGACATATTACCATGGGACATCTGACCGGGTCCAATTCGCTGTAGCCCGGCTGCCAGGAAAACAATATGACGATTAATGTTGGCGGGACTTTTTTTCTCAGGCCGGGTGCGATCTGCCGCAGAGCGGTCCTGGCCGGACTGGTCGGCGTGCTGTTGCCCGCGGGCGGCTGCACCAGCACCAGCACGAACAATGCGGCGCCGACGGCCTTGAGCGAAGGCCCGAGGGACACCGGCTCCTACCCGAACCTCAACATCCCGCCGCAGGTGGCCGCCAAGCAACTCACCAAGGAGGAGACCGCGGCGAACCTGGCTAAGCTCAAGGCGGAGCAGCAGGCGCAGATTGCAAAGGGTGGCCGCGTCAAGGCGCCGACGAATTCCGCGGCGCTGAAGACGCTGGCCAAGACGCATGGCGACGACGCGCTGAAGCAGATCGAGGGCAAATGCGACCCGACCCTCGACCCTAACTGCAATTAGGTTTATATCGCGCGCCAAAAGCGCCCCCTTTGATCGTCTGGAACTGAAATGGAAGAATTTCACAAGGTCCGCCGGCTTCCGCCTTACGTGTTCGAGCAGGTCAACCGGCTGAAGGCCAGCGCCCGCTCGCGCGGCGCCGACATCATCGACCTTGGCATGGGCAATCCGGACCTGCCGACGCCGAAAGCCATCGTCGACAAATTGTGCGAAGTGGTGCGCGATCCGCGCACGCATCGCTATTCGTCGTCACGCGGCATTCCTGGCCTGCGCCGCGCGCAGGCGAACTATTATCAGCGCCGCTTCGGCGTCAAGCTCAACCCCGACACGCAGGTGGTGGCGACCCTGGGCTCGAAGGAAGGCTTCGCCAACATGGCGCAGGCGATCACCGCCCCCGGCGACGTGATCCTGTGCCCCAACCCGACCTATCCCATCCATGCCTTCGGCTTCATCATGTCGGGCGGCGTCATCCGCTCGCTGCAGGTCGAGCCCGACGACGGCTTCATTCCGGCGGTCGAGCGCGGCATCCGCCACTCGATCCCGAAGCCGCTGGCGCTGATCCTCAACTATCCGTCGAACCCGACGGCGCTGGTCGCATCGCTCGACTTCTACAAGGACGTGGTCGCCTTCGCGAAGAAGAACGACATCATCATCCTGTCCGATCTTGCCTATTCCGAGATTTATTT
>RXJA01000402.1 GCA_003963455.1 Hyphomicrobiales bacterium
CGACCTTCATGAAAGGCTTTTCTCGATTTTGCCGAACGGCATCATGCCCGCCGACAAGGTAGTCATCCGGCGTCGCGCGCACAACTGGGTCATGGGCGGTTCGCTCCGGTTTGTCGCCCCACACCGCGTTCCCCGGCGCGGCGGAGTCTCCGCGTCAATGGATAAGAAATGCAAAACATCGATGGTTAACAGCAGGTTACGGCAGCAGACTAAGGTCGCGCCGAGGCGAATCCCTTGTCCTTGGTGGCGCTGATATAGACAGCGATTTCGGCCAAAGTCTTGCCAAATGGCTGAAAACGACCAAATGTCGCGCACGCTTGCCAAACCTCGCGCTCGCTGAAAATTATCTTTGCCGGCACCTTGCGGCCACCCCCGAAAGCAGGACCTGATGACGTCGAGACCATCCATTTCTTTCGCCAAGTTCGCCGCGCCGAAAAAGGGCAGCGTCTTCGTGTTCGCGGCCGACGGCGGCGGGCTCGGCGAGGCGGCGAAGGCCTGCGATCCGGCCGGCGCCCTGGCACGTGCCTTTCCGGTCGCCGATTTCTCCGGCAAGTTCGCAAGCTCGGCCGAGGTGCTGGCGCCGGAGGGAACGTCGGTCGACCGGCTGGTGGCGATCGGCGCCGGCAAGGTTTCGGCCCTCGACGACAATGCCTGGCTGAAGCTCGGCGGCGCGGTTGCCGCATCGCTGCGCAAGGCGACCGAGGTGGCCGTCATCCTCGATCTGCCGGAACTGCGGGCCGATGGCCGCCAGGCGGCGGGCCTTGCCGCCGGCATCCTGCTGCGCAGCTACGCCTTCGACAAATACAAGACCAGGAAGGACAAGGAGGACGGCCAATCTGATTCAAAGGCGGCCGATACCAGGAAGGCCGAGAGGGCAAAGCCAGCCAGGATAACCATCCATTGCGCCGACCCCGCCGCCGCGAAGAAGGCATTCGCCGGCGAGGAAGCCGTGGTCGACGGCGTGCTGCTTGCGCGCGACCTCGTCAACGAGCCGGCAAACGTGCTGGGGCCCGTCGATTTCGCCGAACGCGTCAAGGCGCTGGAGCAACTCGGCGTCGAGGTCGAGATCCTCGCTGAAAAAGAGATGAAGAAGCTCGGCATGGGCTCGCTGCTCGGTGTCGCTCAAGGCTCGCCGCGCGGCGCCCGCCTGGTGGTGATGCGCTGGAACGGCGGCAAGGCCAAGGACGCGCCGCTCGCCTTCATCGGCAAGGGCGTCACCTTCGACACCGGCGGCAATTCGATGAAGCCGGCCTCGGGCATGGAAGACATGAAGGGCGACATGGGCGGCGCTGCTGCTGTCACCGGGCTGATGCATGCGCTTGCCGCGCGCAAGGCCAAGGCCAATGTGGTCGGCATCATCGGCCTGGTCGAGAACGCCGTCGACGGCCATGCCCAGCGTCCGGGCGACATCGTCACCTCGATGTCTGGCCAGACCATCGAGGTGCTCAACACCGATGCCGAAGGCCGTCTCGTGCTGGCCGACGCGCTCTGGTATGCCAACGACCGTTTCAAGCCGAAATTCATGATCAACCTGGCGACGCTCACCGGCGCCATCATGGTGGCGCTCGGCCAGCATTATGCCGGCCTCTTCTCCAACAATGACGAGCTCGCCGGACGGCTGTTCGGCGCCGGCCAGGCCAGCCAGGAGCGGCTGTGGCGCATGCCGCTCGGACCCGAATACGACAAGCTGATCGACTCCAAGAACGCCGACATGAAGAACATCGGCGGCCGCTATGGCGGCGCAATTATCGCGGCGCAGTTCCTGCAGCGTTTCGTCAAGGATACGCCCTGGGCGCATCTCGACATCGCCGGCACAGCGATGGGCGCGCCGTCGAGCGAGATCAACCAGTCCTGGGGCTCCGGCTTCGGCGTGCGCCTGCTCGACCGGCTGGTGCGCGACCACTACGAGGGTTAGGACTCCCGGGATGACCGACATCCTGTTCTACCACCTGACCGAATCGACGCTGGAGGAGGCGCTGCCCGGCCTGCTTGAGCGCAGCGTCGAGCGCGGCTGGCGCGCGGTGGTGCAGACGGGCACGGAAGAGCGTCGCGACGCGCTCGACCAGCATCTGTGGACATTCCGCGACGATTCCTTCCTGGCGCATGCCACCGATCGCGAGGCCTATCCGGCCGAGCAGCCGATCCTGCTCACCACGGGCGAGGGTAACCAGAACGCAGCGCAGATACGCTTCCTGGTCGACGGCGCCAGCCCGCCCGAGCTTTCCGGCTACGAGCGCGCCGTCTTCCTGTTCGACGGCCATGACGCAGCACAGCTCGAAGCCGCGCGCGGCCATTGGAAGACGATGAAGGAAGCCGGCCACGCCGTGACCTACTGGCAGCAGACACCCGACCGGCGGTGGGAGCGCAGGGCCTGAACATCAACGCCCTGCCGTCTGAAGTGGCTCTTATGGCGCTTTCCGCTGACGAAGCAGCACCCGATTTGCCTCCAGCAGATCGAGATACCGCTGCTTGGCTGCGGGCTCGGCCAGGCAGAAGAACCGAAGCAATTC
>RXJA01000582.1 GCA_003963455.1 Hyphomicrobiales bacterium
TGCGACTTCATCCTGTGGCTGCACCAGGAATTCTATCGCGACGCGGAGGAACCGGCGCTGCGCATCAAGGGTATGGGGCGTGAGTTTCTGATGACGCCGGGAGAGTGGCGATCATCACCCGAGCATGATGTTGCCGTTGGCAGGCACCAGCCACCGTCGAGCACCCGCGTCGGCGATTTCATGCGCTACTTCGAAACGCGCTACCGCTTTGCAAGGCTCGGCAAGGCGGGCAGGATACTGGCCATTCCAGCCGCCCACCATCGTTTCAACTTCATCCATCCCTTTCCAGACGGAAACGGCAGGGTAAGCCGCCTGATGAGTCATGCAATGGCTCATCAGGCCGGCATTGCCGCGCATGGATTATGGTCGATTTCGCGCGGACTGGCGCGCGGACTGAAGAGCCGAAACGACTACAAGACCATGATGGATCATGCCGACATGCCGCGCCAAGGCGACCTCGACGGCAGAGGCAATCGCTCGCAGCGGGCACTGGAGGAATTCACACTGTGGTTCCTGCGAATATGCATCGACCAAGTAAGCTTCATGTCCGGGCTTTTCGATCTCACCATGCTGGCAAAACGTCTTCGCGCCTATGTTGCGAGGCAGGAGATCAGGCCAGAGGCCGGACGTCTGCTGGAGGAGGCGCTGATGCGCGGCGAATTCGAGCGAGGCGAAATATCGCGCATCACCGGACTGCCCGAGCGAACCGCCCGGCGAGTGTTCAGCGATGTGTCGTCGCTTGGCCTGCTAGCGTCTCAAACGCCGAAGGGGCCCGTATCCCTGCGCTTCCCTGTGGACGCGCTAGACGTGCTGTTTCCAAGACTCTTCCCGGAAACCTGAAGCTACCCCATCGCCGGCAGATCCCTGGCCGCCTGGTCGATCTCCGCCCAGGGATCCCCTGACGTCTCCAGCAATCCCGGCAGCGAGGCGTAGTTCAGGTCCTCGGGCGCGTCGATGGTCTCGAGGTCGGCCCAGCTCACCGGCGTCGAGGCCGGCAGATTGGTTCGGGCGCGCAGCGAATAGGGAGCAGCCGAGGTGTGGCCTCTCGCGTTGCGGTGGAAGTCGATGAAGATGCGCTTCTTGCGGTTTTCCTTGCCCATGGTTGTGGTGAAGGTGTCGGGCGCGCTCGCGGCCAGCAAGGTGGAGATGGCGCTCGACACCTGATGCAGCTTCTTCCAGTTCTGCTTTCTGGTCACCGGCACGGTGATGTGGATGCCCTTGCCGCCGGAGGTCTTGACGAAGGGCACCAGGCCGAGGCTCTCCAGCCCGCCCTTGATGTGGACGGCCGCCTCCACCACCTCGCGCCACGAAATCCCCTCGCCCGGGTCGAGGTCGAAGACGATCTGGTCCGGTCTGTCGAGGCTCTGGCGATGCGTGCCCCAGGTGTGGAACTCGACGACGCCGAACTGCGCCAGCGCCAGATAGCCCTTGGCATCCTCGACCGACAGGTAGGTCTTGGTCTCGCCTTCCGAATTGGTCGTCTCGAACACCGCCACCGAAGGCGGCATGCCGGTGAAGGCGTGGCGCTGGAAGAAGCAGTCCTGAGGCTTGCCGGTCGGGCAGCGCACCAGCGATACCGGACGGCCGATGATGTGCGGCAGCATGAAATCGCCGACCAGCGCGTAATAGACGGCGATGTCGAGTTTTGTCGGCCCGGTCTTGCCGAACAGGCGGCGCTCCGGATTGGTGACCCAGATGCTGGCAAGATCGGATTCGGCGATCAGACGCTTGCGCTTGACCGGTGCCGGCGTGCTGAGCCCGCCGATATCGCGCAGCCCGCGAAAGACCCCGTGGCGCAGCGCATTGTCGGCGGTGCGGTTGGCATAGTGGATGCGTGCCGACAGCAGCGGCTTCACCCAGTGCATCTCGCGCATCACCTCGCGCGGCGCGCCTTCGGGCGGCGTGGCGCCGGCCGTCAGCCGCTCCAGCCGGGTGAGTAGCTCGGTCGCCATGTCGCGGTCGAAGCCGGTGCCCACCTTGCCGCGATAGTGCAGCTCGCCGTCGACGAACTCGGCCATGCCGAGCGCCGCCAGCCCTTCGGCCCGGTCGGAGACGGTGTAGCCGGCAATGACGAAGTCGCCCGTCTGTTGCGCCTTGACCTTGGTCCAGCTCCTGGTGCGGCCGCTCTGGTAGATGGCGTCGGCGCGCTTGGAGACGACGCCTTCCAATCCCAGCTCCGTCGCCTGGTCGTAGAGCCCGCGCCCATCGCCCTCGACATGGTCGCTGTACTGGATGGCGGAGTTGGCGGCCCGGCCGGCGAGCAGTTCGGCAAGCAGCGCCTTGCGCTTTATGAGCGGCGCCTTGCGCAGGTCCCAGCCGTCGAGATGGAGCAGGTCGAAGGCGTAGAAATGCAGTTTCGAGCCGGCGCCTTCGGCCAGCGCATCCTGCAGCAGCGCGAAGCGGGAGATGCCCTTCTCGTCGAGCACCATGATCTCGCCGTCGATGATCGCCTGGCTGACCGGCAGGCGCGAAAAGGCCTGCGGGAGATCGCCATAGCGCTTC
>RXJA01000024.1 GCA_003963455.1 Hyphomicrobiales bacterium
TTCCCACTTTTAGGGATCATGCTTATGCCGCGGCAGCTAGGGGCGCCCGCTTGGTGAGGTTGAGCTTCTTGCGCACTTCCTCCGGCCCGAGGATGCGGGCGCCGAGATTGGTGACGATGCTGGCCGCGCGCTCGACCAGCTGCGCGTTGGTGGCGAGCACACCCTTGTCGAGCCAGAGATTGTCCTCAAGGCCGACGCGGACATTGCCGCCGGCGAGCACGGCCGCCGCGGCATAGGCCATCTGGTTGCGGCCGATCGAGAAGGCCGACCAGTTCCAGGTCGACGGCACGTTGTTGACCATCGCCATGAAGGTGTTGAGGTCGTCCGGCGCGCCCCACGGCACGCCCATGCAGAGCTGCACCAGCGCGTCGGCGTTGAGCACTTTCTCCTCGACCAGTTGCTTGGCGAACCACAGATGGCCGGTGTCGAAGGCCTCGATCTCGGGCTTCACGCCCAGCGCCGTCATCATGCCGCCCATGGCGCGCAGCATGCCGGGCGTGTTGGTCATGACATAGTCGGCCTCGGCGAAATTCATCGTGCCGCAATCCAGCGTACAGATCTCCGGCAGGCACTGGCGCACATGCTCCATGCGGTTCGAGGCGCCGCCCATGTCGGTGCCTCTTTCATTGAGCGGCAGCGGCGCTTCCGGCGAGCCGAACACCATGTCGCCGCCCATGCCGGCGGTGAGGTTCAGCACCACGTCGACATTGGCCTCGCGGATGCGCTCCGTCACTTCGCGGTAGAGATGCACGTCGCGCCTAGGCTTGCCGGTCTCGGGGTCGCGCACATGGCAGTGGACGATCGCGGCGCCCGCCTTGGCCGCGTCAATCGCCGATTCGGCGATCTGCTTGGGCGAGCGCGGCACATGCGGGCTGCGGTCTTGGGTGCCGCCGGAGCCGGTCACGGCACAGGTAATGAAGACCTCACGGTTCATCGCGAGCGGCATGGCTTGTCCTCCCAGTTCGATTGTGACGCCAGCATCGCCCGACTTGCGGGAAACTGTTTTGCGTTTTACGAAGGTGTCATGATCAAAAGCGAAAAGCCGAGTATCTTTGTCTCGGATCGCGCGCCGCTCAAGGTGACGTTCCTCGTGTTTTCCGGCTCGTCGATCATGTGCGTCGCCTCGGCGGTCGACCCGCTGCGCGCCGCCAACCGCATTTCCGGCGAGACGCTGTTCGATTTCAAGCTGGTCTCGGTCACCGGCGAGGCGCCGGTCACCACCTGCGGCCTGCCTGTGGCCGTCAGCGGCCGCTTCGATGCCACCGAGCCGACCGATATGCTGGTCGTGGTCGCCGGCTTTGGCACGCAGAATTATGCTACCTCGGCGCTGCTTGCCGGTCTGCGCCGTGCGGCCCGCGCGGCCCGCGCCTGCGGCGGCGTCGAGGCGGGCACCTGGCTGGTGGCGCGTGCGGGACTGCTCGAGGGCCGCAGCGCCACCACGCATTGGGAAGACATGGAGGATTTCTCCGCCGCATTCCCCGGCGTCGACGTGCGGCCGGACCGCTACGTCATCGACGGGCCGGTCTTCACATCCGGCGGGGCCTCGCCGACCTTCGATTTGATGCTGCATCTCGTCCGCACGCGGCTTGGCATGGCTACCGCGCTCGATGTGGCGAGCGTCTTCATCTACGACCAGGCGCGCGCCGCCACCGACGCGCAGCCGCTGGTCTCGCTCGGCCGGCTCGACGGCTATGACCCCAGGCTTGCCCAGGCCATCCGGCTGATGGAAGCCCATGTCGACCAGCCGCTCACCATCGACGCCGTGGCGAAACGCACCGGCGTCACGGCGCGGACGCTGGAAAGCATTTTTCGCAAGTCGATCGGCGAGACGCCCGGCGCCTACTATCTGAGGCTGCGCCTTGGTGCCGCCCGCCGCCTGGTGGTCGACACGCGCATTGCCATGGCCGATATTGCCGGGCGTACCGGCTTTTCGTCCGCTGCGGCATTTTCCAGGGCATTTTCCAGAGCGTTCGGCGAGGCACCGGTCAGGCTTCGCCGAGGGTAGGGCTAAGGCGGCGGCTCGCCGCTCGCCAAGCGGCAGCCCTTCTGTCCGCTAAGCGGCGGTCTGTCGCTCGCCGGCGCTGTCCATCTGCGAGCGGATCTGCCTCGCCAGACGGATTTCGAAGCGGTTGCTGACGGCGCGATCCCATTCGGTCTTCACGTCGTCCGTCGGCCGCGGCAATGCCATCAGCCGGTCGATGATCGATCCGGTTTCGCCGGACGAGAGCAGGGCGTCGATTTCGCGTTCGTGCTGCATATCGTTTCGCCTCCTTCTTCTTCACCCGCCACAGGAGCCGCTTTTATACGAGTTCCGTGACGGCTGTTTGAAGGCAAGAACGAGGTCATTGAAGGGCAGCGCGGGGCAGAACCGTGTTACCGATTCCGCCCGTCGCGCAAAACCTTTCCGGGCAGCGATCCCCCTTGAACGGTCGGGCTCGATATGAGCCAGGCAGCTTGATTCAGACGTAGCGGTTGACGATGTTTTCGAGCAGTTCTTGCCGGCCGGAGCGCGGCTGCGGCTCGATCTTCTTCTTCACCACGCGTTCGGCGATCTCCTCCAGCGTGCGCTTGCCCGACAGCATCGCCTTGCCTTCCGCCGTGTTCCAGCCGGCATAGCGCTCGGCGAGCGGGCCGGACAGCGCCTTGTCCTCGATCATCTTCGCGGCCGCCTTGAGGCCGCGCGCGCAGGCATCCATGCCGCCGATATGGCCGATCAGGAGATCGTCCGGGTCGAGCGACTGGCGCCGGAGCTTGGCATCGAAATTGGTGCCCCCGGTCTTGAAGCCGCCGGCCTGCAGCACCTGGTAATAGGCCAGAGCCATTTCCGGCACGTTGTTGGGGAACTGGTCGGTGTCCCAGCCCGACTGGTAGTCGTTGCGGTTCATGTCGATCGAGCCGAAGATGCCGAGCGCATTGGCCAAAGCCAGTTCGTGCTCGAAGGAATGGCCGGCGAGGATCGCGTGGCCCTGCTCGATGTTGAGCTTCACCTCCTTTTCCAGCCCGAAGCGCTTGAGGAAGCCGTACACCGTGGCGACGTCGTAGTCGTACTGATGCTTGGTCGGCTCCTGCGGCTTCGGCTCGATCAGGATCGTGCCCTTGAAGCCGATCTTGTGCTTGTAGTCGACGACCAGGTTGAGGAAGCGGCCGGCCTGTTCCTGCTCGCGGGCGAGGTCGGTGTTGAGCAGGGTCTCATAGCCCTCGCGCCCGCCCCACAGCACATAGTTCTCGCCCTTCAGCTTCTTGGTGACGTCGAGGCACTTCTTCACCGTCGCCGCCGCATAGGCGAACACGTCCGGATCGGGATTGGTGGCGGCGCCCGCCATGAAACGGCGGTGCGAGAAGAGGTTCGCCGTGCCCCAGAGCAGCTTGACGCCGGTCTGCTTCATCTTGGCCGAAAAATAGTCGGTGATCTCGTCGAGGCGCGCCGCGCTTTCGGAGAAGTCCTTGCCTTCCGGACGCACATCGGCGTCGTGGAAGCAGAAATAGGGCGCGCCGAGCAGCGAGAACATCTCGAAGGCGACGTCGGCCTTGAGCTTGGCCAGCTCCATCGTGTCGACGCCGCCCGGCTTGGCGAACCAGGGCCGGTCGAAGGTCTGGCCGCCGAAGGGATCGCCGCCCGGCCATGCGAAGGAATGCCAATAGGCGACAGCGAAGCGCAGATGGTCTTCCAGCCGCTTGCCGGCCACCACCTCGTCCGGATTGTAGAACCGGTAGGCCAGCGGATTGGTCGAATCCGGCCCCTCATATTTGATTGTCTTGATGTCGCCGAAAAATCCGCTGCTCATGGTTTCCTTCCTCTCCGGGTGCTTTTGCCCGATTACCTCAGGCGTAATTGGTTTCGCTTCCGTGCGGCGCGAAAAGGGTCATGTCGAAACGATCCAACGAAGGATGAAGACCATGACCGACCTCAACACGATCGCCCGCAACTACATCGCCGCCTGGAACGAGAGCGACGCGGCACGCCGCGACGCGCTGCTCGAAGCGGCGTTCACCAGGGATGTCAGCTATCGCGACCCGGTCATGCAGGGCGACGGCCATGACGGCATCGCGACACTGATCGAAGGCGTGCAGCAGCGTTTCGCCGGCTTCCGCTTCTCGCTGAAGGGTGAACCGGACGGTTTTGGCGACCGCATCCGCTTCTCGTGGAACCTGGGGCCGGAAGGCACGGAGTCCGTCATCGAAGGCACTGACATCGGCGTCGTCGAGAACGGCCGCCTGAAGAGCGTCACCGGGTTTTTGGACAAGGTGCCGGCGCAGTGAGGCTCCGGCGGCGCTGGAACTGCCAATCTCCCCCCTTGAGGGGGAGATGCCCGGCAGGGCAGAGAGGGGGGCCTCGCGCCTGCTCACGCGGTAACAGCCCTTATCGCCGGATAAAGCGCGCGATAGCGCTGATAGGCATCGGCATAAGCCCCGCCAAGCCCTGCATCCGGCTCGACCGTCGCATCGGTCCTGGGCGCGGTGCAGACGGCCAGCGGATCGGCGCCGGTCGCGGCAATCAGGCCGAGCCGCGCCGCGCCGAAGGCGGCGCCGAAATCGCCGTCGGCGGGGATATCGACCGGCATCTGCAGCGCGGTGGCGATCGCCTTCAGCCAATAGCGCGAACGCGAACCGCCGCCGATCGCGGTCACCCGGCTCAGCGTCGTGCCGGCTTTCTTCAGCGCTTCGAGGCTGTCGCGGAAAGCGAAGGCGACGCCTTCCAGCACTGCCTGGGTCAGCACGTCGCGCCCGGATTGATGCGCAAGCCCCGTGAACGAGCCGCGGATGGCGGAATCATTGTGCGGGGTGCGCTCGCCGGAGAGATAAGGCAGGAAGGTGACGCCGGTCGGCGCCTTGAGCGTGTCGCCCAGCTCGCTGGTGAGGTCGCCGGCGCTCTTGCCGGTGATTTCCGAAAGCCAGTTGAGCGAATCGGTGGCGGACAGGATGACGCCCATCTGGTGCCAGGTGTCGGGCAGCGCATGGCAGAAGGTGTGCACCGCGCTTTCAGGATTGGGCAGGTAGGAAGCGTTCGCCGCGAAAAGTACGCCGGACGTGCCGAGCGACACGAAGGCGTGGCCAGCGCCGACCGTGCCCATGCCGCAGGCGGAGGCGGCATTGTCGCCGGCACCGCCGGCAACCGCGATGCCGGCCGCAATGCCCCATTTCGAAGCGAGCTCGCCGCGCAGGGCGCCGGCCTTGGCCGTGCCTTCGGTGAGCGACGGCATCTGTTTTTCGTCGAGCGACGTTGCTGCCAGCAGTTCGGGGGACCAGCGCCGCTTGCCGACATCGAGCCACGATGTGCCGGCCGAGTCCGACATTTCCGAGATATGCTCGCCGGTCAGCCAGAGGCGCAGATAATCCTTGGGCAGGAGCACTTTGGCCACCTTGGCGAAGATCGCCGGCTCGTTGTTCTTCACCCAGGCGAGCTTCGGCGCGGTGAAGCCCGGGAAGACGATGTTGCCGGTGAGCTTGCGGAAGCGCGGATCGGCGTCGAGCGCCGCTGCCTCGACATGGCTGCGCGTGTCGTTCCACAGGATGCAGGGACGCAGCACCTTGTCCGAGGCATCGAGCAGGGTGGCGCCGTGCATCTGGCCGGAAAGGCCGATGCCCTTGACCGCGGCCAGCTCTCTCGGATGGGAAGCCTTCAGCTCGGCGATCGCCGTCTCGCAAGCTTCGATCCACTGCGCAGGATCCTGCTGCGACCAGCCCGGGTGCGGCCGCGAGACGTCGAGGGAGCCGTGGCCGGCGCCGATGACCTTTTGGCCATCGTCGATCAGCAGCGCCTTGACGCCTGAGGTACCCAGGTCGAGCCCGAGAAACATGATTTCCTCCCCGTTGCCATTAATTATTTCGGATCTCGAAAAAATCTGGCTTGGCCAGGTTTTAAGACAAGATACGCTTCGGGTCAATTCTCAGACAAATCGGACGCGCGCCGCGAGAGCAGCGCCGACAGCGGGCTGTCCGGCCGGGCGAGTTGCCGTTCGGCCGTCAATGCCCGCGCGAGCGTTGCATCGCCGGCGCGCAACGCGGCCTCTATCAGGGTCAGGTCGATCACGTCGCGCTGCGCGTGGCTGCCGCCGAAGCGGTGCGCGATCGAGCGTATCGGCCGGATCAGGCGCACGGCCTCGTCATATCTGGCTTCGCCGAAGGCCTTGATCGCGCGCGCCAGCGGGTGGCCAACATCGCGCGTGAAGGACGCGTTGTCGTCATTCGCCCGCATCGCCTCGCGCTGCGTTTCCAGCAAGGTCCGCGCCGGCGCCTCCAGCCCGGCGCCGACAAAGGCCATCATGGCATGGGCGTCGTTGAAGGCGTAGTTGCCGGCGGCGGCTTTCGGCATCCAGTTGGCGGCGAGTGCCGCCCAGCGGTCGCCTACATCGGCGCCGCCGAGATGGAGCCGCCACAGGATCGCCGAGGCGTCGACCATGTTGAGCGCCAGTGTCGAGCGCGCTCCATAGATCGGCCCGTCATAGAGTTTGAGCACTTCGTCGACCTCGTCGAGATCGTAATGGAACAGCGCCAGGTGCCACCAATTGTGGACCTGGAGAAAACTCTCCCGCGACCAGGCCTCCGGATTGGCGCGCATCCAGGCGATGCCGTCCCTTTGCCGGCTTTGCATCTCCATGACATGCGCGACCGCATGTTGCGCCCAGCCGTCGCGCGGCTCGATCTCGACAGCCTGCCGGCCGAAGGATTCGGCGCGCGCATAATCGCCCATCTCCTCCAGCCCGAAGGCCTGCATGCCGAGAATGGCGTGGTATCCCGGCATGCCCTCTCGCCAAGCGGGCAGCGCCCGGCCGATACGGTCGCGCAGCATGCGCGCGTTGCCGGTGAAGAAGTCGATCTGGTGCCCGGCCTGCAGCGCCAGCGCATCGCGCGGATTGTCGATCGCGATATCCTCGAGGATGCGGGAGGCTTCATGCCATCGCCCTTCGGCGAGATGGCCAAGCGCCGCCACATGCGCCTCTTCGCGCGGCGTGGCGGCCAGGGGCAGCGCTGCGTGGTGGCTCGACCGGGCGACCGCCGTCGCGTCCCGCTCGGTGGCGAGGCCGAACAGGTAGCCCTTGAAAACATGCGCCATGACGAACGCCGGGTCGTCCGCAATGGCCCGGTCGATCGATCCGACTGGATCGCCGATGAAGCATTGCAGCTCATGCACGGCGCGGGCGTAGGACGAGAGCCCGGCCTCGGTCGCTCCGGAATAGGTGAGGCCGAATGCGTCCTTCATCATTATGTCCTCGCTATCGGGCGGTTCTGCGCTCGGAATGCGATTCTAGAGCATCCCAGGCCAACCCGCCAACCGCGTAGACATGGCTTCGCAGTTGCCTCGCTTTATCCCAGGCCTAGCTGCCCGAGCGCATCGCCACCGTGGCGATGCCGGCGCCGACCAGCAGCGTGCCGCCGGTGCGGTTGAAGATGCGGATCGCCTTCGGGTTGCGCACGATCGCGCGGGCCCTGGATGCGATCAGCGCGTAGCCAAAGGCGTTGGCGAAAGCCAAGGTCAGGAAGGTCGTCTCGAAGATCAGCATCTGCGTCCAGAAGTCGGCGTGCCGGTTGAGGAACTGCGGCAGGAAGGCGACGAAGAAGGTGATGCTCTTCGGGTTGAGCGCCGTCACCAGCCAGGCATGCGCCATCATCCTTGCCGCCGACACCGCGTCGGTGCGCGGCTCGGCCTTCAGCGCGCCGCCGGCGCGGAACAGTTTTAGGCCGAGATAGATCAGGTAGCCGGCGCCGATCACCTTGAGCACGGTGAACACGGTGGCCGAGGCCGCGAGCAGCGCGCCGATGCCGAGCATCGACAGCGTCATGGCGGTGAAGTCGCCAAGCGCCACGCCCACCGCCATCGGCAGCGCGGTGCGCCAGCCCTGTCCCAGCGCGTAGGAGACGACCAGCAGGATCGTCGGGCCCGGAATGACGAGAAGGATGGAAGAGGCGGCGGCGAAGGCGGCCCAGTTTTCGAAGGACATTTCCCTGCTCCTTGAGCGCAAAGAACAGGATAAATCCTGGGGTCGCCGGGAATGTAAAGGGCCCGTTGGAAAAATCTGCGGCGAAAATCTTCAGCGCTTGGGCTGCGGGCCCATCGGCCGCCGCAACGATCCGTTAGGGTTAAGCCCGGTCCCTCGCTTTCACCCTTTTTCAACCATGAGTGGCGAAAATGCCTGCGACCCGGCCGGACCGTGTTTCCCGCCGGCAACGTAGGGTTTGGTGCATGCGCGAGTTGCCGCAAAGTCTGACGCCGCCTTCCAACGGCGCCGCAATCGATACCGAAATTCAGCTTTCCCGCCGCGCCGTGCTTTCAGGCGCCGGCGCCATGGCGCTGCTCGGCCTTGCCGGCTGCAGCACCACCGACACGCTCGACCTGCCGCAAATGCAGCTCGACAACACCGTCACCGGTTCCGTGCCGCCCATGCGCCCGGCGATCAGCGTCGACAAGAACATCACCGGCCCCGACGTCATGTACGCCTCGCTTACCGATGGCGGCTTCCAGGTGCCGGAGGTGCCGTGGCAGAAGGTCAAGCCGCAGTTCCGCCGCCAGATCGTCGTTGACAAGACCGGCGAGGCGCCCGGCACCATCGTCGTGCATCTGCAGGAACGCATGCTCTATCTTGTCCAGCCGGGCGGCGACGCCATCCGCTATGGCGTCGGCATCGGCAAGGACGGCTTCCGCTGGTCGGGCCGCGCCAACATCCAGTACGGCCGCGAATGGCCTGTGTGGACGCCGCCGCCGGAAATGATCCAGCGCAAGCCGGAACTGGTGAAGTGGCAGGGCGGCCAGCCCGGCGGCCTCACCAACCCGCTCGGGGCCCGCGCGCTCTACATCTACCAGAACGGCAGGGACACCGGCTACCGCATCCACGGTTCGCCCGAATGGTGGAGCATCGGCCAGGCGATGTCGTCGGGCTGCGTGCGGCTGATCAACCAGGACATCATCGACCTCTACAGCCGCGTTTCCAAGAAGAACCCGGTCGTCGTGGTCTGATCCTTTCCTCCATCTCCCGTTGCGCGACGCCGCAAGACAGGCGAAGGTGCCCTGAAACCCTTCGCCCCGGGAGAAAAAGGCATGGCTGGAACCTTCGTCATCGCGCAGGGCGGCGGCCCGACCGCCGTCATCAACCAGACGGTCGTCGGCGCCACGCTGGAAATCCGCAAGCGTCACCCCGGCGCCAAGGTGCTGGGCTCGATCCATGGCGTGCGCGGCATACGCGACGGCAATTATGTCGATCTCTCGGCAATCCCGGAGGACAGGCTGCGGCTGATCGCCGGCACGCCGAGCGCCGCCCTTGGCTCGACCCGCGACAAGCCGGATGCCGCCTATTGCGAGGTCATCCTCAACGGCCTGAAAAAGGCCGGCGCCGACGCCTTCATCTATATCGGCGGCAACGACACCTCGGGCACCCAGCAGATCCTGACCGACGCCGCCGGCGGCTCGATCGCCTTCGTGCATGCGCCGAAGACCATCGATAACGACCTCGAGGAGAACGACCACACGCCAGGCTTCATCTCGGCGGCCGAATTCGTCGCCGGCGCCTTCCTGTCGGTCGATCTCGATTTCCGCGCCCTGCCCGGCATCTATGTCGGCATCGTCATGGGTCGGCATGCCGGCTTCCTCACCGCCGCCGCGGCCGCCTGGCAGCTCGATCCCGACAGCGGCCCGCATCTTGTCTATGTGCCGGAGCGCGCCTTCTCGGCGAAGCGCTTCATCGATGAAGTGCGCGAAAAGCTGGACCGCCACAAGCGCTGCATCGTCGCCGTGTCAGAGGGCGTCAGCACCGCCGACGGCAAGGCGCTGGTCGAAAGCCTGGTGCCGCCGGAGAAGCTCGAGCGCGACCAGCACGGCAACGTCAAACTGTCGGGCAGCGACCTGACGGCGGCGCTCGAACACGCGTTGGCCGAGGGTCTGCCCGGCAAGCGCGCCCGGGTCGACGCGCTGGGCTACATGCCGCGCGGCTATGTCGGCGCGATCAGCGCAGTCGACGCCAAGGAAGCCTTCGACGCCGGGGCCTTCGCGGTAGCCGTCGCCGGCGAAGGCGGCGGCTCGGTCGCCATCCAGTATGACGGGTCGAAGACCGTGCTGAAGAAGGTGCCGCTGAAGGCTGTCGCCGGCAAGACGCGCCATATGCCCGACGATTTCATGAAGCCGGACGCCAACCAGCTTTCGGAAGCCGGCATGGCCTATCTCAAGCGGCTGGTGCCCGAAAAATACAAGATCGGGAAGCCGTTTGTCTGATGGGCGGGCTCGTGGTGGGTGACTGGTTCGGCAAGGCCGTCGTCGATGCTGGCACGACGATGCTGACCGAGCCGTTCGTGCATGATTTCGTGCGCGCCAACATCTGGCATCTGAAGGGCCGCGACGCCGACCTTCTGGTCGATACCGGCATGGGCATCCGCCCGCTGGCGCCTGAGATCGACACGCCGGCCGGCAAGCCGCTCATCGTCGTCGCCACGCACATCCATCTCGACCATGTCGGCTCGTTGCATGAATTCCCGCTGCGCATGGGGCCGAAGGTGAGCGCGGCGCGGTTCGACGCCATGGATGATGCCGTCACCTATGCCTACATGTTCCACAACCTCGACGGCGCCGTCTCGAAATTGCCAGAGCCGGACTGGAAGGCTTCCGATTACCGTATCCCCCCGGCGCCGCTGACGCGCGCGCTCGACGAGGGCGATATCGTCGATCTCGGCGACCGGAAATTCCGCGTGTTGCATCTGCCCGGGCACTCGCCGGATTCGATCGCCCTCTTCGACGAGGCCGACGGCCTCTTCTTCGCCGGCGACGCCATCTATGACGGCATGCTGATCGACGACCTGCCGGATTCGGACCGCGCCGCCTACTGCCGCACCATGCAGCGCCTGCTCGACCTGCCGATCCGCATCGGCCATGGCGGCCACGGACCGAGCTTCGATGCCGCTCGCATGCGCGAAATGGCCTCGTCCTACCTGCGCCGGCGGGAGCGCTTCGTGAGCGCCCTCTGAATTAAATCTTCGTAAGGTCGCCCCAAAACCCTAATTACGGCAACTAGGCGTCCTAGATGCTTGTCTGTCGAGACGGCCGGCTGCCATGCACGGCGAGACAGGCAAATCCGGTCATCGGCACGTTGACGGACGATCCCGTGGGAGCGCCCGCGACGCAGGATCAACTCTCGCCCGGACAGAACGACCATGTCACCCTCAAGCATTCTTCGCAGACATCGCGTCGCCGCCCTGCTGGGCGCCGCGCTGATCATTTCGCCCGTCGTCGTTTCCTTTGCCCAGAGCAGTGCCGGCCTCAGCACCGTGGCCGCGACGACGCAGACGCCCGTCGCCGGCATCACGGCCCCGAACGGCTCCTTCGCGCCGGTCATCGCTGTCACCAAGCCGGCGGTCGTCACCGTCACCTCGGTGATGAAAGCGCAGCCCCAGGACGAGGGTTCGCCGCTCGGCGGCAACGCGCCATTCGACCAGTTCTTCCAGCAATTCTTCGGTGATCAGGGCATGCCGATGCCAAAGGCGCCGCCGCAACAGCAGGGACAGCGCGCCGAGGCGCTCGGCTCCGGCTTCATCATCGGCGCGGACGGCACCATTGTCACCAACAACCATGTGATCGACGGCGCCAGCTCGATCAAGGTAACGCTCGACGACGGCACGGAGCTTCCCGCCAAGCTCGTCGGCCACGACGCCAAGAACGATCTGGCGGTGCTGAAGATCAAGGCCGACAAGCCGCTGCCGACCGTCAAATGGGGCGATTCCGACAAGCTCATGACCGGTGACCAGGTGCTGGCGATCGGCAATCCGTTCGGCATCGGCACCACGGTCACCGCCGGCATCGTCTCGGCGCGCGGCCGCGACCTGCACAGCGGGCCGTTCGACGATTTCATCCAGATCGACGCGCCGATCAACCACGGCAACTCCGGCGGCCCGCTGGTCGACGTCAACGGCAACGTCATCGGCATCAACACCGCCATCTATTCGCCCAACGGCGGCAGCGTCGGCGTCGGCTTCGCCATCCCGTCGGATCAGGCCGAGAAGGTCGTCGCCAAGCTGATGAAGGGCGGCGACATCGAATACGGCTATCTCGGCGTGCAGATCCAGCCGGTCACCCAGGATGTCGCCAGCGCCATCGGCCTCGATCATGCGGGCGGAGCGTTGGTCTCGGCGGTCACGCCGGGCTCGCCGGCGGCAAAGGCCGGTATCGAAACCGGCGACGTCATCACCAGCTTCGCCGGCGAACAGGTCAAGGATCCGAAGGACCTGTCGCGCGCCGTCGCCGACGTGTCGCCGGGCGTCAAGGAAACGCTCGATGTCTGGCGCAAGGGCAAGACGATGCAGATTTCCGCCGATGTCGGCCGCAACGCCCACGATCAGAAGACCGCCTCGACCGGCAACGAAGGCGGCAGTCCGTCGGCCGGGCAGCGCGTTCCCTCGCTCGGCCTTGGCCTGACCGACCTCACGCCCGATATCCGCGACCAGCTCAACCTCGCCGACAACCAGCATGGCGCGGTGGTCGAGCAGGTCAACCCGGACAAGGCGGCTTCGGCCGCCGGCATCCAGCCCGGCGATGTCATCGTCGGTGTCGACCAGATGCCGGTAAGGACGGCCAGGCAGGCCAACCAGGCGATCGCCGAGGCCGGCAAGTCCGGCAAGAAGTCGGTGCTCCTGCTGATCGATCGCGGCGATGCGCAGATCTTCGTCGCCGTTCCCTTCGCCGCCGGCTGAGGCCGACCCGACAGAGCCTGCCGGCGCCTCCGGCGGGCTCTGCCCCGCAAGATTTCTGTTGCTCCCCAAGGCGTCTTCGAGAACACTCCTTGCGATCGGCCGAACCCGGCGCAAGGAATGTATCGATGGTGACACGCGGCTTCTTTTCCGGACGGCGCCCTCCTTCAGACACCGACGCGCGCATCCCGCCCGGCCAGTATCTGGAGCAGGGGTTTCCCGTGCTCTCGGCGGGGCCGACGCCACGGGTGCGCACGGAGGACTGGTCCTTCACCCTCAAGCAGGGGCCAAGGCCGATCAAGAAATGGAACTGGGCCGAATTCAACGCCCTGCCGCAAAGCAAGATGACGCGCGACATCCATTGCGTGACGGCCTGGACCAAGTTCAACACGCCCTGGCAAGGCGTGATGATCGACGACATCCTCGCCGACGCCGGCATCGAGCCGCCGACCGCCTACACGCTGGCGCTGTCCTTCGACGGCTATTCCACCAATGTGCCGACCAAGGACCTCGTCACCGGCAAGGCGATGGTGGCGCTGCTTTATGAGGGCAAGCCGATCACGCCGGATCATGGCGGGCCGGCGCGGCTTTTGGTGCCGCATCTCTATTTCTGGAAATCGGCCAAATGGGTGAACGGTCTGCAGTTCACTGAGCGCGACGAGCCGGGCTTCTGGGAGTTGCGTGGCTATCACATGTATGGCGACCCGTGGCGCGAGCAGCGCTATTCGAGCGATCCATGAGGAGCGATCCATGAGGAGCGATCCGTGAGCAGCAATCGATGAGCGCCGAGACATCGCCGCAATCGCCTTGGCAGACGGCGAGCATCACCCGTATCGAAAAGCGCACCCCGCGCGTCACCAGCTTCTGGTTCCGGCCGTCGCGGCCATTCACCCATCTGGCGGGGCAGCATGTCGACATCAGGCTGACCGCGCCGGACGGCTATCAGGCGCGCCGCTCCTATTCGATCGCCTCGGCGCCGGAAGCCGGCGCGGGCATCGAGCTGGCGATCGAGCGGCTCGACGATGGCGAGGTTTCGCCCTTCTTCCACGACGTGGCGGCCGTCGGCGACGAGATCGAGCTGCGCGGACCGCTGGGCGGCCATTTCATATGGCAGGAGAGCGACGGCGGGCCGATCCTTCTGGTCGGCGGTGGCTCAGGCGTCGTGCCGCTGATGGCGATGGTGCGCCATCGCACCTTGCGAAAATCAGCCGAGCCGGTCGCCTTGGTGTTCTCGGCGCGGATCTGGGACGAGGTGATCTTTCGAGATGAATTGATCGGCCTCGACGATCGCCGCGACGGCTTCGATCTGGTGCTGACGCTGACCCGTGAACCGGCCAGGCGCCCATCCGATTATTCCCGCCGCGTCGACGCCCGCATGATGGCGCAGGCCGTCGAGCGCCTGCCGAAGGCGCCGAGGCTCGCCTTTGTCTGCGGTTCGAATGCTTTCGTCTCGGCCGCCGCCCAGGCGCTGATCGATGCCGGCGTTGAGGCCAGCCTTATCCGCACCGAGCGCTACGGGGTTTAAGCGGGCCTCCATTGCCGGCGTGGCTTCGTCAGGAGACGCGATCCAGAGATCGGATTTTCAGCCGTGCGATTGACGGTCCACCGGCAAGCCTTCAAGCCTCGATCTCCAGCGCCGACAGCGGCCTCGAACAGCAGGCCAGGATATAGCCGTCGTCGATCTCGTGATCGAGAATGCCGCCATTGTGGCTCATCGAGACTTCGCCCGAGACCTTCTTCACCTTGCAGGTTCCGCAGAGACCGAACTCGCAGGCCGCCGGGATCCTGACGCCCGAGGCGCGCGCCGTCTGCAGCACCGTTTGTCCGGCGACGCATTCCGCGTCGACGTCTGAAAGCGAAAAGCGGATAGGCGTCACCGCCTCCGTGGGTGGCTCCGCGCGGCCGCCGGCCGGCATCGCGAACGGCGCCGGGACTTCTTCCACGGCCGGCGCCGCGAAGCTCTCCTGATGGTAGTGGCTCATGTCGAAGCCGGCGGCATCCAGCATCTGCCGCACGGCACGCATGAAGGGGTCGGGCCCGCAGCAGAAGATCTCGCGCTCGCGGAAATCGGGCGCCAGCAGCGGCAGCCGGATCGCGTCGATGCGGCCCATATGGCCGAACCAACCCTCGCGGCTCGACCGTTCCTCGATCATGAAGCCGAGCGACAGGCCCGGCATGCGGCAGCCGAGCAGTTCGAGCTCCTTGCGGAAGATGATCTCTTCCGGACGGCGCGCGCAGTTGACGAAGCCGACATCGGTCCAGGGCGCGCAGTCGTTCAGCCAGCGCAGCATCGACATCATCGGCGTGACGCCGGATCCGGCCGAGATGAACAGGTATCTGGCCGCCGGATGGCTGTGCAGCGAGAAATCGCCGGCCGGCCCGTAGGCCTTCACATGGACGCCGGGTTTCAGATTGTCGAACATCCAGCGCGTGCCGACGCTGCCGGCCTGCGCTTTCACCGTCACCGCGATCGAGAACGGCCGCGACGGCGAGGACGACAGGGTGTAGGTGCGCATCAGCGGCCCGTCGTCTGTCGGTAGTTCCAGCGTCACGAACTGCCCGGGCTTGTAACGGAACCAGGTCTGGTTGTCGGAGCGGAAGGTGAAGGTCTTCACCTGCGGCGCCTCGTCGCTGACGCCGATCACTTCCAGCACCTGCAGCCTGTCGTTCCATGGCGCCATCTCGTCGAGATGGCGATAGAGGCCGAGATCCGTCATCGCGTTCATCTCCCTACCCTTTTCGTTTTGCGCATGTCGTACTCCCAAGACCGCTGAACACTTTCGGGCGACATGCGCTAGGCAACGCTGCGCAGCGCCGGCCGGCCGCCTTCGGCAAGGCGCGGACCGATGAAGGAGGCGTACCACTCGACGAACTGGATGACGCCGCCCTCATGTAGCTCGGAATAGGGACCGGGCTCGTACGCGGGCGAGAGGATGCCGAGCGCGTTTTCCTCGACGATGCGGCGGTCCTGGTCGTTGGTCTCGGTCCAGACATGGGTGAGTTCGGCCAGATCGTAGTCGACGCCTTCCACCGCGTCCTTGTGGACCAGCCATTTC
>RXJA01000411.1 GCA_003963455.1 Hyphomicrobiales bacterium
ACGTCCTGATTGTCCATCATCGCGTCATGCAGCTTGCGCAACAGCTTCGAGCGCTCGAGCGCGGTGGTCTTGCGCCAGCTCTTGAAGGCTTCCTCGGCCGCCTCGATGGCGCGGCGGGTCTCGGCCTTGCCGGCCTTCGGCACGGTGCCGATCTTCAAGCCCGTCGCCGGATTGTTGACGTCGATGGTCTGGCCGCTGTCGGCCTGCACCCATTCGCCGTTGATGAGATTGGCCTGGCGCATGAAATGGCTGGTTTTCTGAAGCATGGTCTGGCCTCCGTTCGGCGCGCTGATCGCGCCGCTTTTTCTGGATATCCGTTGAAGCGTGCCCTAGAGCCGCACGCCGGCGCATTGCTCTTACCTAGGGAAAGGCGGGCAAGCAATCACAAGATGGCATATAGGGGTTGGGCCAGCAAAAGCGAGCCGCGCGGCGGCTTGCTGATGCTTATCCGAAAATATGCACGACCACCGTCAGCCAGAACGACGTGGTCACCACCGCGCTCGCGGTGGCAAGCGTCATCTGGTTCGAGGCCAGCGCCTGGCCGGTGTTGAACTGGACGGCGATCAGGTAGGAATTGATGCCCGACGGCAGCGCGGCGACGACGACCGCGACCTTGGAGGTCAGCGGCGGCAGGCCGAGCAGCCAGACGAAGAGAAGCACCAGCGCCGGCATGAGGAAGAGTTTCAGGCCCGACAGCGCCAGCGCCGGCCGGATATTGCCGGAGATGCCGAAGCGGCGCAGGCTGAGCCCCATGGCGAACAGCGCCACCGGGCCCGCCGTGTCGGCGAGCGTGTCGACCAGCCGTTCGACGAGGTCCGGCAGCGGCACTCCGGTGAGGCGCCAGGCCAGTCCCGCCAGGATGCCGATGATCAGCGGATTGATGAACAGCCGCCTGAGGAAGCTCTTGACGACACGCAGCGGATGGACCGTCTCGCCGCTGCCGCGCCCGAACACCTCGAACAGCACGATCGAGGCCATCATCATGATCGGCAGGTGGACCGAGACCAGCAGCGACAGCACCTCGAAGCCGCTGGCGCCGAACACACCGAGGATGAAGGGCGCGCCAAGCAGCACGACGTTGGAATAGGCCGAGGACACACCGCCGACGATGCCCGCGCGGGCATCTCGCCCGAACAACTGCGTCATCACCAGGTGGCCCGCGGCCCAGGTGATGGCCACGGCCGCGAAATAGGCGCCCCACAGCGACCACGGCGTGACGCCGTGGAAGTCTGATTTGACCATGGTCTGGAAGAGCAGCAGCGGCATCGCCACGTTGACGGCGAATTCAGAAATGCCTTCCCCGCTTGCCGGCTTCAGATAGCCCGTGAGCCCGGCCAGATAGCCGAGCGCCACAAGGCTGAACACGAAGAGAACGGTCTCGGTGAGCGGAGTCATTTTGCGGACGAATACATTTTTCCGTGATAGGCGAGCCCCGACCGCCGTGCAATTGGCGCAGCGCGCCGTTTCCGGCTCCTCCGCTTGTTTTCCAGCCGGCTTTGCTTTCCCTATATGCCAATCACGGCCTTGGCCCATACGGGCAGCCAAAGGACTTCCGATGCTGCGACTTGTTCTGGCGCTTTTTCTCCTGGCTGTTCCAAGCCTTGCCCGCGCGACCGACGCCGGCTGGGCGCTGCTGCGTGACGGCGGCCACGTCGTGCTGCTTCGCCATGCCTTCGTCACGGGAGCGACGGACCCGGCCAATTTCGACATCGGCAATTGCGCCACCCAGCTCAACCTGTCGGAGCGCGGCAAGCAGCAGGCAAGCCGCATCGGCGCCCTGTTCGCCGCGCGCGCAGCCCCGATCGACCATGTGCTCTCCAGCCGCTACTGCCGCTGCCTCGACACCGCCCGCATCGCTTTCGAATCCGAGCCGCAGCCTTTCGCGCCGCTCGACCTGCTGAACACCGACCCGGCTGAGAAAGCCGCGCAGATGGCGGCAATCATGAAGGAGATCCGCGGCTATTCAGGCTCCGACAATCTGGTGCTGGTCACGCATCTCGAAGACATCGAGGCGCTCACCGGGGTGGCGCCGCGCGAGGGCGAGGCCGTGGTCGTGGCGCCGGAGGGTGACGGCCTCAAGGTGCTGGGCCGCGTCACTTTCTGAGGCGTCGCGCCGGCCGGTGTTGCCGAAATACAACTCCCGGAAGAAGCCGCAAATTTGCCGCGACAATGCCGCTTGCGACAACCCGTCGCAGGGTCTATAGGCGCGCTCCCGGTCACGAAAACCGAAGCGAGCACAACGGCTGGAGCTTTCGCCTCCGCCCGCGCAGGCGGCCTTGCCGCCCTGTGTACGGTGCCGTTTCGGGTGTTGGGATCGCCGATGTAGCTCAGAGGTTAGAGCGCCGGATTTGGGTCCGGAGGTCGAGGGTTCGAGTCCCTTCATCAGCACCACGGATAGCTCAGTTTGGTTAGAGCATCAGATTTGTAATCTGACTGTCGAAGGTTCGATTCCTTCTCCAACGGCCTGATAAGCCGACACCTTCAGGTGGTGTTATCCAAAAAACGGTCCGGGGACCGGAA
>RXJA01000378.1 GCA_003963455.1 Hyphomicrobiales bacterium
GCGTCGGTATCGTCGTCGCTTTGATCACCTATGCCTCGCTGATCGTCGGCGAGCTGGTGCCGAAGCAGATCGCGCTGCGCGATCCCGAGCGCGTCGCCGCCCGCGCCGCGCCCGCAATGACCGTCCTTGCCACCATCTCGGCGCCACTCGTCTTCCTGCTCGACATTTCCGGCCGCGCCGTGCTGTGGCTGCTCGGCCAGTCCGGCGAAGCGGAGGAGAAGGTCACCGACGAGGAGATCAAGATGCTGGTCGCCGAGGCCGAGCATCACGGCACCATCGAATCCGACGAGCGCCGCATGATCGCCGGCGTCATGCGCCTCGGCGACCGCGCCGTGCGCGCCGTGATGACGCCGCGCACGGAAGTCGACTGGCTGAACCTGCAATCCGACGAGACGGTGGTCCGGAAGCTGTTGATGGAAACGCAGCATTCGCGGCTGCCCGCGGCTGAGGGCAGTGTCGACGCCATGATCGGTGTCATCCAGACCCGCGACGTGCTTGCTGCCCTTCTTGCCGGCAGGGTTTTGGACCCGCGCCAGCACGTGCGCGCCGCCCCTATCGTCCATGATCAGGCCGACGCGCTCGATGTGCTGCAGAAGCTCAAGGAATCGGACGTGCCGATGGCACTTGTCCATGACGAGTACGGCCATTTCGAAGGCATCGTCACGCCGGCCGATATCCTCGAAGCCATCACTGGTGTGTTCCGCTCCGACCTGGAGGCCGGCGAGGAAGAGAACGCCGTCAAGCGCGATGACGGCTCGTGGCTGCTCGCCGGCTACATGCAGGCCGACGAGATGGCCGAGGTACTGGGCATCGACCTGCCGGAGAACCGCGACTACGAGACCGTCGCCGGTTATGTGCTGTCTCATCTGCATCATCTGCCGGCCACCGGCGAGTGCGTCGACGCGCAAGGCTGGCGTTTCGAGGTGGTCGACCTCGACGGCCGCCGCATCGACAAGCTGATCGCCACCCGCCTGCCCGACGGGCATCGGCCCGTGGCGCGCTGATAGCTTCCTGGCACTTGCAAGTGATCGCGCGGCGCCAGCGTGGCCCGCGCGCTATCATTTGTTGATGTCCGTAGCCAAGACCGAGCATACCAAATGCCGTCCTGCCCAAGCCGCAAGGCACGGTCCGACCCGCAAATCCTGTGCCACCATGATAAGCGGCCCGGACCGCCCGGGTTCCGGCCCCCTTTCGTTGACGGCCACTATCCGCGTATTCAATTCAAAGCTTATATTTATACTGCTTATATTCCAGAAAACTAATGTTGCTTTTAAGTAACGACGGGAAATAAATCAGTAATCGACGATTCAACTTCGCGACAGGAATCAAACGCCAAGTTAACTTCTTGACGCTTTCGTCGGCACGCCGTCCAGGCGATCCGGCGTGGCGGGCGGCGGATTTCGGGCGGGGCAGACCAATGAAGACGAGCGGCGGCGCGCTTCGGCGCATGCGGGACGGGATGCTCCTTGCCGGTGTGAGCGGCGCGGCAATCGCCTCCCTGCTTCCAGGCGCGGCCTCGGCCGCAACCTATTACGTCAGCAATGAGACGGAACTGCGCAACGCCATCAACTCGGCCAATACTGACGGCGATCCCAGCTCATCGATCGTGATGACCCAGAGCATCAACATCCTGGCCCCGAACTCGCTGCCGACACCGACCAAGTCGCTGTCGATCGACACGCAGAGCTTTATCTTGTCGGGCACTCCTGCCGGCTCAGGTTCGGGCACTGTCCGCTTCACTGGCGGACCCCTGACCAGCGGAACGGTCACCTTTTCGGCCACGCTCACCGGTAGCGACCAGCTTGGCACCACAGTGCCCGGCGCCGGCCTTGTGTTCAACAGCGGGGTAACGACTGTGGGTGGCACCACGGCGCAGGTCGTCAACAACGGGTCGATATCGGGTGGCGCCGGAACCTCCGGCAGCAATGGCGGCATTGGCGTGACGCTCACGAACGTCGTGACTTTCGTCAACAACGGCATCGTGGACGGCGGCACTGGTACGAACGGTACCTTTACCGGAGCAGCCGGGGCCGGCGTGAGCATCTCGAACGCCGGTGCAACAGTCATCAACGCCGCCAGCGGCACGATCCAGGGCGGCAACACCCAAGGCGGATATGCCGGCGCCGGTATCTATGTAACCGGGACCGCAGCCAAGCCCGGGACGGTCGTCAACTACGGCACGATCCGCGGCGGCTCTGACCTGACCGGTGTCGGCACCGGCAACTTCGCGATCAGGAGCCGGGGAGCTGATATCTCGATAACCAACTACGGGACTCTGGAAGGCGGCAACGGCTCGGCCGCGATCGGCCCCGATATCAACTCCTCCTGGACAATCTCGGTGATCAATGCCGGCACAATCCGCGCGGGCGCCGGTTCCACCACCGCCATCCAGTTCGGCAACAACGTCGCCTCCAGCTCCACGCTGGAACTTCAGGCCGGCTCGCAGATCTTCGGGAACGTCATCGCCGGTGCCTTAAGCACCAGCGACACGCTGCGTCTCGGCGGCAATAGCTCCGCGCTGCTCAACGGCGTGATCGGCGATACGGGTCAATACCAGAACTTCGACGTTCTTGAGAAGACCGGTGACAGCACCTGGGCACTGACCGCCGACAACACCGCCACGCAAGCCTGGACGATTTCGCAAGGCACTTTGCAGATCGGCAATGGCGGCACGACAGGCTCGATCCTCGGCGACGTCACCAACAACGCGACCTTGGCCTTCGACCGCTCCGACACCTACACCTATTCCGGCATCATCTCAGGCAGCGGCGGCGTGAGCCAGATCGGCACCGGCACGACAGTGCTGACCGGCGACAGCACCTATAGCGGCGGCACGACGATCTCGGCCGGCACGCTGCAGCTCGGCAATGGCGGCACAACCGGATCGATCGCCGGCGACGTAACCGACAACGGCACACTCGCCTTCAACCGCTCCGACGACGTGACCTTCGCCGGCACCATTTCCGGCACCGGCGCGCTGAACAAGCTCGGCGCGGGCACGCTGGTCCTGACCGCCGACAACAGCTACACCGGTCTGACCACGATCTCGGCCGGCACGCTGCAGCTCGGCAATGGCGGCACGACCGGCTCGATCACCGGCAACGTCACCAACAACAGCATCTTGGCCTTCGACCGCTCCGACGATGTGACCTTTGCCGGCGCGATATCCGGCAGTGGCGCGGTGGTGCAGCAGGGTACGGGCAGCACGACGCTGACCAACACCAACAGCTATGGCGGCGGCACCACCATCTCCGCCGGCACGCTGATCGGCCAGGCAACAAGCTTCGGCAGCGGCAACATCCTTGACAACGCGGCTCTGGTCTTCGACCAGCCGGCCAACGCCACCTTCTCCGCCGTCATCTCCGGCACTGGCACGCTGACCAAGACGGGCCTCGGCAACCTCAGCCTGACCGGCATCAACACCCTCAACGGCCCGACCACGATCGAGGCCGGCAAGCTTTCGGTCGACGGCTCGCTCGCCAACTCCACTGTGACCATCCTCGATGGCGGCGCGCTCGGCGGCAACGGCACGGTGGGCTCGACGACGCTGCAGGCCGGCGGCGTCATCGCGCCCGGCAACTCGATCGGCCAATTGACCATCCAGGGTAATTTTGCCGGCGCCGGCGGCACGGTCGAGATCGAGGCTATCCTCGACGGCGACGCCTCTTCCACCGACAGACTGATCATCACCGGCGACACGTCGGGCACCGCCAACATCAAGGTGATCGGCCTTGGCGGCGCCGGCGCGCAGACCGTTGACGGCATCAAGATCGTCGATGTCGGCGGCGCTTCCGCCGGCCTGTTCAACCTGCAGGGCGATTATGTCTTCCAGGGCGACCAGGCAGTGGTGGCCGGCGCATACGCCTACCGGCTCTACCAGAACGGCGTCAGCACGCCGGCTGACGGCGACTGGTATCTGCGCTCGGCGCTGATCAATCCCGTCGATCCGGGCGGGCCGACCTCACCGCTCTATTCGCCCGCCGTGCCTATATATGAGGCCTATGCCGGCATTCTGCAGAGCTTCACCCAGCTCGGCACGCTGCAGCAGCGCATGGGCAACCGGTCATGGACCGGCGCCTCCCAATCGGCGACAGGCGATAGCAACCAAGGCGGCAGCCCCATCTGGGGTCGCGTGGAGGCTTCGCACAGCGAGTTCGAGCCGGGTACGACCACGACCGGCACCGATTACGACGCCGACCTGTGGCGACTGCAGGCCGGCCTCGACGTGCTGCTGTCCGAGACGGCCTCCGGAATGCTGGTCGGCGGCCTCACCGTTCACTACGGGACGGTGAAATCGGATGTCTCTTCGTCTTTCGGCACCGGCTCGATCGACGCAACCGGCTACGGTTTCGGCGGCACGCTGACCTGGTACGGCAAGAACGGCTTCTATGTCGACACGCAGGCCGAGCTGACCTGGTTCAATAGCGATCTTTCCTCCGCCACCCTTGGCCGGACGCTTGCCGATGGCAACAACGGCTTCGGCTATGGTCTGGGCATCGAGGCAGGGCAGAAGATCGCCCTGCAGGGCAACTGGTCGCTGACGCCGCAGGCGCAGCTCAGCTACGCCTCGGTCGATTTCGACAGCTTCACCGATCCCTACGGCGCCTTCGTCTCCAACGGCAGCAGCGACAGCCTGATCGGCCGCCTCGGCCTGTCCGCCGACTACGAAAGCGAATGGAAGGACAAGGCGGGCCGAACCAGCCGCTCGCATGTCTACGGCATCGGCAATCTTTACTACGACTTCCTCGACGGCACCGATGTCGACGTATCGGGCACAGGGTTGACCAGCAAGTCGCAGCAGCTTTGGGGCGGATTGGGCGTCGGCGGCTCGTTGAGCTGGGCCGACGATCGCTACGCTGTGCATGGCGAGCTGCTCGCCCGCACCAGCCTTGAGGATTTCGGCGACAGCCATTCCTTCGGCGGCACGGTCGGCTTCAGCGTGAAGTGGTAGAATCCGAGGTGGCTGTGGCCTCGGGCGCGCTCAATGTGCGTCAGGCGGCGGTGCCTTTGGCGTCACGTTGCGCAGGAACGGAACCAGCGCCGTGGCGATGACGAAAGCCACCATGATGACCAGGAACGCATCCGCATAGGCCATGGTCGAGGCCTCGCGATAGGCGAGCTGCCAGAGCTGCCTCAGCGAGGCGGCATGGCCATCGTCGACGGCGCCGGGCAACTGGCCGTAGCGCTGCGCAACAGTGTCGACCATGCGCATGGCCGCCTCGTTCCGCGGCGTCAAATCCGACGCGATCGTCAGGAAATGGAAATTGGTGCGATTGTTGAGGATCGCGCCGCAGATGGCGATGCCGACCGCGCCGCCGAGATTGCGCATCGTGTTGAACAGGCCGCTGGCATATTTCAGCCGCTCCGGCGGCAGGCTGCCGAGTCCGAGATTGACGCTCGGCGCGACGGCGAAGACCTGCGGGAAGCCGCGAAAGATCTGCGGCAGGAGAAGCTCGGCCGAGCCCCACTGGCTGGTGATGGCTGAAAAACTCCACATCGAGGCGCCGAAGGAGGCCAGGCCGAACATCATCAGCCAGCGCGTGTCGAAGCGCTTGGCAAGGAAGATATAGACCGGGACGCCGACCATCGAGGCGACGCCGGTTGAAAACACCGCGAGCCCCGTCTCGAATGCGTTGTAGCCGCGCACATAGCCGAGGAACAGCGGCGTGAGATAGATCGTGGCGAAGATGCCGATGCCGGTGATGAAGGACAGGAAGCAGCCGATGGCGAAGTTGCGATTGCCGAAGGCGCGGAAGTCGACCACCGGCTGCGCATGGGTCAGGCTGCGGACGACGAACAGGATGAGCGTAACCACGGCGACGACGGTGCCGTTGCGGATCGTGGCGTCGTCGAACCAGTTCCAGCGCGAGCCTTCCTCCAGCACATATTCCGCCGTGCCGAGACTGATCGCCATCAGCGCCATGCCGATATAGTCCGCGCCCTTCAGCAACGACAGATCGCCTTTGTCGATCCTGACCAGCAGCGCGACGAGCACGGTGATGACGGCCCCCGGAACGACGTTGACGTAGAACAGCCAATGCCAGTTCAAGGTGTCGGTGATCCAGCCACCGATAACCGGCCCCAGCGTCGGTGCGATCGAGGCGATGCTGCCGACCACGGCCGCGGCATAGACGCGCCTCGGGCCCTGGAAATAGTGGAAGGACGAGGTGAAGACCGTCGGGATCATCGAGGCGCCGAGCAGCCCTTGCAGCGCCCGGAACAGGATCATGCTTTCGATATTCCAGGCGAAGCCGCACAGCATGCTGGCAAAAGTGAAACCGGCCGCCGAGATGGTGAAAAGCCATCTGGTCGAGAAGACGCGGGTGAGCCAGCCCGACAGCGGGATGACGATGATCTCAGCCACCAGATAGGAGGTCTGGACCCAGCCGATCTGGTCCTGCGCGGCCGACAGGCCGCCGCCGATGTCCTGCAGCGAGGACGCAACGATCTGGATGTCGAGCAGCGCGATGAACATCCCCACGCACATCACCATGAACGGCAGGATGCTGGCGATGAAGGATTGCGGGGCGGCTGGCGCTGACATGGCGCCCTCAGCGCGATCCGGTATCGACCGTGACCACCGTCGACAGGCCTGGCCGCAGCGCGACCTTGCCCGCCTGGTCGGCGTCGATCGTGATCCTGACCGGGACCCGCTGCACGATCTTGGTGAAATTGCCCGTCGCGTTCTGCGGCGGGATCACGCTGAAGATCGCTCCCGTGGCCGGCCCGAGGCTGGTGACGCGGCCCTTGAGCGGCTGGTCGGGCGCGACATCGGCATAGACGGTCGCCGACTGTCCGTCGGCCATCGCGCGCAACTGGTCTTCCTTGAAATTGGCGTCGACCCACAGGCCCGACGCCGGGACGATGGTCAGCAGATAACTGCCTGGCGAGACATAGGTGCCGACCTGCGCCAGCCTGTTGCCGACGATGCCGTCGATCGGCGAGCGGATTTCCGTGAAGCCGAGGTCGAGCTGGGCGGTGTCGAGATCCGCCTTGGCGGCCGCGACCTCCGCCGTCGCTTCCGAAATCTGGGTGTTGAGGACGTCGAGCTGCTGCCTGGAGGCCGAAAGCGCGGCCCGCGCGGCGGCGACCGATGCCTGCGCCTGGCCGTCGGCCGCGGCGCTCTTTTGCGCATCCTGTTGCGAGCCGGTCCTGGCGCTGGCAAGCACCGCGTAGCGCTTGGCATCCTGCGCGGTGAACGCTGCGGCGGCGCTCCTGGCCTCGAGATCGGCGCTGGCCTGCTCGATCAGCGAATTCTGCAGCGAGACCTGGGCGCGCAGATTGTCGAGCGCCGACTGCTTCTGCCGCATCGAGGCCTGGGCACGCTCCAAAGCCGCCTTGAACGGCCTGTCGTCGATGCGGATTATGGGCTGGCCGGCAGTGACATGCTGGTTGTCCTCGACAAGGACCTGATCGATATGGCCGGCGACGCGCGGCGCCAGCGGCGTGACATTGCCGCCGACATAGGCGTCGTCGGTCGTCACCAGGAAGCGGTTGGCCTGCCACCATTGGACGCCGTACCAGCCGGCGACGCCGATCGCGATCAGTGCGCCCAGCATCATCAGCGGCTTGCGGCGCGACTTGGGTTTGGGCGGCGGGAGCGCGATGGCTGACGGCTGCTGCAGCTCGGCCTGGGAAAGCACCTTGTTCACTGGCCCCGCGCCTCGTCCTGATTGCTGGGAACCGGTCCATTCTCGATGAGAGGAAGGCCCGAACCTTCCGTGCTGAAGCGATAGCGCTGCCGCATCCGGTCGGTGGCCATGGGCGCCGTCGCCATTGCGAAGCCGCCGCTGTCGAGTTCCCTGCCGCTCTCGCGGTCGACCAGGACCGGCTCGGCCCAACGCCCGTCGGTCTTGTCCACCACGACCAGGCTCGGCCCCTCGGGCGCCAGATGCCGGTTGCCCCAGGCAAGCAGCGTGAGCAGCACCGGCCGGAAATCGCGGGCCTTGGCGGTCAGCACATATTCATGCCGAAGCGGCCGCTCGCAGTAGGCGCGCTTCTCGAACAGCCCGCGCTCGACCAGGCTATTCAGCCGCCGCGTCAGGATGTTCGGCGCGATATCCAGGCTCTTCTGGAACTGGTCGAAGCGTGTCAGGCCCTGGAAGGCGTCGCGCAGCAAAAGGATGCTCCACCACTCACCAACCTCGTCAAGGCTGCGCGCGATGGGACATGGGCGCGTTTCGAAGCTCGTCCTGGCAACCATTCTCGTAACTCACTTTCAAAATGAAAGTTACAAATAGCCGAGTTGGTTGCATTATGCAAGTCAGTATGATCGGGCACGCGCGGCGCGTTCCATCCGAGAGCTGGGGCGGAAGGCCTTGCAAGGCAGTTCCCGCAAACGAAAAGGGCGGCGCAAGCGCCGCCCTTCGGGGAGGATGATGTCTTTGTCGCTCAGGCAGCCTGGGCTTCGCCGGCGATCGCGTCGGCGGCGCGGGCGGCCTTCAGCACCTTGGCCCACCAGGCGACGTCGTTGATCAGCGCGGCGGCGGCCTGGTTCAGGTGCTCGATGTCCTCGAGCTTCTTCTCGCCCTGGCGCACCGCAAGGAAGTCGCCCCAGGCGATATGGACGGCCGACTTGACCGGCGCCATCTGCAACTCGACGGCGATCAGGCGGAGCTGTTCGACCGCGCGCGCGCCGCCGACCGAGCCATAGCCGATAAAGCCGGCGGGCTTCTTGTTCCATTCATTGGCGGCGTAGTCGATGGCGTTCTTCAAGACACCGGTCGGAGCGTGATTGTATTCGGCGGCGGTGAAGATGAAGCCGTCGAACTCGGCGACCTTCTTCTGCCAGCGCTGCGCCACTTCGTTCTGCGACGGCGCCCAGGCGGAGGAAGCGACCTCGTCGAAGAAGGGCAGCGGCCAGTCGCGCAGATCGACGATCTCGACGTCGATATCGGCATGCGACTTGGCGATCTTGGCGATCCACTGCGTCGGCACGTCGGCGAAGCGGGCGGCGCGCGTCGAACCGACGACGATGGCGATTTTGGGCTTGGACATAAGGGGGCTCTCCTTGCGGGAATTTCTGGTATCGTTTGGATACCGGCGCTATATGTGATACTGACAAATCGGCGCGCAAGGAGGCACTTCTTTGTTACTGAGGCACCCGCACATCACCGAGGACTGCCGGGCCGTGTCGGAAATCCTGCAACGGGTCGGCGACAAATGGACCGTCCTGGTGGTCGGCAAGCTGGGCGACGGGGCGCTGCGCTTCAACGAATTGCGCGCCGCCGTCGGCGGCATTTCGCAAAAGATGCTGACCACCACCTTGCGCGGTCTGGAGCGCGACGGCTTCGTCACGCGCAAGGTGTTTCCGACCATTCCGCCGCGTGTCGATTACGAGCTGACCGAACTCGGTCACGAGCTGCTCGTGCCGGTCGGCGCGCTCGGCGAATGGGCGCGCAAGAACACCAATCGGGTCCGCGAAGCGCGCGCGCGGTTCGACAGCCAGCAGGCCTGAAACCCTTGTAGTTCAATGGTTTCTGAACCATTGGATGAACCGTGCGGCTCAGTGCCGGCCGTGTCGCACGTTCCAACTTTGACCGGATCCGCCGCGGCCTCGCCGCCAGCCTCGCCATGGTCTCCGAGCAGCCGCCTCGACAAGCGACGACAGTCTTGGCTGGCCACCGATCAGGCGCTTGGAGCGGTACCGTTGCAGCACGCCGTCGAGCAGCTTTCCAAATGCGCCGGCCTCTTATCCGCCGCCTTCAGGACCCTCATGCAGGCGACGCGTGGAAGGTCTTTCCTGACCTCCATATAGGCCGTTATGCCGAGCAGGCAGACCAGGGCGACAAGGGCTGCCACGAGCCAGCCGTTCAGCATGTGTTGACGCATTGTTTTACCCCTCGCGACCCCAAAGTGGGGGGCGAAGGCAACCATTGGATGTCGCGAAGCGCATCTCCCGCGCGGGCGTTGTTACAAAACGGCAAGCCCGGGGAGAATCGGTATCGGTCAGCTCTCGGCCGGAACCGGCTTCGGCTTGCCCTCGCCGTCGAGCGCCACCATGACGAAGTCTGCATGGGTGACCTTTTCCATCAGGTCGGAAAGGTAGCGCTGCGCCCAGGCTTCGACCTTGAGCACCATCGAGGTGCGGCCGACGCGCTCGACATGGGTGTAGATGCAAAGCGTGTCGCCAACTTTCATCGGCTTGGCGAAGGACATCTCCTTGACCGCCGCCGTCACGACGCGGCCCTTGGCGCGCTCGGCGGCGCGGATGCCGCAGGCAAGGTCCATCTGCGCCATCACCCAGCCGCCGAAGATGTCGCCGGCCGCATTGGCGTCGGATGGCATGGCGAGCGTCCGCAGCGTGAGATCGCCGAGGGGTCTTCCGTCCGCGTAATGCACCATGGCGAAATCCTTAAAGGGTCAGTTGCCGTTGCGTATCAATGCGACCGCCATGTCGCAAGCTCTGGTGAAAGCGAAATGCGCGCCGCCGCGCCGGTCGCTTTTTTCACAAGCCATGCCGGAAGCCACGGCGACGACTTGAACCGGCAATGTCTAGGGTAAGCCCGACATTGCGGAGGCCGCCCTTCCACCATGCAGACTTATGATTTCATCGTCGTCGGCTCCGGTTCGGCCGGTTCGGTGGTTGCCGACAGGCTGTCGGCCTCGGGCCGTTTCTCGGTGCTGGTGCTTGAGGCCGGCGGAACCGATCAAAGGTTCTACGTCCAGATGCCGCTCGGCTACGGCAAGACCTTCTTCGACCCGGCCGTCAACTGGAACTACAAGGCCGAGCCTGATCCGGGTCTCAGCAACAATGCCGACCACTGGCCGCGCGGCAAGCTGCTCGGCGGCTCCAGCTCGATCAACGCCATGGTCTTCATCCGCGGCGCGCGGGAGGATTTCGATGCCTGGGCCGCCGCCGGCAATCCGGGCTGGGCCTACGACGACCTCCTGCCTTCCTTCAAGGCGATGGAGGACAACGAGGCTGGCGCCGACCAGTGGCGCGGCACCGGCGGACCGCTGCACGTCACCGACTGTTCGCGCGCGGTGCACCCGCTGACCAAGCGCTATCTTGCCGCCGCCGAGCAGGCCGGCCTGCCCTTCAATCCGGACTTCAACGGCGCTTCCCAGGAAGGCGTCGGCATTTACCAGATCACGACGAAGAACGGCCGCCGCATGTCGGCCGCCCGCGCCTTCCTGCGGCCTGCAATGAGACGCGGCAATGTCCGTGTCGAGACCAACGCCCTGGCGACGAGGATCCTGTTCGAGGGCGAGCGCGCCGTCGGCATCGAATATGAGCAGAACGGCGAGAGGAAGACGGCACGCGCCGGCCGCGAGGTGATCCTGTCGGGCGGCTCGGTGAACTCGCCGCAATTGCTGCAGCTCTCCGGCGTCGGCCCCGCGGCGCTGCTGGCCGGCCTCGGCATCCCGGTCGTCCACGCCAACGACAGTGTCGGCGCTAATCTGCAGGACCATGTCGGCATCAACTACACTTTCAAGGGCAGGCTGCCGACGCTCAATCAGATCCTGCGGCCCTGGTGGGGCAAGCTCCTGGTCGGCATGCAATACATCCTCTTGCGCTCGGGCCCGCTGTCGCTGTCGATGAACAATGCCGGCGGTTTCTTCCGCACCGACCCGTCGATGGCGCGGCCGAACATGCAGCTCTATTTCCAGGCCTTCTCCACCGTCATCCCGAAAAGCGGCGAACGTCCGATCCTGACGCCCGACCCGTGGCCTGGCTTCTCCATCGGCTTGTCCAACTGCCGCCCGTCGAGCCGCGGCGAGATCATGATCCGCTCGAACAATCCCCGCGACTATCCCAGGATCACGGCGAACGCCTATTCGACCAATGCCGATGTCGACGAGATGCTGGCGGCGGTGAAGTTCGTGCGCAGGATCGCTTCCATGCCGGCCATGGCCGAGATCATCGAGGAAGAGGTCCTGCCCGGCCCGTCGATAAAATCGGACGCCGACCTGATCCAGGATTTCCGGAAGCGCTCGGGCACGGTCTATCACCCGGTCTCGACCTGCCGCATGGGGCCGGACGCCGCTCGCGCCGTCGTCGATCCGCGGCTCAAGGTCCACGGGCTGGATGCCCTGCGCGTCATCGACGCTTCGATTTTCCCCGACAACATCACGGGCAACACCAATGCCGCCTCGATCCTGACGGGATGGAAGGGCGCCGACCTGGTTCTGGAGGATCACAAATGAAAGTCACCGACATAAAGACCTGGGTTGTCGGCAACCCGCCGCCCGGCATCGGCGGCAAGTACTTCATCTTCGTCAAGCTCACCACCGACGGCGGCGTGGTCGGCTATGGCGAGGCCTACAACGCGACCTTCTCGGCGCATGTCACGGCCAGGATGATCGAGGACATGGCCGAGCGCTACCTGATCGGCCGCGATCCGCACGACATCGAGAACCTGTTCCGCCGCATCTATTCCTCCGGCTTCACGCAACGCCCCGACGTCTCCGGCATGGGCTGCTTCTCGGCGCTGGAAATGGCCTGCTGGGACATCATCGGCAAGGAGGCGAACAAGCCGGTCTCCAAGCTGCTCGGCGGCCAGGTGCATGAGACGCTGCGTTCCTACACCTATCTCTATCCGCACACCGGCAGCGTCCATTCGGAAGACGCGCGCGGGCAGAATGTCTATAACGACCCCGATATGGCCGCCGCCTGCGCGCTCGAATATGTCGAGCAGGGCTTCAACGCCGTGAAGCTCGACCCGGCCGGCCCCTACACGGCCTATGACGGCCACCAGCCGCGCCTGATCGACATCGACCTTTCGGCGCGCATGATCAAGGCAATCCGCGAGGCTGTCGGCACGCGCGCCGACATCCTGTTCGGCACGCATGGCCAGTTCACCGCATCCGGCGCATTGCGGCTGGCGCGCGCCATCGAGCCATACGATCCGCTCTGGTTCGAGGAGCCGGTGCCGCCGGACATGCCCGAGGTGATGGCGCAGGTTGCCCGCGGCACCTCCATCCCGATCGCCACAGGCGAGCGGCTGACGACGAAGTTCGAATTCGCCCGCGTCATCGAGAACCGCGCCGCCACCATCCTGCAGCCGGATCTCGGCCGCTCGGGTGGCATTCTGGAAACCAAGAAGATCGCCGCCATGGCCGAGGCCTACCATATCCAGGTGGCGCCGCACTGCTATTGCGGCCCGATAGTCGGCGCCGCCAACATCCAGCTTGCAGTGACGCTTCCCAACTTCCTCATCCTGGAATCGCTGAAGCAGTGGGACGGTTTCCATGCCACCCTGCTCAAGAAGAAGATCGAATGGCAGGACGGCAACGTCATCCCGTCGAAGGAGCCTGGCCTCGGCGTCGAGCTCAACGAGGCGGTCTGTGACGCCCATCCCTATGACGGCAAGGACCTGCATCTGCAGATGATGCAAACGCCGCTGATGCCATGAGCAAGCACCTCGCCTACGCCTTCATCGGCCTCGGCCATCTTGGCGGCAACCTTGCCGCCAGCCTGTTGCGCAACGGCTTTGCCGTCGCCGTCTTCGACCGCGACCCGGCGGCGGTCGAGCGGCTGGTCGCGCTCGGCGCCACGGCGGCGGCCAGCCCGGCCGAGGCAGCGGCCCGCGCCGGCAATGCGATCACCTGCCTGCCCTCGCCGAAGGTCAGCGAGGCGGTGCTCGCCGGCCCGGACGGATTGCTTCAGGGCCTGCCCGCCGGCGGCACCTGGGTCGAGATGTCGACCAATGGCCGCGACGAGATACTGCGGCTCGCCGCGCTTGCTTCGAAAAAAGGCATTGAGACGCTCGAATGCCCGGTCACCGGCGGCGTGCATCTAGCGGCCGCAGGGAGGATCACCGCTCTCGTCGGCGGCGACGCCGCGCTCTACGAACGCCATCGGCCGGCGATCGAGGCGATGTGCGCGAAGTCTTTCCTGATGGGGCCAGTCGGCTCTGCGGCGGTGATCAAGGTCATCACCAATATGCTGGCCTTCATCCATCTGGTTGCCGCCGGCGAGGCGCTGATGCTTGCCAAGCAGGGTGGGCTCGACCTAGCCCAGGCCTATCACGCCATCGTCGCCTCTTCCGGCAACAGCTTCGTCCATGAGACCGAAAGCCAGCTGGTGCTCAACGGCTCCTACGACATCGGTTTCACTATGGACCTGGCGCTGAAGGACCTGGGCTTCGCGCTCGCCATGGGCAGGGATTTCGGCGCGCCGCTCGATCTGGCTACCCGCGTCAACGCGATCTTCGAGGTAGGCAAGCGCGCTTATGGCGGCGATGCCTGGTCGACCCAGATCGTCAAGCTGCTCGAGGATCAAGTCGGCGTCGAGCTTCGCGCGCCGGGCTTCCCGGCCAAGCTCGAATTGTAATTCGGCGAAGAATTAGTCAGCTATTTCAATCGCGTGACCACACAGGTTGAATCAGCCCCTCAGCCAGTTGAATCAACCTCTCAGCGTCAGCGCGCCCGGCAGGATTTCGAAAGTCGCCGGAATCCTGCCCGGCGACTCGCCGTCTATGTCGACCAGCGCGCCGTTCTTCTCGACATCGCCCAACGGCTCGACCAGCACCTTGCGCCCGCGCAGTATGGTGATTGCCGGATGATTGCGATGCCGGCCGCCATAGAGCAGGCGAATGTCCCTTATCAGGCCAAGCTTGCCGGCGGCGCGCAGGATGACGATGTCGAACTGGCCGTCGGCGAGTTCGGCGTCCGGGGCGATCATCATGCCACCGCCGAAGAACTTGCCGTTGGCCACCGCCACCAGCGCCATGCGCGCCTCGATCGGCTCGCCGTCGTCGATGGTGATCCTGACGTCCTGGAAACGGTAGCGGATGAATTCCAGCACGGTGCGCCAGAAGAACAGCGCCTTGGCCGACACCTTACCCTTTCGCTTGTCGGCATTGACGGCGCGATCCGTCGCGCCGGACAGACCGAGGCTGGCGATGTTGATGAAATGGCGGCTGGCCAGCGCGCCGTGGTCGTCGATGTAGCCGATGCGGCCGGCGTCGATCTTGCGGCCCTTGGCATCGGCGATCCGCTTGAGCGTGGCGTCGATGCCGCGCGGCAGACCGAGCCCGCGCGCGAAGTCGATGCCGGTGCCGCAAGGCAGAAGTCCCAGCGCGCTTTCGCGGCCGGTCTCATGCTGGGCCTGCAGCAGCCCGTCGGCCACCTCGCTGGCGGTGCCGTCGCCGCCTGCCGCGATCACCAGGTCGCAACCGCCGGCGGCAAGATCGATCGCCAGCCGTTCGGCGTCGCCGCTGGCCTGCGTCTCGCGCAGGTCGAAATCACCGAAATTCCTGGTGAGCGACGCCGCCACCTCCGCCCAATGCCGCTTGAGCCTGCCGCCTCCGGCAATCGGATTGAGAACCACCCCGACCTTCAAGCCGACCTCCCCCGAGGCAAGTCGCGCACCATGCGCGGTGGAGTCGGCGCTGGCGCCCTAAGTCCTTTGCCGGCCCAAACTCTTTTGCCGGCATTGAAACGCGGACCAGGCGACGGGGCAAGGCTCAAGCGTCCAGGGTCACAGAAAAAGCGGGGCAGGCTGTCTAAGGGGTTCGGCTGGCAGATTCCGAGGCTTTTGCCACTGGTCCCCGATAATCCCGCTATCCACAGGCTCACCGGCATTCCCCAAACCCCTTACCCGGCGTACGTTAAACCCATCTCAGGCGGCTACTGAACGCCCAGCCGAAAGGCAAAAGCGCAAGGCGGATTTCCTGAGGCCCGTACGGCCCGGAACGAAAGCAGGCTTGCCTGTTGGAGGGACGGATGCCGAGACCTACGGGTGCCGCGGAAAGCGTGCCAACGCCGACGGCGGACCGATGCTGCCATGAAGGCCGGGAAA
>RXJA01000255.1 GCA_003963455.1 Hyphomicrobiales bacterium
CCATCTTTTCGACGTCCCAGCCGGAAAAGATGTAGTCGACCTTCGGCCCGAGATCGGCCGCTGCCTGCTTGGCGCCATTATAGACGATGGTGCCGAAGGCGTCGCCCTCGGCGCCGCCGACGAAGAAGCGGATGTGGACGTCCTTGCACCATTGGGCGTCAAGCGCCATCGCCGGCAGAGTGGAGATCGAGGCGCAGAGCGCCGTGGCGGCCGCCACGACGGTCGAGCGCAGAACAGTTCTTCTGGTCGTGATGCTCATGCACGTTCCTCCCTTTTGGTCCCTCGCGATCAAGGGTTTTCAACAGTTGCTCGGATCGAGCCGGCTCCTCCCGCCGGCCGGCACTCAAGCCGGGTTGGTCAGGTAGCTGTTCCCTCCCCGGCATTGCTTCAGATAGTCGAGAGCGCGCGCCTGGCCGGTGATCTCTAGGTCGCCGCGATAGACCGGGTCGTGCCAGCCCTCGATGTCGATGGCGCCCTTGTAGCCGGCCAGCCGCAATTCGCTGATCACGCGCGTCCAGTCGCTGTCGCCGAAGCCCGGCGTGCGCATCTGCACGAAAGGCAGGCGGCCGAACACGCCATGCTCGCGGATCACGTCCCAGCGCACCGTCGCGTCCTTGCCATGGACATGGAAGATGCGCGGTGCCCATTTGCGGATTTGCGGGATCGGGTCGATCAGATAGACGAGTTGGTGGCACGGCTCCCATTCGAGCCCGAGGTTCTCATCCGGCACTTCGTTGAACATCAGCTCCCAGGCGTCCGGGTTATGGGCGATGTTCCAGTCGCCCCTCGCCCAGTTGCCGTCCATGGCGCAGTTCTCGAAGGCGATGCGCACGCCCTTGTCGGCGGCGCGCCTGGCCAGCAGTCCCCACACCTCGCGGAAGCGCGGCAGGCTGTCGGTCAGTTTCCTGCCGCGCAGGCGGCCGGTGAAGCCGCAGACCATCGAAGTGCCGAACAGATGCGCGTTGTCGATGACGGTTTCCCAGGCCGCGAGCACGCCGCGATCGACCTCGCCGCTCTCGAGCGGATTGCCGAACACGCCGATCGACGAAACGGTGACGTCCGCATCGCCGATCGCGTCGCGGATTTCGCCCGCCAGGCGCTTTAGGTCCTTGCCGCCCAGCGTCTGCCAGAAAAAAGGCTGGATGCTCTCGAAACCCAAGGGCAGGATTTGTTTCACATAGGCGGCCGGATCGTCGAGATTGGCCCGCACCATGGTGCCGATCCTGATGTCGAGAAGCGGGTTTGGCATCGTCATCCTTCCTGGGTCCCGATCGTCACGCGCCGTCCGGTCTGTGCGCTTTCGATCGCGCCGAAGACCATGGCGAGGCTTTTGATGTTGTCGGCGCCGCAGGTCTCCGGCTCGGTGCCGGTCTCGATCGCGCGCATGAAATCCTGGATAATGCCGAGATGTCCGCCCACCCGATCGGCCGGGTCGAGCGCCGGCACCTCGACGGCTTGCGTCTTGTCGATGATGCCGTCGCGGCCGGACGAAACCACCTCCGCCTTCAACCCGTCATGGCCGTCCCACAACAGGCTGCCGCGCTCGGCGACGATGCGCCAGCTGCCCTCCCAACTGGTCCGGAAACCATCGGCGCACCAGGAGCCGGCATAGGTGAAGACCTTGCCGCCGCCGAGGTCGAAGACGGCGGTGGCCGACGAGCCCTGCCGGTACCAGGAACTGGCCGGCTCCCACTCCTGGCAATAGACGCTCACCGGCTCGCCTGCGATCATGTAGCGCGCGGCGTCGAAAGTGTGGATCGCCATGTCGAGCAGCAGCACGTGGTCCATCTCCTCGCGAAAGCCGCCGAAATGCGGCGCGATGAAGAAGTCGGCATGGATGCTGGTCGGCTTGCCGATGGCGCCGGAATCCAGGAAGCGCCGGACCCGCCTGACATTGGCGACATAGCGCCGATTCTGGACGACGGCATGGAGGCGCCCGGCCTGGCGCGCCGCCGCGATGATGGCCCGCGCATTCTCTGGGCTGTCGGCCAGCGGCTTTTCGGTGAGCAGGTGGCAATGATGGGCAAAGGCCGAAAGCGCGACCTCGCGGCGTGCAGCCGGAACCACGACGTCGAACACGGCGTCGGGCTTCGTCTCATCGAGGACGGCATCGAGGCTGGTGCCGATGACTGCGTTGCTGAGATCGTATTCGCGCGCCCTCGTTTGAGCCCGCTCGGCATCAAGGTCGACAAGGCCGGCAATGGCGAGCCCGTCGATCTGCCTTGCGGCATCGAGCCACTGCCTGCTCATGGCTCCGCACCCGACCAGGACGACCTTCATCATCCAGCGCTCCTCCTCCGCTCGGCCCCTCCAGTCCGAGTGTCACGGCATTTCCGGCATCACCGTAAACGTTTTTCCGTAAACGTTTACGAGCACACACCCGATGGCGTAGAATGTCAATCACCTGTCCGCGAAAATCGACATCCGCTGCTTGGCCTGAAGGGCGGCCGGTGCTAGCGAAGACAGGGGGAGAACCGGCCTTGGCGTCCAGCATCCACGATCTCGCGCGTCACCTGAAC
>RXJA01000504.1 GCA_003963455.1 Hyphomicrobiales bacterium
TAACGAGCCCGGAACGGGTCATTGTTCCAGCCTCCCGCCTCTTCGCCTTTCTCCCGCGACATTGACGGCGCCAAGCCGTGCGGGTGAGACTATGCGCGGGAATCGGCCGCCTTCCGTCGCGGTCCTGGGAGCTTTTGACGGCGAATGAGCGAAGCCGGAAATCTAGGGACGGAAAAGGCCGGCGCCTATCGCGTCCTGGCGCGCAAATATCGCCCTTCGAATTTCTCCGAGCTGATCGGCCAGGAGCCGATGGTCCGCACGCTGACCAATGCGTTTGCCACTGGCCGCATCGCCCAGGCCTGGATGCTGACCGGCGTGCGCGGTGTCGGCAAGACGACGACCGCGCGTATCCTCGCGCGTGCCCTGAATTACAAAACGGCGACCGTCGATCAGCCATCCGTGGACCTTTCGGTCCCCGGCGAGCACTGCCAGGCGATCATGGAAGGCCGTCATGTCGACGTCATCGAGATGGACGCCGCCTCGCACACCGGCATCGACGACATCAGGGATATCATCGACCGGGTGCGCTACGCGCCGGTCTCGGGTCGCTACAAGGTCTACATCATCGACGAAGTGCATATGCTCTCCACGCAGGCCTTCAACGGCCTCTTGAAGACGCTGGAAGAGCCGCCGCCGCACGTCAAATTCATCTTCGCCACCACCGAGATCCGCAAGGTGCCGATCACGGTCCTGTCGCGCTGCCAGCGCTTCGACCTGAGGCGCATCGACGCCGGCGCGCTGGTTGCGCACCTGTCCTCGATTGCCTCAAAAGAAGGCATAGCGGTCGACGACGAGGCCTTGGCTATGATCGCGCGGGCGGCCGAGGGCTCGGCGCGCGATTCGCTGTCCATCCTCGACCAGGCGATCGCCCATGGCAGCGGCACCGTCGGCGCCGCCGCGGTGCGCGCCATGCTGGGTCTCGCCGATCGCGCCCGCATCATCGACCTGTTCGAGCACGTCATGAAGGGCGACGTCGCGGCGGCGCTCGCCGAGTTCCGTGCGCAATACGACACCGGAGCCGATCCTGCCGCGGTGCTCACCGATCTTGCCGAGTTCAACCACCTCGTCACCCGGCTGCGCTTCGTGCCGGCCGCCGCCGACGACGCCTCGCTTTCCGAGGATGAGCGCCGGCGCGGCGCCGAATTCGCCGGCTCGCTCTCGGTGCGCGTGCTGTCGCGAACCTGGCAGATGCTGCTCAAGGGCATTCCCGAGGTGCAGTCGTCCAACCGCCCGGTCAGCGCCGCTGAAATGGTGCTGATCAGGCTGGCGCACGCCGCCGACCTGCCGACGCTGGACGAGGCGCTGAAATCGCTCGAAGGCGCGGGGCCGTTGCCGAATGGCGCGCCGCGCGTCAATGGCGTAGCCGCAAATCCGGGCAATGGCGGCGGCGCAAGTGCTATCGCGCAGACCCGGATGCCCAGCTCAAATGGTGGCGCGCAGACCATGCGTCTGGTCGAGGCGCAGCCCGTGCCGGAGGCCTACGTTCCGGCGCCGGTCGCCGAGACGCCTGTCGTTCCTGTCAAGTCGCTGGCCGACATCGTCGCGCTTGCCGACGCCAATCGCGACATGGCCTTCAAGGTGCTGCTGAAGCGCTGCGTGCGGCCGGTGCGCATCGAACCCGGCCGTCTCGACGTGACACTGACCGACGACGCGCCGAAGATGCTGCTCAACGACCTGACCTCCAAGCTGCGCGCCTGGACCGGCCGCAACTGGCTGGTGTCGCTGTCGAAGGAAGAGGGCGGCCAGACATTGGCCGAGATGGAGACGACGAAGCGCGAGAATGCTTTCTCCGACGCCAAGAGCGACCCGACGGTCGCCGCCATCCTCGCCCGTTTCCCCGGTGCCAAGATCATCGACGTGCGCATTCCGGACGTGCCGGACGTGGAAGAGGCCGAGGCCGAAGTGCCGGTCGAGCCCGCCGCCGACGACGACGAAATCTGAAACAATCGTAGAGGACCACCCGATGAAAGATCTTCTCGGCCTGATGGGCAAGGCGAAGGAAATGCAGGCCAAGTTCCAGGCCATGCAGGAAGAGGTCGCCACGCTCGAAGCAACCGGCCAGGCTGGCGGCGGTCTGGTCAGTGTCACGCTCACCGGCAAGTTCGAGATGAAGGCGCTGAAGATCGATCCGTCGCTGATCAAGGCGGACGAAGCCGAGATCCTGGAGGACCTCATCCTGGCCGCCTACAATGACGCCAAAAATAAGGTCGAGCAGGTCATGCAGGAGAAGACCAAGGCGTTGACGGCGGGCTTGCCGATTCCGCCCGGAATGAAACTGCCGTTCTGAGACGGCGTCCGCCAGTTAATTGATTATGAATGGAAATCGAGCCCGGGCCGCGAAATTAACCATCTTGCCGGCATTGCTCACGGGCTCATTTCGCAGCTTTCATAAAGTTTTACCCAAGTCCAGAGATTGCTAACCATCTAGCCATCTTTTTGCCTGAAAGAGTCTCATTCTTGCCACATCTCGGGGCGGGCTGGCATCTTGGACATGAGGCTTTTTTGGTGA
>RXJA01000068.1 GCA_003963455.1 Hyphomicrobiales bacterium
CTCAGGAGAGGTGACAGGAAAATGAAGATCCTTGTGCCCGTGAAGCGGGTTGTGGACGCCAACGTCAAGGTCCGGGTGAAAGCCGACGGGCTGGGCGTCGAGCTTGCCAACGTCAAGATGGCGATGAACCCGTTCGACGAGATCGCGGTCGAGGAAGCGATCCGCATCAAGGAAGTGGGCAAGGCGGAAGAGATCATCGTCGTTTCGGTTGGCCCCCAGCAGGCGCAGGAGACGCTGCGCACCGCGCTCGCCATGGGCGCCGACCGCGCCATCCTGGTCAAGACCGACGAGCAGACCGAGCCGCTGGGCGTCGCCAAGGTGCTGAAGGGCGTGGTCGAGGCGGAGAAGCCTGGCCTCGTCATCCTCGGCAAGCAGGCGATCGACGACGATTCGAACCAGACCGGCCAGATGCTGGCGGCGCTGCTCGGCTGGTCGCAGGGCACCTTCGCCTCCAAGGTTGAGCTGGCCGGCGATCATGCCAAGGTGACGCGCGAGGTCGACGGCGGACTGCAGACCGTCGAGCTGAAGATGCCGGCGATCGTGACCGCCGACCTTCGCCTCAACCAGCCGCGCTATGCCTCGCTGCCCAACATCATGAAGGCCAAGAAGAAGCCGCTCGACGAGAAGACCCCGGCCGACTTCGGCGCCGACGTCAAGCCGCGCCTCAAGGTGCTCAAGACCGAGGAACCGGGCGGCCGCAAGGCGGGCGTCAAGGTTAAGAGCGTCGCCGAACTGGTCGAGAAGCTCAAGAACGAAGCCGGCGTGCTCTGAAGCGATCGGGAAAGGACAAAGAAAATGGCAATTCTCCTCATCGCCGAACACGACAACGCAACCCTTTCCGACCAGACCGCCAAGGCGCTGTCGGCGGCCCTGCAGATCGGCTCCGATGTCGACGTTCTGGTTGCCGGCAAGGGCGCCAAGGCTGCCGCCGACACCGCCGCCAAGCTGAAGGGCGTGCGCAAGGTGCTGCTGGCCGAAGCCGACGAGCTTGCCGAGCGTCTCGCCGAGCCGCTGGCGGCACTGGTCGTCTCGCTCGCCGGCTCCTATGACGCGATCGTCGCGCCGGCCACCTCGTCGGGCAAGAATGTTTCGCCGCGCGTGGCCGCCCTGCTCGACGTCGCCCAGGTGTCCGAGATCATCGAGGTGGTCTCGCCCGACACCTACAAGCGGCCGATCTATGCCGGCAACGCCATCCAGACTGTTCAGTCGACCGACGCCAAGAAGGTCATCACCGTGCGCACCGCTTCCTTCGCGGCGGCGCCGGAAGGCGGCTCGGCATCCGTCGAGACAGTCGGCGCCGCCGCCAACCCCGGCCTCTCCTCTTTCGTGGAGAACAAGCTTTCGGAGAATGATCGTCCGGAACTGACCTCGGCCAAGATCATCATCTCGGGCGGCCGCGCGCTCGGCTCCTCGGAGAAGTTCCAGGAAGTCATCCTGCCGGTTGCCGACAAGCTAGGCGCCGCGGTGGGCGCGTCCCGCGCCGCGGTCGACGCCGGCTACGCTCCGAACGACTGGCAGGTCGGCCAGACCGGCAAGGTGGTCGCGCCCGACCTCTACATCGCCGTCGGCATCTCCGGCGCCATCCAGCATCTGGCCGGCATGAAGGATTCGAAGGTCATCGTCGCCATCAACAAGGACGAGGAAGCCCCGATCTTCCAGGTCGCCGACTACGGCCTCGTCGGCGATCTCTTCGTCATCCTGCCGGAGCTGCAAAAGGCGCTTTGACGCCGCCAGTTCTGGCATATTAAAATCCAAAGGGTGGGGTAGACGAAGTCGCCCCGCCCTTTTAGTTTGCACTGCACAAAAAGCGGGCCATCAAGGCCCGGAGCCAATCCGGCGGTTTTGCATCCGGATTGCGGGAAACAAACAAGCAGGAGCGTTCTTGCACTTCAAGGAAGTGGAACGCTCCGGACGGGATCGGGGTAATGAGCAAGATCGAGACGATCGGCATTGTCGGCGCGGGTCAGATGGGTGGCGGTATTGCCCATGTCTCTGCGCTGGGCGGCTACAAGGTCCTGATCCATGACGTGTCGGCCGACAGGATCGAGAAGGGCATCGCCACCATCAGCGGCAACATGGCCCGCCAGGTCGGCTCCGGCAAGCTCGAGGAAAAGACGCGCAACGAGGCGATGGCGCGCATCTCCGCCGCCCCGGCCATGTCCGATCTTGCCGCCGCCGACCTGGTGATCGAAGCGGCGACCGAGGACGAGACGGTCAAGCGCAAGATTTATGCGCAGCTTTGCCCGCAGCTCAATCCGGAAGCGATTCTCGCGACCAATACCTCGTCGATCTCGATCACCCGGCTCGCCGCCCAGACCGACCGTCCCGAGCGCTTCATCGGCATACATTTCATGAATCCGGTGCCGGTGATGAAGCTGGTCGAGCTCGTGCGCGGCATCGCCACCGAGGACCAGACCTTCGAGGCGGCCAAGACCTATGTGAAGCACCTCGACAAGACGATCACCGTCTCGGAGGATTTTCCGGCCTTCATCGTCAACCGCATTCTGCTGCCGATGATCAACGAGGCGATCTACACGCTCTATGAGGGCGTCGGCACGGTCGATGCCATCGACACCGCCATGCGGTTAGGGGCCAACCATCCGATGGGACCGCTGCAGCTCGCCGACTTCATCGGTCTCGACACCTGCCTGTCGATCATGCAGGTCCTGCATGACGGCTTGTCGGACTCGAAATACCGCCCCTGCCCGCTGCTGGTGAAATATGTCGAGGCCGGCTGGCTCGGCCGCAAGACCGGGCGCGGCTTCTACGACTATCGCGGCGACCATCCGGTGCCGACGCGCTGATCTTTTTCCGGCCGAGCGCCTACGATGCTGCGGCGAGCGGCAGACGCGTCGCGCCGTCTTTCGAGATTTCGTCGGACGAAACCTCGTCGGGCGCCGCGGAAACACAGCCGCGGCCCGCCGCCTTGGCGGCATAGCAGGCGGCGTCGGCGCGGGCGATGATCTCGTCCACTTCGCCGCAGCCGGCGCGGATCGGCGCAAGCCCGATGCTGGCGCCGATCGAATGCGGGCCGCCGTCCCAGACGAAATTGAGGTTGCGGATGGCGTCGATGATCGAGCGCGCCGCGGTCGGACCGCGCGCCGGGGCAGCCGATTGTAGGATAACGGCGAACTCGTCGCCGCCGAGCCGGGCGACGATGTCTTCCGGGCCGAGCGCGTTGCGCAAGGTGTCGGCTACACGCTTGAGGAGCGCGTCGCCCGCGGCATGGCCGCCTGTGTCGTTGACGGCCTTGAAGTGGTCGAGGTCGACGAACATGAACTGGTGCTCACCGCCGTTGAGGCGGCACTGGTCGACCAGTTCCTCCATCGTGCGGATGAAGCTCGAGCGGTTGGCGAGCCCGGTCAGCGCGTCATGGGCGGCTGCGTAGGCCAGCTGACGCTGCAGGGCGCGCGCGTCAGTGAAATCCTGGAAGACGATGACCAGGCCGCAGAACTCCTCGCGGTCGTTCATGATCGGCGACACCACCTGGCGGATGCTGCAGCGCGTATCGTCGCGCCGCACGAGCACCGCGCGCGTGTTCTGGTCACAGCGAGGCCGCTCGTTCGCCGAAGGGCGCGTCAAGCCGATTTTCCGCCCGCTTTCCTCGTCGACCGCCCAGTAGACATGGCCGAGCACCTTCCCCAGGGCCTCGTCGACGCCGACGCCGGTGAGCTTTTCCGCGACCGGGTTCATGAAGGTGATGCGGTTGGCCGCATCCGTGCAGATCACCGCGTCGCCGATCGACTGGAGCGTCACCTTGAGACGCTCCTTCTCGTCGGCCAGCATCGCCGCCGAGACCATCAGGCGCGCCTCGGCCTCCTTGCGCTCGGTGATATCGGTCAGGCTGCCGATGGCCCGAATCAGCCGGCCCTCCGCGTCGCGCTCGATCGCCTTGCCGCGGTCGAGTATCCAGACCCAGTGGCCGTCCTTGTGCCGCATCCGGAACTCGGCTTCGAAAAACTGCGTCTCGCCGGCAAGATGCGCGCGGTCCGCCTCGGCTACGCGCTCCTTGTCATCGGGATGGATCATGGTCAGCCAGCGGTCCGGATCGCCGTCGAGCTCGCCATCGGCATAACCCAGCATCTCCACCCAGGTTTCGGAGTAGGTCGTCCCCCCTTTGCGCGTATCGAGGCTCCAGATACCTTGCCCGGCGCTGGTGAGCGCGAAGTTCCACCGGGTCTCGGCCTCGGCGATACGCGCCTCGGCCTGCTTGCGAGCGTCGACGTCCTCGATCTGCGACACCAGGTAAAGCGGCTTGCCGGTATCCTCGTCGCGGATGACCGAGCCGGCGAGTTGCGCCCAGACCGGCGTCCCGTCTTTCCTGAGATAGCGCTTTTCGAAATGGAAGGAACTGATCCTGCCTTCCCTTACGCTCTGCATCGTCTCGCCGCCGATCGACAGATCGTCCGGGTGTGTGATCTGCGGGAAGGTCAGTGCCTCGATCTCCGCGCGGCTGTAGCCCAGCATGGCGGCGAAGGCGGGGTTGGCCTGCTGGATGCGCCCGTCGAGGCCGACAATGGCAACGCCGATCGCCGAATCCTCCATGGCCCGGCGGAAGCGCTGCTCGCTCACGGCGATCTGCCGGCGGTCATCGACGATGCGGTGGATGAACAGCGCCGACAAAGACAGCGTCGCCGCCGTGATGGCGACGGAAATCTCCAGGCAAAGCTTCAGCGCGTCGGCGTCAAATTCAAGGCGCGGCAACAGGATCGCTATGGCCGCGGCAACCAGGCCGACGGCCAGCAGGCCCCGCGCGGCGTACCTGTCGGCACCAAGCCCTTTCCAGTTCAACCACGCCACGATGCGATCCCACCCAACACGCAACTGCACGTTGCCACAACCCTGGCGGATCGGTTTTAAGGAATGGTTGCGTGGACGATGGCAATCCCTCCGACAACCGGCAAACGATTGCCGGCATGATTAAGGGACCGTTTCGAAAATCGCTCCGATGGCTACCAGCGCACGAAAAGCCGCCCGCCTATGGCTCCCAGCAGCGTGAGGAAGGCGATCGCGATGGTATACCAGGTGGCGACGAAGAGCGGCGAATCGTCGAAGCAATGCGCGGCGTAGAAGGTCGCCGCGAGCCCGCCCGCGAGCAGGCCGGCGACCGCCCCCGCAAGCACCGGCCGGGTCGGCGCGCCGTAGCGCAGCATGCCGAGAAAGATCGCCAGCGGGCCGATGCCGATAAGCGGGATGAAGCTCATGCAGATCATCATGTTCGAACCGACGAGCCGCTTGCCCCAATCGGCCTCGGGCACGACAAAAAGCTCGAGGACCACCGCCAGCACGACCAGGAGCGGCGCGGCGATCATCCAGGCCATCGCCCGCCTGGTCGAAGCGCCAGGCATCGACAGGGCTCGGATCAGCGCGAAGGCGCTGGCGGCAAGCACCAGCGTGAACACGAATTTGGACATGAAGCGCATCGTGTGCATGGCCGGCATGATGTCGGGGCGCGGGCCGATGGTCGCAAAGAAGACCGTCGCCGCGATCGCCACGGCCACGCCGACCGCCAGCCACCAGGCCTTGCCCATAGGCATCGCCTTGTCGCGGGCATCCGCGTCGAGCGCCTTGATGAGATCCTCGGTCCTCATGTCACTGTCGTCCGAATCTCTTGGCGATCGCCGCGAGGCCGCGATGCAGCGACACGCGCACCGCCGTCTCGCTGATGCCCAGCTTGCTCGCCGTCTCGCCGATCGAATGGCCATCGACCGAGATCGAGGAGACCACCGAGCGTTGCGCCGGCGGCAAGCCGTCGAGCGCCCGGTTGATGTCGCGCTCGCTGACCGTTTCCGCCTCCGGCTCGGCGAAGGTCTCGGCGATCTCGTCGATCTCGACCTCGATGCGGCGTCCGCGTCGGCGAAACGCGTCGATCAGCTTGAAGCGGGCAATCGCATAGACCCAGGGCAACACCGGCGCGTCCGGCCGCCAGGTATGGCGTTTCACATGAATGGCCAGCAAGGTTTCCTGCACGACATCCTCGGGGTCGACCCCGCCCTGAACGACCTTGCGCCGGACGAAGCCGCGAACGAGGGCGGCTATCCGGTGCAGAAAGTCGGCATAAGCCCTTTCGTCCCCCGCGATCGCGGCCCTGAGCAGCCGGGAGAGCTCGGCCTCGTCCTTGCCGGTCACAAGAGTTCACCCCCGATGTTCGCGTCTCGGCCCTGGTTTGTTACGTGGCCGGCGAAATAATGTCCAAGCCAAACTACCGCAAAATCACGAAAGTGTGCGGCATGGCGACGGATTGAAGCAGCGCCACAATGTTGACTAGGATAATCAGGTATTGATAGGAGCAGCCCTGTAGTGCCCCCTGTCTCCAGATCTGAGGACGATATCGATGAAGATTGCCCTTTCCACGCTCGCCGGCGCCGCGCTGGCGCTTGGCCTCATCGCCGGTCCGGCCATGGCCGAGGATGCAGGCATCATCGTCTACAATGCCCAGCATGAAAGCCTCGCCAAGGAATGGGCAGCGGGCTTCACCAAGGAAACCGGCATCAAGGTCACGTTGCGCAACGGCGGGGACAGCGATTTCTCCAACCAGATCGTCGCCGAGGGCGCGGCCTCGCCCGCCGATGTGTTCCTGACCGAGAACTCGCCGGCCATGGCGCTGGTCGAGTCGGCGGGCCTCTTCGCCCCGGTGGATGCCGTCACGCTCGCCCAGGTTCCTCAGGAATATCAGCCGTCGAGCGGCAAGTGGGTCGGCGTCGCCGCCCGCAGCACCGTCTTTGCCTACAACAAGGACAAGCTGAAGGAAGACCAGTTGCCCAAGTCGCTCGTCGACCTCGCCGATCCGAGCTGGAAGGGCCGCTGGGCCGCCTCGCCGTCCGGCGCCGACTTCCAGGCCATCGTCAGCGCCCTGCTGCAGCTCAAGGGCGAGGCCGCCACCGCCGACTGGCTGAAGGCGATGAAGGAGAATTTCACCGCCTACAAGGGTAACAGCACGGTGATGAAGGCGGTCAATGCCGGCGAGATCGACGGCGGCGTGATCTACCACTATTACTGGTTCGGCGATCAGGCCAAGACCCGCGAGAACAGCAAGAATGTCGGCCTGCACTATTTCAAGAACCAGGATCCGGGCGCCTTCGTTTCGGTGTCGGGCGGCGGCGTGCTGGCCTCCAGCAAGCATCAGAAGGAAGCCCAGGCGTTCCTGAAGTGGGTGACCGGCAAGGGCGGCCAGGACGTGCTGAAGAATGGTACGTCCTACGAATATGCGGTCGGCAAGGGGGCCGAGTCCAACCCGAAGCTGGTGCCGCTCGCCGATCTGCAGGCCCCAAAAGTCGATCCGGCGACGCTGAATTCCAAGAAGGTCATCGACCTGATGACGCAAGCCGGCTTGCTTTAGTTCGCGTTCGTCCTAAAAGAGCAAACGACCGTGCTCCCGCGGGACTTCGCTTCCGTGGGAGCGCTTTTGTTTTGGAGATGGCCTCGTCGATGACGATCATCTGCGTTCGCGGGCGCGTCCGCGGTTCATCACGTCGCGTCCAGGCGGCCTATTTCGACTGATGGCGTCCGCGATCCACCTCACGCCTTCCGCGCTGCCGGCGGCCGGGATGAAGAAGCACCGGTCCACGTCGTGGATAACGCTCGCCGCGGGGCTGATCTCGCTCATCGCGCTGCTGCCGCTCGGCTTCATCGTCTGGGTCGCGATCCAGACCGGCTGGGATACGGTGGTGGCGCTGATCTTCCGCCCGCGCGTCGGTGAACTGCTGGTCAACACCGCGCTCCTCGTCATCGTCACCGTGCCGATCGCCATCACGCTGTCGGTGGCGCTGGCCTGGCTGACCGAGCGCAGCGACCTGCCGGGCAACCGCTGGTGGTCCTGGCTTTCGGTCGCGCCGCTCGCCATCCCTGCTTTCGTGCACTCCTATGCCTGGATCAGCTTTGTTCCAGGCCTGCACGGGCTCTGGGCCGGCGTGCTGGTCTCCGTCATCGCCTATTTCCCGTTCCTCTATTTGCCGATCTCCGCCGCGTTGCGCCGGCTTGATCCGGCGCTGGAAGACGCGGCGGCGGCGCTTGGCCTTAGCCCGTGGCGGGTTTTCGCGCGCGTCGTGCTGCCGCAGCTGAGGCTCGCCATCTGCGGCGGATCGCTGCTGGTCGGCCTGCATCTGCTGGCCGAATACGGCCTCTATGTCTTCATCCGATTCGACACGTTCACCACCGCGATCGTCGACCAGTTCCAGTCGACCTTCAACGGCCCTGCCGCCAACATGCTGGGCGCGGTGCTGGTGGTCTGCTGCCTTTTCCTGCTCGCTCTCGAGGTGATGATACGCGGCGAGGAACGCTATGCCCGCGTCGGCTCCGGCGCCGCGCGCAAGCAGCAGCGTGCCCGGCTTGGCCGCGCCACGCTGCCTTGCCTGCTCCTGCCGGCGGGCGTCGCGCTGCTGTCGCTTGGCGTGCCCTTCGTCACCGTCGGCCGCTGGCTGCTCGCGGGAGGCGCGGATGTCTGGCGCTGGGACGAGATCGGCCTGGCGCTCGGCCAGACGCTGTTCCTAGCCGTCGCCGGCGCGATGCTTGCGACGGTTGCAGCAATGCCGATGGCCTGGATATCGATCCGTGCTCCCGGCCGCTTGCAGCGCCTGCTCGAAGGCTGCAACTACATCGTCGGCGCCTTGCCGGGCGTGGTCGTCGCGCTGGCGCTGGTGACGATCACCGTGCGCGTCGCGCTGCCGCTCTACCAGACGCTGTTCACCATCCTGTTCGGTTATGCGCTGATGTTCCTGCCGCGCGCGCTGATCAGCCTGCGCGCTTCGATCGCGCAGGCTCCGGTGGAGCTGGAACGCGCCGCTTCCAGCCTCGGCCGGCCGCCGGTCAAGGCGCTGTGGGCGACGACCATCCGTCTGTCGGCGCCGGGCGCGGCGGCCGGCATGGCGATGGTGGCGCTCGGCATCACCAACGAGCTCACCGCCACCCAGATGCTGGCGCCGAACGGCACCCGCACCCTGGCGATGGCCTTCTGGTCCTATAGCGGTGAGATCGACTACGCCTCCGCCGCTCCTTACGCGCTGATCATGGTGGCGATGTCGCTGCCGATGACCTGGTGGCTCTACGTCCAGTCGAAGCGGATGGCCGGACGATGAGCGTCCTCGAACTCAACCAGGTCGCCAAGAACTATGGTCCGGTGACGGCGCTGGCCGGCGTCGACCTTCGGGTCGAAAGCGGCAGCCGCACTGCGATCGTCGGGCCGTCCGGCTGCGGAAAGACGACGTTGCTCAGGCTGATCGCCGGCTTCGAGGCGCCGGACCGCGGCCGCATCGCGCTTGACGGCAAGGTGCTTGCCAACGCCGGCGCGGCCGTGCCGGCGCATCGCCGCGGCATCGGCGTAGTGGCCCAGGATGGTGCCTTGTTCCCGCATCTCAGCATCGCCGGCAATATCGGTTTCGGCATGGCGCGCGGCGAGGACAGACGCATGGAGCGCATCGTCGAGCTCGCCTATATCGTCGGGCTCGACAAGGCCGTCCTGAAACGCCGGCCGCACGAACTGTCCGGAGGCCAGCAGCAGCGCGTCGCGCTTGCGCGCGCCATGGCGATGAAGCCGAGGCTGATGCTGCTGGACGAACCCTTCTCGGCGCTCGACACCGGGCTTCGCGCTTCGATGCGCAAGGCAGTCGCCGAGCTTCTGGAGGAGGCAGGCATCACCACCATCCTGGTCACGCACGACCAGGCCGAGGCGCTTTCCTTCGCCAGCCAGGTGGCGGTGATGCGCGACGGCCTGTTCTCGCAGGTCGGCACGCCGCGCGAGCTTTATTTCCAGCCCAGGGACAGGATGGTCGCCGAATTCCTCGGCGACGCCATCATCCTGCCGGCGAAAATCGCCGACGGCTTCGCCATCTCGCCGCTCGGCCGGATTGCCGTCGACACGAAGGAACGCCGCGACATCGCCCGCATCATGCTCAGGCCCGAGCAGGTCGTCGTCATACGAACGTCGCGCGAGGGCATGTCGGGCACGCCGGACACCATGTTCGGCGAGGTCACGGAAACCGAGTTCGCCGGTTCGGTTTGCACGGTCGCTGTGCGGCTGCTCAACAACCCCGATCCGCCGGATGCGGCCGCGATCGGCAGCAGACCGCTCATCCTGCGCAAAACCGGCATCGACGCCCCGGCGGTCGGCGAGATCGTGCGGCTGACCGTCACCGGCACGGCGCATGTGTTCGCTTGATCTCCGCCTTGAGAATAATGCAGTTCCGCATTATCTTTGGCGCTCGGAGGCATGTGATGACGACATTGACGGTTACGGCACGGGGTCAGGTCACGTTCCGGAAGGACGTGCTCAAACACCTCGGCATCCGGCCCGGCGACAAGATCAGGCTTGATCTCCTACCCGGTGGGCGGGCGGAGCTGAAGGCCGACCAGGGCAAGGGCTCCTGGCAGGAACTGAGCGGGATGCTCAAGGGCAAGACGAACGGCGCACGGCTTTCGATCGAGGATATCAACGATGCGATAGCCGGCGCCGGCGCTTCGAGCGGAATGCGCGGAATCGAGCGCAAGTGAAGATCAGCCTCGATACGAACGTGCTGTTGCGCCTCATTGTCGGGGATGACGAAGCGCAGCAACGGACAGCCGCCGAGACCCTGGAAGAGGCCGAGTTGGTCGCGATCAGCGTTCAAGCGCTCTGCGAGTTTGTTTGGGTGCTGGATAGAAGTTACCGGGTCGCGCGGCTTGACATATCCGCCTCGATCCGCCGCGTCCTCGACATGCGCAACGTCGTGGCCAACCGGCCGACGATCGAAGCGGGCCTGGCTGTTCTGGACGCCGGAGGAGATTTCGCGGATGGCGTGATCGCGTTCGACGGTCAGTGGCTCGGTGGCGAGACCTTCGTGTCCTTCGACAGGAAGGCGGTAAAGCTGGTCGAAGGGCGGGGAGCGCCCACGCTCTTGCTCGAGTGATCTACCGCGCGCGCTGGCCCGTCGCCGGCGACCACAGCGGCCATTGCTCCAGGAAGTCGCAGCTGTGGATGACGACGCGGGCGCCGTCGATCAGGATGATCGAATAGGCGGGCGGCGCCTGCTCGACCATCTCGTCGCCGGCAAGATCGAGCATGAAGCGGGCATGCAGGCCGCGTTGCACCGAAAACGGAATGCCGGCGACGGTGCCGGCGATGTCGCGATGGACATGGCCGAAGAAGATGTAGCGGACGTTGCCGTGGCGGGTCAGCACATCGATGAGCCGCTGCGGCTGTTCGAGGCCGAGCGGGTCGAGCAGCGTGAGCCCCAGTTCGACCGGCGGATGATGCAGGAAGACATACGCCGCCTTGCCCGCCGCCTCGGCAAGCCGCGCGTCGAGCCAGCCGAGCCGGTCGTCGCACAACTCGCCGGTGACGCGGCCCTCCGACAGGCTGTCGAGGAAAACCAGGCGCCCTTGCGGCGTGTCGAAAACCGACTGCGCGAAGCCGTTCTCGTCGGTCCCGTTTTCCGGAAAGGCGGCGATGAGATTGGCGCGACGGTCATGGTTTCCGGGCAATAGCCGATAAGGCACGGTCAGGCGGTCCAGAGCCGCTCTCAGGTCGGCATAGGCTAGCGTCTCGCCCGCATCGGTCAGATCGCCGGTGAAGATGCAGAGCGCCGCATCGCCATGGCGGGCGTTGATGTGATCGATGCAGCGGTCGAGCCGCTCATGCAGATCGGCGCCGTAACGAAGTTCGCCCCGACGGCCGAGATGGACGTCGGTAACCTGGATGATCTTCATTCCGTGAACCCTCAATCAGATTTCGCGAAGTCGCCTATCGCCCTACAGCGCCGGCTCCGGCACCGAGGCCTTGAACACGTCGAGCCTGCCGCCTGTCTCCGAGGAGAAGAAGTGCAGGTCCGATTCGGCGAACTGCAGGCCGATCGTGCTGCCCGGCTCGGGATGGACGGTCTCCGAAGTCACGATGGAGAACGGCGCGCCGTCGAGATCGACATAGACGACGCGGCCGGCGCCCAGTTCCTCGATGAGGTCGACGGTCGCCGCGAGCGCTCCCGGCGTGCCCGGCGCCACCAGGCGCACCGCCTCCGGCCGGATGCCGACCGCGACCTTCGCGCCGACGGGCAGGCCCGTGCGCGACACGTTGAGCTTGCGGCTGTCGCCGAGCAGCGACAGCCCGTCGAGCGTGACCGCGCCTTCGAGCATGTTCATGGCCGGCGCGCCGACGAAGGTCGCGACGAAGCGGCTAGACGGCCGGCTGTAGACTTCCGCCGGGGTGCCGACCTGCTCGACGCGGCCGCCATTCATCACCACCAGCCGGTCGGCCAGCGTCATCGCCTCGACCTGGTCATGTGTGACGAAGACCGAGGTGGCGCTGAGCCGCCGATGCAGCTTGCGGATCTCGGAGCGCATCTGCACGCGCAGCTTGGCGTCGAGATTGGACAGAGGCTCGTCGAAGAGGAACACCTTGGGCTCGCGGATCATGGCGCGGCCCATGGCGACGCGCTGGCGTTGGCCGCCGGACAGCGCCATCGGCTTGCGGTCGAGCAGGTGTTCCAGCTCCAGTACCCGCGCCACCGCCTGGATGCGCTGGGTGCGTTCGGCCGACGGAACGCCGGCCACCTTCAGCGAATAGCCGATGTTTTGCGAAACACTCATATGCGGGTAGAGCGCGTAGTTCTGGAACACCATGGCGCAGCCGCGCTCGCGCGGCTCGAGCTTGTTGACCACCGTGCCGTCGATGGCGATCGTCCCGTCGGAAATCTCTTCCAGTCCCGCGATCATCCTCAGCAGCGTGGACTTGCCGCAGCCCGACGGCCCCAGGATGACGACGAATTCGCCTGAGCCGAAGTCGAGGTCGACGCCGTGCACGACCTGCGTCTTGGCGTAGTTCTTCTTGACGCCGCGAATGGTGATGGAGGCCATTTCCTGTCTCCTTATTTTTCGGTGGCGATCAGGCCGCGCACGAACCAGCGCTGCATCAGCACCACCACGATCAGCGGCGGCAGCATGACGATCAGCGTGCCCGCCATGGCGATATGCCACTCCGGCGCGCCGCCGACATTGGGGATGAGTTGCTTGAGTTCCGTCACCGCCGTGGCGTGGCTGGCATCGGTGGTGATCAACAGCGGCCACAGATATTGGTTCCAGGCCCACAGGAACATGATGGTGCCGAGCGCCGCCATGTTGTTGCGTGACAACGGCAGCAGGATATCGATGAAGAAGCGCAGCGAGCCGGCGCCGTCCATGCGCGCGGCTTCCGTCAGCTCGTCCGGAACCGTCAGGAAGAACTGGCGGTAGAGGAAGGTGCCGGTCGCGGTGGCAATCAGCGGCATGATCAGGCCGGTATAGGAATTGAGCAGCCCCAGACTGAGCGAGACCTCGACGCCGGACGCTTTCTCGATCAGCCAGCTTATCCCGGTCACGTCAAGGATTGCCTGATAGGGCGACAGCACGTTGGCCACGACGGCGTAGGTCGGCACGATGCGCACTTCGAGCGGCAGCATCAGCGTGACGAAGATCAGCCAGAAGATCAGCGTCCGGCCGGGATAGCGGAAATAGACGATCGAGAAGGCGGTGAGCGCCGAGATGATGACTTTGCCGGCGGCGACGCCGGCCGCCATGATGAAGGAGTTGAGCAGCTTCGGGCCGAGGTCGGCCGTCGTCCAGGCTGTCTTGATGTTGATCCAGAAGTCGCTGCCCGGCAGCAGCGACATCGGCACGTCGTTGACGTCCTTGAGATTATGCGAGGCGGCGATCGCCACGATGGCGAACGGCGCCACGCAGAACACAAAGCCGGCGAACAGGATGAGATGCGTGAAGAAGTTGAGGATGGGGGTGCGCTCTACCATGGCCCGCCTCAGCGATAATGCACGCGCCGCTCGATGAAGCGGAACTGGACAATGGTCAGCGCGATGATGAGCAGCATCAGGATGATGCTCTGCGCGGCCGCGCCCGAGTAATCGAGGCCTTTGAAGCCGTCGGAATAGATCTTGTAGACCATAAGGTTGGTGGCGTTGGCCGGCCCGCCGGCGGTCATGATGTCGACGATGCCGAAGGAGTCCTGGAAGCTTTCGGTGATGTTGATGACCAGGAGGAAGAAGATCGTCGGCGTGATCAGCGGGAACTGGATGTCGCGGAAGCGCCTGATGACGCCGGACCCGTCCATAGCCGCCGCCTCGATCAGCGAGCGCGGGATCGCCTGGAAGGCGGCGAGGAAGAAGATGAAATTGTAGCCGACATATTTCCAGGAGAAGGCGATGATGACGGAGGCCATCGCGTCGGCGCCATCGAGGCCCGGGTCCCAGAAGCCCGGCCAGAACCTGTTGACGACGGCCATGAAGCCGGCTTCCGGCGCCAGGATGAAACGGAAGGCCATCGCCAGCGCCGGAGCGGCGATGCCGTAGGGCCAGATCAGCACGACGCGGTAGAGGCGCGAGCCGGCGAGCTGCCGGTCGGTCAGGGCCGCGAGCACAAGCGCGATGACCATCGCCAGGCCGGTGCTCACTCCGGCAAAGATGAGGCTGGCGGTGATGGAGTTCCAGTAGTCGGCATTGGCGAGGATCGAGCGGAAATTGTCGAGCCCGACCCAGATGTTGCCGCCGCCCCAGGGCTGCTGAAGCGTCAGCGACCAGTAGACCGCCTGGCCGGCCGGCCAGTAGAAGAATGTGAAGATCAGAAGGAGCTGCGGCACCGCGAACAGGATGCCGATCGTCCATCTGCCGAAAGTGACGCGCTTTTCCATCGATCCGCCGATGTCGTTGAACCGCCAGCCCGCTTTCTTGGCGCAAGACTAGAGCATGTCTCCCGAAAGTGGAAACCGGTTTCGGGACAAAGACATGCGTGGAATAAGAACTACATGAAATGGCCGCCCGTCGATTCCGGCGGGCGGCCGTTCCGCTATCCGGGATCAGGGCAGGGTCTTACCCGGATAGGTCTGCTGGAAGCGCTCCAGGATCGCGTCGCCGTTCTTGACCAGCGCGTCGAGACCTTCCTGCACGCTGACCTTGTTGGCGAAGATCGCCTGCATCTGCGTGCCGAATTCGGCGCGGATCTGGGTGAAGTTGCCGAGGCGGATGCCGCGGGTGATTTCCGTCGGCTCCGAGGCGGTCAGGCTTTCGATCGCCACTTCGCGGCCCTTGTAGGGCGCCTTGTCGTAGAAGCCGTCGGCCTTCATGTACTCGAAGCCCGACTTCGTCACCGGAATGTAGCCGGTGTTGGTCGACCAGAACAAAGCCGTCTTGGGGTCGTGGATGAAGTTGAGGAACGCGGCCGCGCCCTTGTATTCGGCGTCCGACTTGCCCGACAGCACCCACAGCGAGGCACCGCCCACCAGCGAGTTCTTACGCTCGGTGCCGGCATAGACCGGCAGTTCGGCGACGTCCCAGTTCATGCCTTCCTTCTGGGTGCGGCCGACCGTGCCGTGATCGCCGACGGAGGTCATGATGACCTGGCAGGTACCGGTCGCGAAGGCCTGCACCATGTCCTGGCCGAGATCCTTCGACTTGATCTTGACCAGACCAGCGTCATACCACTTTTTCAGATCGGTGACGTACTGGACAAATTTGGTCTTGTTGACTTCGAGACGGGCGTCGAGACCGTCATAGCCATTGTTCTTGGTGGCGATGGGCTGGTTGTGCAGCGCCGAGAACTGCTCCATCAACTGCCAGCTTTCGTTGGCCGAAATGTTGATCGCCATCGGGCAATCATAGCCGGCGTCCTTCAGCGCCTTGAGGTCGGCGCCGACATCTTCCCAGGTCTTCGGCGC
>RXJA01000140.1 GCA_003963455.1 Hyphomicrobiales bacterium
CCAGTCATCGCAATGGTGCGGCGGCCGACTCACGTCATGCCTGGCACTCTGGCCGGTGACGCGCGTGCCGCGGTCGTGACCGGTCTCTCAGCACGAGCAAGCGAACGCGTCATCGAAGCGCAGATCGAAACGAGAGCTCATTTGATGAGCGACGAGTGGAAGGCATTCATGGCCATTGGTGAGGGCTTTGCCAAGCACGAGACCGTGAAGCATTCCAGTGGTGAGTATGTTCGCGACGCCGTCCACGTCAATTCGTTGGAGGGCTTCAACTCCCGCGTCCGCCGTACCATCGCCGGCGTCTTTCATCATATCAGCCCGCAGCATGCCGACCTGTATTTCCACGAGATCGGCTTCCGATGGTCGCAGCGCATCGTCACAGGAAACGTCATTCGCAAAACCCGGCATGGCCGGGAGAGCGTGCGAACCCTGTGGTCGCGCGTGCCGCCTGCGCTGCAACTGATGAATGTCTTCCGCACCGCCACAGGTCGTCAGATGCGCCGAAGTCCGGATGGTGGCATCATCATCAAATCAGCCGTAGCTGTCTTTGGTTGATAAGGGCCGCGTACGATTTTGAGCAACTCTTGTTCTGATCCCAAATAGCACGCTAAAATTGTCGCCTTGCATTTAAGGGCGTCGTAATTTAGCCAGATCATAAAGCCGGTGTCAGTTACGCTGACTGGCGTGGTGAAATCGGAGACAACGATGAAAAAGTTCCCTTTGCTGGTAGCGACCTCGATCGGCCTGCTGGGCGTTTTCGTGGCCGGGAAATCGTTTGCTAGCCAGGTCTCCGATCACGCCGCTCCAGTGACCGCCACCATACCCAACGATGACAGCGAGGATGCCGCCACCGGCGACCAGAACGATGATAATGCCGTGGAAAGCGACAACGGCACCGGCGATCAGAATGGCGATGGCGTCGAGCAGGACGATCAGGGTGACGATGCCGTCGCCGCCGGTCCGCATGAGGGCGACCAGGGTGACGATGCTGGCGATGATAGTAGCGACAGCGGCGATCACGAGAGCGGCGACCATACTGGTGGCGATAGCGGGGGCGGGGGCGGCGGGGGCGACAGCGGCGATCATGGGGGTGACGACTAATACGTTAGTCCGCTTTGCTAGTAATTTCAGCGGGTTTCAATCGGGTATGCGAGGTTCTTTTCTCAACTTGATGCCAACCCCGCCGCCATTCTAGAGACTACGCGATGATCGACGCGGCGAGCGAGGTCGGCCCGGTGGTGTTCTTCAGCCTCCTCGTCATCACGGTATCATTCCTGTCGATCTTTACGCTCGAGTCGCAGGAAGGCCGGACGTTCGGTCCTCTCGCCTTCACCAAGATCTTCTCCATGGCGGCCGCGGCGATCCTGTCTTGTCATGCTGGTGCCGGCTTTGATGGTGGTCTTCGTGCGCGGCCGGATCATTTCGGAGCACAAGAACCCGATCAATCGGCTCCTGATCTGGATCTGCCGTCCCGATGTGTCTTTGGACGGGCTGTCGCGCCCTTCCGGTTCGTGTCGAGGGAGATCACTCGATCAGGATCAGGCGGTCGACATTCAGCTTTTTTGACAATCAAGATCGAAGGTTGCGCTGATGCGCAGTGTGCTTCGCAAGGCTGGATGGGACAGCAAATACCAATCTCTTTCCAGCTTCGACAATCACGGCCAAGCTAAGCCCCGGATACCGCGGGAATCTCGACCCGAACCCAGCCTTCATCTTCGGGGCCGAAGCCGACGGTACCGCCGTGGAGGCGAACGATTTGGCGAACGATCGCGAGCCCGAGCCCGGCACCGGGCGAGGCTGGGTTGCCCTTGCGAAAGCGGTCGAACGCAGCTTCCCTCAGATCCAGCGGCACACCTTGACCCTCATCACGCACGACGATGCTGACCAGCCGCGCTGCATCGGTCGCGGCGTCCTTTCCCTGCGCCGGCCTCACGGATACTCGCACCGCCCCTGCGCCGTGCGTGAGTGCGTTCTCGATCAGGGCGCCAATCGCATCGCGCAATTGATCGGCCCGCCCCTTGACGAGCGCGGCATCAGGCGCTGCCTCCACGCTTAGATCGCGTCCCATCGCCTCGGCCATCGGAAGCGCAGCCGCGGCGGCCTCGCGAGCAAGCCGCGATAGGTTGACATCCACCATATCATTTACCGGTTGGGGTGCCGTGCGAGCTGAATTGTCCATGCGGGCGAGATCGATGAGTTGACCGACCATGCGTCGCAATTGCGCCATGTCGCCCGTGACGGCCGGCCAGTCGATGTCGCCGCCATCCATCCGAGCCCGTTGCAGGCGCAAATCGAGAACGGTCAGCGGCGTGCGAAGCTGGTGGGCGGCATCGGCGGTCAAATGGCGCTCGGCCTCAATCGCCCGTGCCATGCGTTCAAGGGCGTCGTTCGTGGCGTCGACCAGCGGCCTGATTTCTTGAGGCAGTCCGTCTGTCGACAAGCGAACTGGCGAACTCGTAGGTCCAATCGCGGCAGCCTCGTTGGAGGCTCGCGCGATCTGGCGCAAGCTCCACCCGCAGATCAGCCAGATCAATGGCAGAGCGGCCAGGATAAAGACCAGCAGAACGAAGACATGCTCGCCATGTTCTGCGATCAGACTTTCCGCCAGGGCCTCCAGGTTGGCGTGTGCCCGCGCCACAATCAGGATGTGCCCGTCCGGCGCGGCAACGGCGAGGGCGACCTTGCCGTCCGGCCCGAGCGTTTCGACCGGTCCGACGGCTATCAGCGGCAGTGGAGCGTCGAGGTTCGGCGACTTGGCAACCGCGTGCCCGCCAACATCGTAAAGCGTATAGGTGAACTTCAGATTGCGGCGCCGATAGGCCTCTACCCATTCGGGTGGAGGCGTCAGGGTGATGGATCCGGCGGCGGCCGTAGACTGCCCCTGCTCCAGCAGTTCATGCGCCTGTCCCTGCAAGGATCGCTTGCGAAGCGCCTTGATCGTCCCGTAGACCTCGACATGCGTGAAAATGGCCGCAGCGCTGAGCCCGAGGACGAAGATCAACAGCATTGCGATCGTAAGCCGACCACGCAGGCTGAAGGTCGCCGGCCTCATGCGTCCTCCTCGACGAGGCAATAGCCGATGACGTAAGTGTTTGGAAACCAGACTCAATTTTTGGCCACGACGGCCTCGCTTCGTCAGGATGGCGTCAGCAAAGGCCAGCCGGAATGGTCTAGAAGCGCGGCGTTGAGGACTGTTCCTGCACGTCTTCAACCGGACGGTTCAATCGAACTTCCTCAGAATGGAGACCTGCCGTGACGGCCGATCGATACCTGAACAAATTGCGTTTTCCGTACTCGCTTCGCCATGTTCCGCGCGAAAGACTTGCCGGACTGACTGGCATCTCTGAATCACCGTCACCGGGTGACATCGTCCTCGCCTCTGTCGAGCGCATCGCGAAGAACTCCGCACTTGAGCTGAATGATGGGCGTCGCTGTAACTTGCATGAAGGCGATATCATTGCGGCGGTGTTCGGCAACCGGTACGCCACGCTGCAATTCGAAGGGCTGGCCCAGAAGAACGGCGACTCCTGCGATCTTCTATCGATGGGCGGCTTGTGCGGCCTCGTCCAGACGAAACATGGAAGGGTCTCTGATCCGACCAAGTTGAAGCTGATCGGTGCGATCACGGATCAGCAAGGTCTCCCGCTGACCATGCGCGACTATCACCTGCAGCCCTCACGAGCCGGCAATTGGCCCCATATCACTGTGGTTTGCGGATCATCAATGGACGCGGGCAAGACGCATACGGCGATGAGCATTATCAGGGGGCTCAGCAGGGCCGGCGGCAACGTGGCCGGCATCAAGCTCACCGGCACGGCGACCGGCAAGGATACCTGGAACATGCTCGATGCGGGCGCCTGTGTTGCCCTCGATTTCGTCGACGGTGGCTACCCCTCGACCTATCTGTGCGGGCATGACGAACTGATCGAGTTGCATCACCTTCTTGTCGATCATGCCGCTGCCCAGGGGGCAGACCATGTGGTGATTGAGATTGCCGACGGCCTGCTGCAGCGGGAAACCTCGATGCTGTTGCAGAGCGCCCTCTTTGTCTGCACGATCGACACTTGGGTGTTCGCTGGTGGCGACCCAATGTCGGCTGAGTCAGGCGTGCGAATGATGCGCGGCTGGGGCATCGAACCGATCGCCGTCTCGGGCGTACTGACCATGAGCAGCCTCAATATTCGAGAGGTTGAAGCAGCCACTGGGCTGCGCTGCGTGAAAGCTGGCGAGTTGCAGGCCGGCTGGCTGAATGACCGCCTCGTGGCAAGACTACCTCAGCACGAAGCGCCGCATCTGCGGAGAATCGCGTGAACCGGGGCCTCGTCTACCTCTGGAGACCCGACGTCGCGCTGCCGCTGGGCGGCCATGTCGAAAAAGGGCTCGTCGATCTCGGCCGTCTCGATCTGGATACGGACGGGCGGCCGCGCCTGCGCAACGAGCTGGTCGAGGTCCGCAATGGCGGCCGACGCTACAGACTGGATCCGGCGTCGGGCAATTATGAGGACATTGCCGTCGGCGACGCGAAGCCCGATGACTATGGCGACTTCTGTTTTGAGGCTGGCAAGGGAGGCGGTCGCCTCGACAAATATCCATTTGCGCCTGAGGATTTCCAACAACGCTATGTGCAGGCGGCGCATTTTGGCGAGGTCAATACCTTCTACCATCTGCACAGGATATCGGCGTATATCGATGGCCTGCTGCGGAGCCTGGGCGAACCCTCGCTCCCGCCGGTCGTCGCGGTCGTCAATGCGCACCATGCGGTGACGACCACGAATGGCGTCAAGGACGGGCTGCATAGGGGCGAAGATCTCTGCCCTGCGTTTCAGGGCGGGCACTACCGGCTGCCCTGCAAGCGCAACACCGTGGTGGAACATCATGCCATCGCAGTCGACGGCGAAATTCATCTAGGCCCGGGGCGGGAACTCCTGGACAGCGGCGCGCTGGTCGAGCTTGCCGGCTGTTCCTATCGCGCCAACGCCTCTCACAATGCGGGCATCATCTATCACGAGTATGGCCATCACATCTGCCGCCATACGGCAGACTTCATGGCCAACCGCCTGCGGAAACCGCACCGTCAGGACAACCGCAAGGCGGCGATCGATGAAGGGCTTTGCGACTACTGGACTGCCGCCATGCTCGAAACACCCCATATCTGGGCGTTCCACAAGCGACACGATGACGAACAGCGACACCCGCGCAGCCTTGCTTCGTGCAAGACCATGGACGACTTCGATCCCGCGGACGAAGCGGACCCGCATCTGAACGGCACGATATGGGGCGCTGCCCTTTGGGATCTGCGATGCGAGATGCAGCGGCGCAAAGTGTACGGGGCATACATGACCGACCGCATGGTGCTCAAGGCGCTGACCCTGATTTCGGCCGACTGCACCGCGGGCCCAGACGTCAAGGTTGCCCGGCGGCAGCGCTCTGACTATTCCGGCGGCCTGGCAAAACTCCTCAAGGCCGACGCCATTCTCTTCGATGGTCGCTTCGGCGAACTGATCGGCGAGACATTTGCGCGGCGCAAGATTTTTGTCGCGCAACGGGCCAGCTCTGATGCCGTGAACACGCCGACGATTGTCTTGCCGGACTGCCTCAGTCGCCTGCCGGCGGACGAAATTCCTTCGAGCACGGACATCCTGTCGGGGTCTGATCTGGCGCGACAGCTCGATGAGCGTGGTGTGGGAGAGTATTCGGTGATCTGCACCGGCGACATCATGCTCGGCGACCGCACCAGGCGCCCTATCAAGTTGTTCGGCGAGGATTACCCGTTCGCCGGCCTCCTACCCTTGCTGAGGCGTTCCTCCATCGTGTGTGGAAATCTGGAGGGCCCGTTCGCCCGCGAAGCCGATCGTCAGGATCGCACCTACTCCTATCGGGTCGATCCAAGGCTTGCGCACGCGCTAAAGCGCGCAAACATCAACGTCGTGACGCTGGCGAACAACCATTTGGTGGATTGCGGCCGCACCGGCGTGCTGGAGACCTTCGAGGCACTTGACAACGCTGGCGTCCACATGATTGGGGCGGGGCGTAACGAACTCGCGGCCCACGAGCCCATCATTCTCGACGCAGGTCCGTTGCGGGTCGGCATTCTCGGCTATTACTGGAACAGGCGCTGCGCGGCGACACGCGACCTGCCCGGAAGCGCCACGGACGAAGCCGAATGGCTGACGGTCGATATTCAATCCTTGCGCCACCGCGTCGACCGGATAGTGACGGTATTCCACTGGGGCGTGCCCTATGTGAGAACGCCGCATCCCGACGATCAAGCCAAGGCCCGGCTCGCCGTCGATCTGGGCGCCGATCTGGTCATCGGACACCATCCTCACGTCATTCAACCGTTCGAAATCTACAAGGGAAGCCCGATCTTCTACAGCGTCGGCAACTTCACCTTCGGCTCCGGCAACAGCAAGGCGGAAGGCCTGCTCGTGGCTGCGCATTTCGGAGACCGGGAGACGGTCTGCGACATCTATCCGATCTACGTGAAAAACCGCGATCCGCGCGTCGACTATCAGCCTAAGACGCTAGGTGGTGCTGCCGGTCGAAACATCCTGCAGCGGCTCGCCGACATGTCTGGCCCCAGCGGCACGCATCTCGAATTGTCCAGCGGGCCCGGCCGGCTCAGGGTAGCGCGCCCAGCGTTCGAAGAGGCTGCCAGGTGAAGCCCAGCCGGGGAAGCATGTATCGGTTTGTGTTCATGTCTATGGCTCCTGGCCATCGCCTGTCACTGGCGCTGGCCGGTTTTGCCATGCTGGGCGATGCGCTCCTGACCGTCCTCAGGCCCTGGCCGCTGAAGGTCGTGATCGACCGGGTGATTCCCAGTTCGCCGAAGGCGATCAGAGTTCCGTTTGTCGGCGCCTGGCTCAGCGATACCAATATCGATCGGATGTCGATCCTGTTCGGCGCCTGCAGTGCGACGCTGCTCATCGCCGCCGGCACCGGGCTCCTCACCTACTGGTATACCCGCACGATGGGACAGGTGGCACAGCACTACGCCTTCGATCTTCGGGCCACGCTGTTCGCGCACATGCAACGGCTTTCGTTACGGTTTCACGACCGGCAGCGCACCGGCGACCTGATTGCCCGGCTTACCTCGGATATCCAGGCCGTCCAGGACGCCATTGCCAACAGCGGCATCATTCTGATGACAAATGCGTTCCTGCTTTGCGGCATGCTGGCGATGATGCTCTGGCTGAATTGGGAGTTCGCGCTGGTCGCGCTCTCGGTTGCGCCGCTGCTTTACTGGTGCATTTCGCGCAACACCGATCGCATTCGCAGCGCCTCACGGCTGGCCCGCCGCAGCACGGGACAGCTTGCGGCGCTCGCCCAGGAGACGCTGTCTTCGATTCGGATCGTGCAGGGCCTCGCCCAGGAAGAGCAGCAGGACGGACGCTTCGCGACGCAGAGCACAAAAAGCTTGCAGGCCTATCTGGACGGGGTGCGATACCAAGCGGCGGTCGCCCCCGCCGTTGACCTTTTGGCGGCGGCTGGCCTGTGTATGGTTATGTGGTTCGGCGCGACACGAGTGCTGTCGGGCGCTCTGACGACGGGCGATGTCGTCATTTTCTTCGCCTATGTCACCAATCTCTACAGTCCCATGCGGGCCTTGTCGAAATCGGCCAATTCCAGCGCCAGGACTCTCGTCGGTCTGGAACGGATCGTGGAGGTGCTGGAGACACGCAGCGATGTCGAGGACACATCGAACGCGACGCCGATCGAGGTCACGCGGGGCAAGATCGAATTTCGCGATGTGAGTTTCGCCTATCCCGATGGCCCGCGCATACTCGATGGGATCAACCTGACGATCAACCCCGGCGAAACGCTCGCGATCGTGGGCGCGACGGGCACCGGCAAGAGCACGCTGGTAAGCCTCGTGCCGCGTTTCTACGACCCGACGCAAGGGGCAATCTTGATCGACGATCAGGACCTGCGGCGCTGCCAGGTGAGATCGTTGCGCAGCCAGATCAGCATGGTTCTGCAGGATGCCCTGCTGTTCAGCGGCACCATCCGCGAGAACATCGCGTTCGGCCGGCCGGCCGCAACCGCTGAGGAGATCATCGCCGCTGCGCGGACAGCGAATGCCCATGCCTTCATTCAGCAGCTTGAAGACGGCTACGATACGGTGATCGCCGAAGGCGGCACGACCCTTTCGGGCGGACAGCGCCAGCGCGTCTCGATCGCCCGCGCGGTGCTCCGCAACAGTCCCATACTTATTCTCGACGAGCCCACCAGCGGCCTCGACGCGATGGCCGAGCGCGCCGTCGTCGAGGCGCTCCGAGCCGCATCCAAGGGACGCACGACGCTGATCATCGCGCATCGCCTTGCCACGGTTCGCTTCGCCGATCGTATTGTGGTCATGGATCGTGGCCGTATCGCCGAGGTCGGGACCCATCAGCAATTGCTTGACGGCAACGGTCTCTACGTTCGCCTGTTCGATCCGCCGCCCCCCAAGAGCGCTTCAGCGTCGGATAGGATCGCTGACTCGCTGTAGATGTTTGAGATTTCTGGACTGTAGACACTTTCGACCAGGACACGAGAAAATCGATGCGCTTGCTGCTGGCTGAAGATGATCCAACGATCGGGAGCGGCCTCCAACAAGGGCTGCGCAAGAAGGCATTTGCCGTGGACTGGGTGCGAGACGGGAACTCGGCGCTGCTCGCACTGGAAACCGCATCGTACGCGCTGCTGCTGCTCGATCTCGGCCTGCCGGAGCAGGATGGCATGAGCGTTTTGAGAACGCTGCGCCTGCGTGATGACACGCTGCCAATCATCATCATCACGGCGCGCGATGCGCTGCCCGACCGGGTGGCAGGGCTTGAGAGCGGCGCCGACGACTATCTGATTAAGCCATTTGCGCTTGAAGAGCTGATCGCGCGCATTCACGCCGTGAGTCGCCGCCGTGCAGGCCGGGCGCAGACTGAACTGCGCGCCGGCCCGCTGCGGCTTGACCCGATGCGCCATCTCCTGTGGCTGCGCGATAAGCCAGCTAACGTGTCGGCCAAAGAATTTGCATTGCTCCATCTGTTGATGCGCGAACCCGGTGCGGTGCTCTCGCGCGAGCAACTGGAGGACCAGTTGTACGGCTGGGACAAGGAGGTGGGCAGCAACACCGTGGAAGTACACATCTACAATCTGCGTAAAAGGCTGGGTGCCAAGGTGATCCGCACCGTGCGTGGTGTCGGTTATCGCATCGGTGAGGATGCATGAACCGAGGGTTTCCTCACTTGCGCCTGTGGACCAAGGGCTCCTTGCGCCGGCGTCTGGTGCTGTGGTTTCTGCCAGCAACCGCCATCGAGAGCGGGCACGATCACAGTCGTAGCATTGGCCAGACAGCTTTGGCGAGGCCAGCCTCACGCAGTCATGTCCGCCATGCGCGTAGGCCGAAACTGCGCGGCCTCTGAAGCCGGTCAGTTGATGCGTGGCGCAGACAGGCCTGGGTCGGGAAGCCGCTAACGAACCTGAGCCGGCGCCGGCACAGCCTCATCGACATGGGCATGCCGTTCGTTTGGACGACCGCCGCATTCGGGCGCCGAAGGATCTGCTCAGCCGTCTTGCGCAGGCCGATGTCACCCGCCGGCCGTAGGATAGCGGGCGAGCGCGGACTCGGCCTCATGACCATGCGAGTATCGCTACATCGAGGCGGCCCAGACGCTCGAGCGACCGGTGCCGGTGGCCGAGCCGACGACGGCGGTGACGTTCAAGCTTCCGCCCAGTTTGGTCGACGCGGTGCGGGCGCGGGCGGCGGCCGAGACGACGACACTCAGCGACGTGGTCAGCCGGGCGTTGCGCGCCTTCCTCGGCGAAGCCGGCGGCAATAGCTGACCGGTGCGGCGCCAAGGATCGCAGTGTCCATCTCGAGCATGCGTTTGACCGTCTCCTCACCATCAAGCTGGAGCAGGTCTATGGGATTCTGGTGCCGGAGCGGGTCCGTGTCGTCAGCATTGGACCGCGGATAAGGAAGGGGAGCGATGAAGATCGCCGCGATCTATGCCCGGGTGTCCTCCGACCAGCAGAAGGAGGAGAACACAATCGCCAGCCAGACAGCGGCGCTGGTCGAGTTCGCCCGCGAGCAGGGGTTCAGCGTCCCCGATGAATGGGTGATCGAGGACGAAGGCTTCAGCGGCGCCAGCCTGCTGCGGCCTGGCTTGGAGCGGCTGTGCGACCTCGCGGCCGAGGGCCAAATCCAAGCGGTCCTCATCCACGCACCGGATCGGCTGAGCCGCAAGTATGCCTATCAGGTCCTTCTGACCGAAGAGTTCGCCCGCCACGGCGTCGAGACCATTTTCATCAAGGCGCCGCATGCCGGCACGCCGGAAGATCAGCTGATGCTGCAGTTCCAGGGCATGATCGCCGAGTACGAACGGGCACAGATTCTCGAACGCTCCCGCCGCGGCAAGCGCCACCGCGCCAATGCTGGCGAAGTCTCCGTTCTTGGTGGGGCGCCCTACGGCTATCGCTACATTCGCAAGACGACCGAGACGCCGGCACGCTACGAGATCGACGCCACCGAGGCGGAAGTGGTGCGGCTGGTGTTCGAAAAATACACGGTCGACGGCCTGAGCATCGGCGTCATCGCCCGGCTGCTGCGGGAGATGGGCCCCCCGACACGCCGGCGCATCACCCGTTGGGAGCGTTCGGTCGTGTGGGGGATGTTGCGCAATCCCGCCTACAAGGGCACCGCCTGCTTCAACAAGACACAGGTCGGGCCAAGGCAAAAGGTGACGAAGCCATTCCGCTTGTCGGGTCGGGCGGTTCATGGCGAAAAGACCAGCGCGCACGAGCGGCCGCGCGACGAATGGATTGAAGTGCCGGTCCCCGCTATCGTCAGCGAAGAGACCTTCGCGTTGGCGGCGGAACGCCTGGCCGACAACAAGCGCTTCGCGCCGCGGCGCACCATTGAGCCCAGCCTCGTGCAGGGCCTGGTGTCATGCCGCAAATCCGGCTACGCGCTCTACCGCACGTCGACCCGTAGCTCGGCCCGCAAAATCCACTATTACCGCTGCCTGGGTTCGGATGGCTGGCGCCATCTCGGCGGTTCCGTTTGCGACAGCCGCCCGATCCGCCAGGATCTGCTCGACCACATCGTGTGGCAGGAGGTCATTTGGCTGATCGAGGGTCCTGAGCTTATCACCGCTGAGCTTGACCGTCGCCTTGATGCGGCCCGTGCGAGCGAGCCGACGAAGAAACGGCAGGAGGCTGTCGAACGCGACCTCACGCGCGTCAGCAAAAGCATCGAACGCCTGGTGACCGCCTACCAGGAAGATCTCCTGTCTTTGGACGAACTGCGCCGCCGCATGCCCGAACTGCGGGCCCGCGAACAGGGACTGCGAGCCGAGCTGCAGGCGATCCGCGATCAGGCTGCCGACCGTATGTCATTCCTGCGATTGGCCGAGACATTGACCGCTTTCCTCCAGCGCCTGCGGCAATCGGCAGAGACTTTGGACATCTGTGACCGCCAGAGAATCGCCCGCCTACTGGTCAAGGAGGTCTTGGTGGACGACGACACCATCACCATCCGTCACTCGATCCCGGCGCAACCGACTACGCCTGCGACCGGCAGCGAACCGCCCTCCTCAAATGGTAATGCGCTGTCCTCCGACCGAAGTTACCTTTTGCGTTCAGGGAGTAGTTTCGCCGATTCTTTCAAATCTCTTTCTGCACTATACGTTTGATCTGTGGATGAAACGGACACATCCCGACCTCCCATGGTGTCGGTATGCGGACGACGGGTTGGTGCACTGCCGGACCGAGCAGGAGGCAGAAGCCGTCAAGGCTGCGCTTCAGGCGAGGTTGGCGGAATGCCAACTGGAACTGCACCCGACGAAGACCAAGATCGTCTACTGCAGAGACTCCAAACGCAGAGGGCAACATCCGAATGTCACGTTCGACTTCCTCGGATATTGTTTCCGACCGCGCGCGGTATGGGGAACGCAAAGCGGGCGACTGTTTTGCGGCTTCACACCAGCGGTCAGTTCCTCGGCGCTGAAAGCGATGCGGGAAAAGATCAGGGACTTGCACATCCGCCGACAGACGCAGCTCTCGTTGAACGACATCGCCCGGCTGATCAATCCGCTTCTCAGGGGGTGGATCAGCTATTATGGACGGTACGCGCCAACGGGGCTGCAGCCCATACTTCGCTACGTCAATCAGACAGTGCTTGCGTGGGCAAGGTGGAAGTTCAAGCGCTTTGGCAGGGGTAAGGCTCGGGCAAGTCGGTTCTTACAACGGATCGTCAAGCAGCGCACCGATCTCTTCGTGCACTGGCAACTCGGTCTGCTCGGCACGTTTGCCTGATGGGAGCCGTGTGAGCTGAGAGGTTCACGCACGGTTCTGAGAGAGCGGAGGCGCGCAAGCGTCTCCGCTACTCGCCAGATCGGCAGCAATCCTGAACGCGTGCCTGCGAAAAAATTTCGGCAGGTTTACGGCCATGCCAACTCGGCCGCGGCACCGGGTGGCTCCCAGTGGGCCGCCGAGCATGATCATGGCTCGGCCGATGAGGACACGGACGAGCAGCCGGTGGTGGTGCTGTTCCACGACTTCAGCTTCAAGACTCCCGAAGAGTTGCTTGCCGGGCTGACCAGACCAGCGACAGCATCGGGAAACGGTGGCATGGCCCGGGCACTCGAGCCGGGGCGGATAAAGCACTGCAAAATCGCAGTCCATCTCCGCGAATGCCGCATTGACGATCTCCCGGATCGCTCGAAGCGGATATCGCACAGGACCCGTGCCTCAAGAGCGACATACGAAAACAGCGAACCCGGCTGTTCGTCCAATCCTCGCATCAACAAATCCCCAATCCATCCGGGGTCAGTGAATCACGCTCCCAACAACTACGCTAGCGCTTCTTCAACAGCCTTCTAGTTTAAAGGCTCATTTGGTAAGCCAAGGCCGCGACAAACCGGCATTCCGGCCCGCTGGAGTTTGAACCATTGACCCTGACGATCGTTGGCGAAGCCCGGCCCAACAGCTTCGAATTCGAAACCTTGGCGCTGATCAAGGCTTCGGGTTTTCGCGAGTATGATGCCCGCTGGTGGTTCGGCCATCCGGGCTCGGCGAAGGCGCCGGAACTCAATCTGATCGGCGTCCAGGCGCTTGGCATGGGGTTGGGCACGCTGATCCGCCGCCTCGGCGTCGGGCCGGACATCGTCACCGGTCATGACTTCCGCTCCTATTCGCTGTCGATCAAGCTGGCGCTCGTCTCCGGCCTGATGGCGGCGGGCGCGCGGGTGAAGGATATCGGCCTGGCTCTGTCGCCCATGGCTTATTTCGCCCAGTTCGCGCTGGACACCCCTTCGGTCGCCATGGTCACCGCCTCGCACAACGACAATGGCTGGACCGGCGTCAAGATGGGCGCAGCGCGGCCGCTGACCTTCGGTCCGGAGGAGATGAGCGCGCTGAAGACGATCGTGCTCGATGCGGACTTCGATCTTGCCGGTGGCGGAACCTATGAGTTCGTTTCCGGCTTTCGCGAGACCTATCTCGACGATCTAACCGGCGGAAAGCGCACCGCCCGCAAACTGCGCGTTGTCTGTGCCTGCGGCAACGGCACCGCTGGCGCCTTCGCGCCCGAAGCGCTCGCGCGCGTCGGCTGCGAGGTGATCTCGCTCGATGTTGGGCTCGACCATGCTTTCCCGCGCTACAACCCCAATCCCGAGGACATGCAGATGCTGCATGCCATCAGCGAGAAAGTGCTGGAAACCGGCGCCGATGTCGGCCTGGGTTTCGATGGCGACGGCGACCGCTGCGGTGTCGTCGACAATGAGGGCAACGAGATTTTTGCCGACAAGGTCGGCGTCATGCTGGCGCGGGATATCTCCACCCTGCACCCAGGCTCGGCCTTCGTCGTCGACGTCAAGTCGACGGGCCTCTTCGCCACCGATCATGTGCTCAAGGCAAACGGTGCCGTCACCGATTACTGGAAGACCGGCCATTCCTAGATCAAGCGCCGTGTTGCCGAGCTCGGCGCTGTCGCTGGCTTCGAGAAATCCGGGCAGTTCTTCTTCAACCCGCCGATCGGCCGCGGTTATGACGACGGGCTGATCACCGCGATTGCCGTCTGCCAGATGCTCGATCGCAATCCGCAAAGCTCGATGGCCGACTTTTACCGGGCGCTGCCGCTGACCTATGGCACGCCGACCATGTCGCCGCACTGCGCCGACGAGGTGAAATACGGCGTCGTGGAACGCGTGGTCGCCGATTTCGAGTCGATGCGGCGTGAGGGAGCAAGCTTTGCCGGCCAGAAAATCGCCGCACTCATCACCGTAAACGGCGTTCGCGTCGTCGCCGAGGATGGCACCTGGGGCCTTGTCCGGGCTTCATCCAATAAGCCGGAGCTTGTGGTCGTGGTTGAGAGCCCGGTATCGTCGGAGCGGCGCCGGGAGATGTTCGAGGCGGTCGACGCCGTGCTGCGCCGCAGCACGGAAGTCGGCGCCTACAATCAGACCTTTTAGCAGGGCATCCATGGGCCAGCGCATCGTCAGTTTCGTCATGAGCGGCGGCGTCGGCTCACGGCTGTGGCCGCTTTCGCGAGAGGACAATCCCAAGCAGTTCCACGACTTCTCGGGCGACGGCTCGATGCTGGCCAAGACCTTGCGCCGGCTGGCAGCGCGACCGGAAGGCGCCACACCGATCTTCCTGATCGCATCCGAGCGCCACGCCGAGCGCGTCCATGCCGACCTTGCCGGCGTCGACCTTTCTGGTGGCGGCCCGCTGTTCGAGCCCGCAGGGCGCAACACCGCGGCTGCCGTGGCGCTGGCCAGCCTGCGCACGCTCTCCGAATTTGGCGACGCGCTGGTTCTCGTGGTGCCCTCCGACCACGAGATTTCCACCGCGCGCCAGCTCTGGCAGAGCATCGAAGCCGGCGCGGCCGCGGCCAGTGCCGGGCGCCTGGTGGTGTTCGGCATCAGGCCGACGCAGCCCGAGACCGGCTATGGCTATATCGAGGTCGGGGCCGGCAGGAACGGCGTCTTCGATGTCTCGCGCGGCCTTTATCAACCAAAGACAGCTACGGCTGATTTGATGACAATGCCGCCATCCGGGCTTCGACGCATCTGACGGCCGGTCGCGGCGCGGAAAACGTTCGGCAGTTGCAGCGCCGGCGGCACCCGTGACCAGAGAGTCCGCATGATTTGGCCGTGCCGAGTTTTCCGAACGACATTCCCAGCGACGACACGCTGGGACCAGCGAAAGCCTATTTCGTGGAAATACAGATCGGCATGCTGCGGGCTGATATGATGAAACACGCCGGCGATGGTGCGGCGGACGCGAGAATTGAACCCTTCAACCGAATTGACGTGGACGGCGTCGCGAACGTATTCGCCGCTGGAATGCTTCACGGTCTCGTGCTTGGCAAAGCTCTCACCAACGGCCATGAATGCCTTCCACTCGTCGCTCATCAAATGAGCTCCCGATTCGATTTGCGCTTCAATGACGCGTTCGCTTGCTCGCGCCGAGAGGCCGGTCACGACCGCGGCACGCGCGTCACCGGCCAGAGTGCCAGGCATGACGTGAGTCGGCCGCCGCACCATTGCGATGACTGGCGT
>RXJA01000589.1 GCA_003963455.1 Hyphomicrobiales bacterium
CAGGATGTGCTGCGGGCCTCCAACCTCGGCTCGCCCGTCACGCTCTCGGAACCGCTCAATGGTGCCGCAAAGGCTTACCTCGAAGCGGCAAGACGCCTTGAAGGCGAAGACCTGCCGGTGGTCGTCCCCTTCGAACGCAAGGGCTTCCTCGACCGGCTGCTCGGAAGGAGGGCCGCATGAGCATCCTCGATCTCTTCAAGCGGCGCACCAGCGCGCCGGTGGCGCGCGAGCGGCTGCAGCTGCTGCTCGCCTATGAGCGCCAGAGCCGCGGCCAGCCCGACCTCGTTTCCATCCTGCGCGAGGAGATCATGGCGGTCATTGCCAAGCATGTGCAGATCGACCAGGACTACCTCCAGGTCTCGATGGATCGCGGCGCCACCATGTCGACGCTGGAGATCGACATCCAGATCCCCAACAAGAGCGCCGCGCCGCTCGCCATGGCGGGGTGACGCCGACGCATTTCCTCGCCCCCGCCAAGAGCGGGGGAGAGGTGCCCCGCGCAGCGGGGCAGAGAGGGGCCTCACGCCAACGCTTCGTCATCCTCGGCCTTGACCCGAGGATCCATGCCGTGACCTTTGGCATGGAGCGCGGCAGTGCAGAATTCTATAAGCGTGGCAACGCCTTGGGGTCACGGCATGGATCCTAGGGTCCGCGCGCGTCGCTTCGCTCCTTGCTCCGCCCCGGGGTGACGAACGCGGGTAGGTCTCGATCCGCGAAGCCTTGTCCCACCCATCAACCTCGCCCTGCCTCACGACAGCCTGAGCTTCGCGCCCTATCTCCATCCCGAACCAGGGGATGGAGCCAGGATTGACCGCAGCGCAGACCGCGAAGCCGGACGCCCATGTCGGCGCCATGCCCATCGTCGGCCTGCTCGGCGCCATGCTGTCGGTGCAGGTCGGCGCCGCCTTCGCCAAGGGTCTGTTCCCGGCGCTGGGCCCGGAAGGCACGACGATGCTGAGGCTGGCCATCGGCGCGCTGATGCTGGCGGCGGTGCTCAGGCCCTGGAAGGTGCTGCCGTCGCGGAAGAACCTGCCCTGGCTCGCCGCCTACGGCGTCACTGTCTGCGCCATGAACATGCTGTTTTATGCCGCGCTCCAGCGCATTCCGCTGGGTATCTGCGTGGCGCTGGAATTCACCGGGCCGCTGTTCGTCGCGACCCTCGGCTCCCGGCGCCTGCTCGACCTCGTCTGGGTGGGGCTGGCGGTAGCGGGCATCGCGCTGCTGTCGCCCTTTGCCGGTATCAGCCGCGGGCTCGATCCGCTCGGCGTGGCGCTGGCGCTCGCAGCCGGCGCCTGTTGGGGGCTCTACATCATCTTCGCGCAGAAGGCCGGAGCCGAGCTCGGCGTGCGCACTTCCGCCTATGGCATGGCGATCGCCGCGGTGCTGGCGCTGCCTTTCGGCTTCGGCGCCGCTCAAGCACATCTCGCCGACCCACACGTCATGGCGGGCGCGGCCGTGGTCGGCCTGTTCTCCAGCGCGCTGCCCTTCTACCTGGAAATGCTGGTGCTGGCCCGCATGCCGGCCAGGGTCTACGGCATGCTGGTGTGCCTGGAGCCGGCGGGCGGCGCCCTGACCGGATACCTGTTCCTTCATGAGAAGCTCGACCTTTTGCAATGCGCCGGCATCGCCGCCGTCATTGCCGCCGCCTTCGGCACGGCGGTCGCCGCGCGGCGGCCGGCGCCTTCGCTCGCTTGAGGCCGTCCAGCGTCTTGGGGATCGGAACAAGACCCAAGCGCTTCGCCTGAGTCCGTCTCAGCGCTACCTCCTTGGCTGCCCTTGGAGCCCTTTGCACTCCTGAAGGGTTGGCTGGCTTTGAAATTCAAGCCGTATGACGAGCAATCTGCGGTTGAAGTAAGACTTAGGTCCTATGAATGATTCGCAGCAAGTCCGAGTGGACAAGACAAGGGTCGTGGGCCACTTCCTTATGGAGAGCTGATTGAGGATGGTTACGTTGCGAAATTGCCGGTGGGGTAGTTCGGCCGACGGGCTGAAGAACTGGCGCGGGGAGAGCGGAATGCGCGCATCGCGCGTGGGCTGCGGGCTGGTCTTGCGGGCGCTGACTGCGTTGCCGCTCGTCGTCGCGCCTTTCAGTCTCTCCATCGATGGTGTCGCTGTCACCAAGGCCTATGCCAAGGGCGGCAATGGCGGTGGGAACAGCGGCGGCAACGGAAATAGCAGCGGCGGCAACGGGAACGGAAACGGAAACGGTAATAGCGGCGGCAACAGCGGCAACGGAAACGGTAATAGCGGCGGCAACAGCGGGAACGGAAACGGCAATAGCGGCGGCAACAGCGGGAACAGCAACGGAAATAGCAGCGGCAACAGCGGGAACAGCAACGGAAATAGCAGCGGCAACAGCGGGAACAGCAACGGAAATAGCAGCAGCGGTAACAGCTCAAACAGCAGCAGCGACAACGGAAACAGCAGCGCAAACAGCAGCGCCAGCACGGCAGGCGCCGCCGATGTCGACAGCCACGTGAACGCGCTTACCGGGGACAAGGTCGAGGCTACGCCCAGCGGCATCCAGGTCACGCACCGCAATGGAATGAAGGAGACGATCGAGAACGGCCGGTTCAGGATGGAAGACAAATACGGACGCACCATCGTCGACCGCAAGGCCACCGTGGCCGATCTCAATCGCCTGAGGAGTTTGTGAGGACAGAGTTTGTGAGAGCGAGGTTTTATCGGGATTAGATCTCAAGGGACCGGAGGTCAGCGCTGCAAAATCAGGTTGCCACCTTTTGCTTCGTCTCTGCGGTCCTGATCGTCTTTCGGTAGGATCTGGCTGCTCACCTTACCCCCGCCTCCGTGCGGGGGTAATTTTTTTGAACCCGGTAACGCCCGTCGGTTGCGACATTGGTCACCCATGGCGGCGGAAATGGTCCGAGCGGCCGGGGCATGGGTCGTGGGCCGCTTTCGTCGCCTCGCCCGAATGTGATCCTTGCCCGTCAGCGAGACACTGGTTCCGTCCCGCCCGCGCCGTGAGTGGATCTTCGGCCGTCCCGAGGTGGAACCGGCGGAAAAGGACAGAATGCGCCACCCCGCTTGCAAAAGGCTTGCCCACCTCACGCCGCGCGTCGCCGCCGCGCTGGCGCTTGTCGTGGCGCCCTGCCTGCTGGCGCCGGACAAGGTGACGAAGCTCGGTTCCATCGCGTACGCCAACAATGGCAATGGCGGTAGCGGCGGCAACGGCGGCAATGGCAACGGCGGAAGCAGCGCCGGCGGAAATTCATCGGGCAACAGCAATGCCGGCGGCAACTCCGGCAACAGCAACGCCGGCGGCAATTCCGGCAACAGCAACGCAGGCGGCGGCAACCCCAATGCCGGCCCGGGCAACAACAACGGCAAGGGCAATACCGATCCGGGCGGCAAGAACAGCTACACCAACACGGCGACCGGCGACACGCTCTCGATCGAGGGCGACAAGATCACCGTCATCCATCGCAACGGCATGAAGGAAAAAGTCCAGAACGGCCGCTTCGAGATGACGGATGCACTGGGCCGCACCATCGTCGACCGCCTGGCGACGCAGGAGGACGTGTCGCGCCTGCTGAATTTGTGAGGGCCGCGGGGAAGCTACCCCTTTTCCCGCGCTCCGCAAGATCACCCCCGTCCCTCAAGGCGGGGGTGATTTGCGTTGGGGGCAGGGAAGGGAACTGGGGAACTGAAGAATTGGAGAATTGAAGGCCTGGCTCACTGATTCCTCAGTTCTCCAGTTCCTCAGTTCCCCTCAATTCCTCTCCCTCGCCTCATGCATCAGCAGCGCCGCCTCGGTGCGGTTACGCACGTTGAGCTTGGCGAGCACCCTGGTCATGTGGTGCTTGACCGTCTTTTCCTGCAGCGACAGCCGGGCGGCGACCTCCTTGTTGCTCAGCCCTTCCGCGACCAGCTTCAGGATCTCGGCCTCGCGGCCGGTGAGCTGGGCGAGCGGATCCGGCTTGCTGCCGGTCGGCTGCAGAAGGTCGGAAAGCAGCCTGGCCGAAAGGCTCGGCGACACATAGCTCTGGCCGTTGGCGACATCGCGCAGGATCTCGGCCAGCGCCTTGGAGCCGACGCCCTTCAGCACATAGCCGCGCGCGCCGGCCTTCAGCGCCTGGGCGACGTCGGCGTTGGTCTCCGACACCGTCAGCATGACGACCTTCTGCTCCGGCATCGCCGAAAGGATGCCGGCAAGCGCGCTCAGGCCGCCGCCTGGCATGCTGATGTCGAGCAGGAGTATGTCGGGCGTGCTGGCGCGCACCAGCCTTTCGGCGTCCTCGGCGCTGGCGCCTTCGCCGACAAGTTCGAAGCCGCCTATCTCGCCGAGGCTGCGCGCCACGCCCTCGCGAAACAATGGGTGGTCGTCGACTATTGCGATGCGGATGGATGTGCTCACGGTTGCTCCTCGACAGACAAGGTGATCACCAATCTGGTTCCTCCCGGGCCGGTCAGCGTTTCGAACTGCCCGCCTATGCTTTCGATGCGTTCCCTGAGGCCCGCAAGTCCCAGGCCTTCGCTTCTGGCCGGGTCGAAGCCGGGGCCGGCGTCCATCACCTCGACCAGGAGCTTGCCGCCCTTCGTCGTGGCCCTGACCTGCTGGCCCTTGCCCTTGCCGTGGCGGTAGGCGTTGTTCAGGCCTTCCTGCACGAACCGGTAGATGCTGATCTTTTCCGAGGTGCCGAGCTCCGGCAAGCGCTCCGGCAGGGTCAGCAGCACATTGGTGCTGGTGCGCCGCTCATGCTCGGCCACCGCCAGCCGCAATATGTCGGCGACGGCCTGGGTCTCGATCTGCGGCAGCACCAGTCCGTTGCAGATGCCGCGTATCTCGCGCATCGCTTCGCCGAGCGTCTTGTGGATGCCGGCGATCTCGGCTTCGCGCCGCGCGCTCGACGTGGCCGGGTCGACCAGCACCGGGCTGTCCATCCTGAGCGCGGCGAGCGCCACCAGTTGCGCCGGCCCGTCATGCAGGTCGGCCCCGATGCGCCTCAGATAACGCTCGTTGATGGCCGTGGCGCGCCGCGACGCGCGCTGGACGCGCTGCCGCAGCGACGAGTTCTGCGCCAGCGCCGCCTGCAATTCGGAAACCTTGGCCTCGAGCGCCGCCTGCTGCGTGACGATGGTGCGGCTGCCGCGGAAAACAATGCCCGACAGCAGGGCAAGCGCGGCCGCCGTGGCGGCGGCCACCACCAGCCAGCTCCACAACAGGGCCGAGCGCAGCGATTCCTCGAAATCGCCGGACAATTCGTAGAATTCAGACACAGCCACGACCTCGCCCGACCAGGGTTCGCGCACCGGGTTGTAGATCTCGAGCAGCGGCACCCCCATCGACCGCTCTTTCTCGTCTTCCTCGTCTGCGAGCCTGTTGGAGTTGTATCTGACCATGACATTGCCGGCGAAAGCGGCAACGAGATTGACGTTGGGCTTGATCCGCCTGCCGATGAGGTGGGCGTCTTTCGAATAGAGGATCGTGCCGTCGCGCCGCCACAGCTTGAACGACACCAGCCTTTTCCCGAGCGCGCCCTGGCCGAGCGTCTCGTCCAGCGCCCGCTTGACGGTGTCGTCGAGTTCCTGGCTCTTTCGCATGTCGGGCAGCAGCGGCGCGATCACGCTGTCGACATAGAGCGCTGTGGTGGTGGCGGAATTGTGCAGGACGCCGTCACGGATCTGCGATGTCACCCACAGCCCCACCACGAGCATCACGGCCAGAAGGCCGATGCCGCCCGCGATCACGAACTGCCAGGCGAGCGAAAGCCCGCCCCAGACTCGTACAAGTTGTCGTAGATACCTCCCGAACATCGGCACCGTTCACCCACCCGTTCGCGAGAGTATAGGCAAGGGGAGACAATTGCGACACCGACCTTGGTCCGTGCCGATGGGGAAGGTTAACAACGGGCGGTTGCCGGTTCGGAGTCGCGGGCGAGGGGGTTGCTCGCCCTCCGAACGGCAAAAGCCCGCGTCGCTCCTGTTGACGGGGGAGAACGCGGGCCGGCTGCCACCTGAATGCAGGTCATCTCTTGCGACGCCGACACAACCACCAATCGGGCCCGAGGTCCATAGCAAAAGATATATGCCCCCGCGCGGGATATCGCGCCATATCGCGGCCGCCTTGGCGTTCCCTGGCCCTTCTATCGGACGCTATAGATACGAATATCCAGCGGTGAGCCTGTCGGTTGGCATGGCTCGCAAATCCGGTGAACGTCGCCGCGGATTTGCCCCCAAAAGAAGTCAAGGCCAAGGCCTTGATGGGTCGAACGCGCGCCGCCTATACGATGGGCGTTACCTTGCTGTCATTGGCAACGCAGTATGGACGTCGGCACAAGAAAACATAAAAGAAACCAACGGCTGTCGGTTTTTGAGCTCGAGGCATTGCGGGATGCTTTCAGGCGGTCCGTTCGGGAGAACGCCGTCACGGAAGCGGAGTGGGCGCGGCACGCCGAGCTTTTCGTCAAGAACACGCTCCAGAAAGCCAGCCGGTTCACGCGGGCCTGAGCGTTCGGGCGCCGGAGGCCGGATGATTCGGCTTGGAGCCGGCCTCAAATCTCAACCCGTCGTCGAATCGAAGAGATAGAGCGTGATCCCGTTCGAGCGCTGCTTCACGCTTTTCGCAAATCGCGCTGGCCGCTCGGACCATTGCGCCGGCGCGTAGGACCTCAGCGACAATTGCGGGCGCAATGGGAAACGGACAGTCTGATCCCGCGCCGGCTCCCCCCAAGGAAACCCAATGGCCGGCGTATTAGCCCGGCTTGCCGGTTGAAGAGCGGTACTCTTTTGCCGCCAAGGCAAGCCGGGCTACCCCCATACCGATCCCGGCACTCTGCCATCCTCGTCTGTCGCCCGGGGTGCGGCGCCGGGGGAATGCGCGGCGCCGGCGGCCGACACTGGAACGCCGCGATGCGCCTAGGCCGCCAATCGCCCATTCTCGACGGAACGAAAGGCGGGTAAGCGCGTTTCGACCGCGATGCCGAGGAACCCTCATCAGCGCAAGGGCGAAAGGCCTTTTCAGGCCTCGACAGCCGAGGCGGAGCGCCTCGTGCGTGCGGAAAAGAACGCCAGGCTGAAGAAGCTTCGCACCCACGCCTCGTGGCTGGTTCTCGACCCGCAGGCGCATTTCCAGGAGGAGATCGACTGTTCAGCCCTGTTCGGCGACCTGTCGATCCGAAAGGTCGGCCGTTAGGGCAATTCCACGGACGCGGCTTTCAGCTCGCCACGCCGACCTGCATTCTCGCCGCGGCATCCTCTCGCGATATCTCGACCAGCCGCGCCATCGCCATTGGCGCCATCAGCGCGAAGAAAGCCGTGACGTCCAGGAAAATCGACCGCGCCAGATCGAGCCCGTTGTGGCCGTAGCAGACTGCAAACTCCATCACGCCTGACCCTTCTTCACCCACGCGCTGCGCACGCGATTTCGCGCGTCGACCAGCATGATCCTGATTTTCATCGAATACAAGAGGTCGCTAATCTGACTGGATCTGCGCTGCTGCTGGCCCACGGACGGGCAACTCGAATATAACCGACGCCTTCCGGTCAACCCGAGCGGGCCCAATGCATGTCGCCCAAAAGTGACCTCGGTTTTGGGAAGACGACATGCATAAAAACAAGGACCTAAAGCGCGTCGCATGAATCCGGTTCAACGCGACGCGCTTTAGGCCGGCCTCGGCCAGAACAGCCAGGTCAGCGCCAGCGCCGCCAGGGCCCAGAGCGCGATCATGAAGGCGAGACCCACTTTGCTGGCCGGCTTCTCGCGCCGCGTGGCCTCTTGGCGGAACTCCCGCATCAGATCGGCCGGCACCAGCTTGACCGCCAGCATGATGCCGAGAGGCACGATCAGCAGGTCGTCCAGATAGCCGAGGATCGGGATGAAGTCCGGGATGAGATCGATCGGGCTCAGCGCATAGGCCGCGACGGCGCCCGCGGTGGCTTTTGCGTACCAGGGCACGCGCGGGTCGCGGGCGGCAATCCACAGCGCCACAACATCGCGCTTGATGGCGCGCGCCCATTGCCTTGCCGAGTCGAGAGCCGACATGTGCCTATCGTATCGGCTGGGCGGTCATCAGGCCAGCGGACGGCCACCGGATTGGCTCCTCAGGCGCAGTCCTTCAGCTCGACAACCTCGACGCCGAGGCGGAAGGCCTGGCCATCGGCATAGGAGCGCGCATATTGCTCGGCTTCAAAGGGGAAGATGAGCGTCGTGCCGTAGGCGGTGACGCGCACCGTCCACTTCTGTCCCCTGACGAGTTCAACGCCGTGTAGCTTCGCCGCCACCATCTCACCCTCCTCAGATCCGGCACGCTCGCAACACCCGCATAACGTCGCGCAAGTCATTTGAATACAAATAATTCGACTTAATCGTGTCGTTGCGGTGTCGCTTCCGACATTGGGTCGTTCGCGTCCGTGAAATGGTTCACCGACAGAAGCGTATTTTTGGCTGTCGGCCGCGAGCAGGCGGGATGGCCGCTCGACCGCGACGCTTTCGGCGGGTTGGAGTTCCAAGAGGTTTGATCGAACGGAGAAGCGGTCGAGGCTTACGAGCGATCTCTGAGCCTTGACGGATCGAAATGGTTTTTTCAGATCAACATGAACCAAAGGAGTTCATCGTGGCCGCCTTTACTGTCCGAGGCCGGGCTTGCCGAGGCGGACGCCGGTGACTTCGCCGGTTCAGACGAACTTGCCGGCGTTATCGCCAAATACGTCAAACCCAATTCATGAGCCGCCGCATTGTACGGTGGACCCGCAGAGCGATCCTGCGGTTGGACCAGATAGGCGGCCACATCCTGAGGATAACCCGAGCGCTGCCGGCCGGATCGTCGCGCGGATCGTCTCGGCCGTGGACAATCTCGGCGAGCAGCCGGGGATGGGGCGCCCCGGCCGTATCAAGGGAACACGGGAATTGGTGTTCGGCGTTATTCCCTACATCGTCGCTTATCGCGTCACCGCCCCGACGGTTGAGGTCGTGACCGTCATGCACGGCGACCAACGCTGGCCCGATAAATTGTAGGCAAACGGACAGCCACGACGCCCTTGAGCCTCTCACGCGGCTCGCGCCAAGGCGACCGCGTCGGCTCCGGCGGGGAAGCGCAGTGTGTCGGTCGTGTCGTTGACGGCCCGCCACACGCCCTCGGCGACATCGGTTTCCCTGGTGGTCAGCGCCCCGGCCATCGCCGGGTTCGCCAGATCGCCGAAGATTGCCCTGGCAAAGTCGGCATAGGCCTCGGGGATAAGGTCCTGGACATTGACGCCGGTGTTGGCGGCGAACCTCGTCGTCGGGCCGTAGCCGGGCTCGACCAGCTTGGCCCGCACGTTGAAGTAAGCAAGTTCCAAGGCCAGCGAGCCGGTGAAACCTTCGATCGCCTGCTTGCTAGCGGTGTAGGGCGCGGCCAGCGGGAAGGGCGCCAGCGTGGCACTCGACGTCACGTTCACGATGACGCCGGAGCGGCGCTCGCGCATCTGCGGGATCACCGCCTGGGTCATGGCCATGACGCCGAACGTGTTGGTCTCGAAGACCTTGCGGATATGCGCCATCGGCGTTGCCTCGAAAGCGCCGGCGACGCCGATGCCGGCATTGTTGACCAGCGCGTCGATCGGCCCGGCCGCCTCGATCGCCGCCGCGATGCCTCTGTCGTCAGTCACGTCGAGCGCAAGCAAGCGCAGCGCCGGCGAACGCGGCAGCACATCCTCGCGCGGGTTTCGCATGGTGGCGACGACGTTCCAGCCATTCGAGAGGAAATGGCGCGCCGTCTCCAGGCCATAGCCCGAGGAAGCGCCGGTGATGAGGATGGTTTTCATGGGATCATTCCTTGTTGCTCGTTCATCGCGCCAAGATTTACGAGCTGAACACAGGACTATCTATAATTGACAGTCCATGTTTTGTTTGCAAAAGTCCTGATATGGTCGATCCGCTCTCCGAAGTCATAGGCTTGCTCAGGCCCCGCGCCGTGTTCACCAAGGGCATCAGCGGCGCCGGGAGCTGGGGTGTCCGCTACGCGGATTTCGGCCATCCGAGCTTCGCCATCGTCATCGAGGGCGCCTGCCGGCTGGCGGTCGACGGCCAGCCGCCCCTGACGCTCGAGGCCGGCGATTTCGTCCTGCTGCCGACAACGCCCGGCTTCACCATGACCGGTTTCGAGCCGGTCGTCCCGACCCTCATCGATCCGAAACTTGCCGCGGCCGCGACGGAGGAGGTGCGCCACGGCAGGCAGGACGGTCCGGCTGACCTGCGCATGCTTGGCGGCTATTTCCTGTTCGACGGCGAGGATTCCGGCCTGCTGGTTTCGCTGCTGCCTGGCCAGGTCCATGTCCGGGGCGTCGAGCGGCTGTCGGTTCTGGTGAGACTGCTGATCGAGGAGGCGGCGGGCCGGCATTCAGGGCGCGACCTTGTGCTGACCCGGCTAATCGAGATCCTGCTCGTCGAATCCCTGCGGCAGACGCAGACGGCCGACGCGCCGGCCGGCCTGCTGCGCGGCCTGGGCGACGCGCGGCTGGCGGAAGCGATCCGCCGCATGCATGCCGATCCGGCGCGGCCGTGGACAATGGTCGAATTGGCGAAGGAGGCGGCTCTCTCTCGCTCCGCCTTCTTCGACCGCTTCGTGCGCGGCGTCGGCGTACCGCCGATGGAATATCTGCTGGCCTGGCGCATGGCGCTGGCGAAGGACCTGCTGCGCCGGCAGGAGGCCGACATCGCCGAGATCGCCGGGCGCGTCGGCTACGGCTCGGCAAGCACCTTCAGCACCGCCTTCAGCCGCCATGTCGGCCAGCCGCCCGGCCGCTACGCCAGGGCGGCCGCGCATCAGGGATCCGTGCGGTTCAGTCACTGAACCGGAGCATGAGCCATGATGAACCGCAAGGCATGGTCGTAACTGTCGAAATCATCGACATTGGCGGCGAGGGGCTTGTACTGGCCACTGACGGCCCAGACGGGTTTGTCCCCGGTTCCGCTGAGCAGATAAAAGAATGCAAAGCAGTTCTCGCCAGCGAAGACGAAGTACAATTCTTCGTCCCGAAGGGGCTTTCTCACTGTGATCATGGAGTGGGCGCGGCTTCAGCGCGATGCCTCGGTTGAGGCTTTTCTGTAACGGGGGCGGGGCGGTGAGTCCAGCCGCTGGAGGTCCCGTTTCAAGCGGGCCATGCGGCGCATTGTCTGTTTGCTTTATCCTACCCTGGGGGATAGGATAATAGCATGACGATACACAGCTCCCATCCCGACATCATCGCCCGGCTCAAGCGCGCGCACGGCCATCTCGCCGCCGTGCTCGCCATGTTCGAGCAGGGCCGCTCCTGCCTTGATCTCGCGCAGCAGCTCCACGCCGTCGAAAGCGCCGTCGGCAACGCCAAGCGGGAGCTGATCCACGACCATATGGAGCATTGCCTTGTCGAGGGCGGCGAGCCGACCAGGGACACGCTGAAAGAGCTGAAGCAGCTCACCAAATATCTGTGAGGCCGTTCATGCGGACGAAGATTCTCGACTGGTTCGGCTTCGGCCCGCACGGGCATGACCATGGCGGGCATGGACACGACCATCACGGACCGCAAGGGCACACGCATGGCGTGATCGACGCGACGATCGCCACGACGGAGCGCGGCATCTGGGCGATCAAATGGTCCTTCGCAATCCTGGCCGTGACGGCTGCGGCGCAGATCGCGGTCGTCGTCTTTTCAGGCAGCGTGGCGCTGCTCGCCGACACCATCCACAACATCGCCGACGCGACCACGGCCATTCCGCTCTGGATCGCCTTCGTGCTGGCGCGCCGCAAGCCGACCCGTATCTTCACCTACGGCCTCGGCCGGGTCGAGGATCTTGCCGGCATAGCCATCGTGCTCATCATCTTGGCGAGCGCGCTCGTCGCCGGATATGAAGCGCTGAATCGCCTGTTCAACCCGCATCCGATCCAGTTCCTGGGCTGGCTCGCGGCGGCCGGCATCATCGGCTTCCTCGGCAACGAGGCGGTTGCCGTCTTCCGCATCCGCGTCGGCCGCCAGATCAATAGCGCGGCCCTGATCGCCGATGGCTACCACGCGCGCACCGACGGGCTCACCAGCCTTGCCGTCGTCGTCGGCGCGCTCGGCGTCTGGCTTGGTTACCCGCTCGCCGACCCGATCATCGGCCTCGTCATCACCGTCGCCATCTTCGGCATCGTCTGGCAGTCGGCGCGTTCCGTGCTGACGCGCATGCTGGATGGCGTGGAGCCCGGCCTCGTCGACGAGATTCACCACGCCGCCGCCCATGTCGCCGGGATCGACAGGGTGGTCGACGCCAAGGCCCGCTGGCTCGGCCACAAGCTGCGGGTCGACGTGGAGATCGCGGTCAATGACGGGCTGCTGCTTGCCGCCGCGAACAACATCGCCGCATCGCTCAAGGCCGAACTCTTCGCGCATATTCCCGCGCTCGACGTTGCCACGGTCCGCTTTGCGGAGCAGGAACCGCAGGGCGGCCACCATCACGCGCCGGATCCGTTCCTGGTGTCCGGCAAGCTGGCCAGCGGGCTGCTGGAGATCGTCGGCACGCCGCAGGGCGAGCGCATGCGGCTGCGCCTCTCGCGCCACGCCGAGGGCCTGCGGGCGAATGTCGCCATCGAACGCGCCGGCGGTGCCGTCGAAAGCCTGCCGCTGTCCCCGGTCGGCGGCGACCACCACTATCTGCAAAGCCTTGTAGCTCCCGCCGAGCCGCATGAGTTCAGCGCCAGGCTGCAATTGGCGGCCGGCCTGGACAGCGAGGATTTGCCCTTCGCCATGGCCGAGCCGGAAGGGCATCACCGCGAACACGCGCACGGGTGAGACGGCGCTCTTTTGAGCGACGGCGCGGAACCTGCCTGATGATGACGGCTCAGCTCACCGGACGCTGATCAGCGCGGTGCCGGCGATGGCGAGAAGCGCGCCGGCCCAGGCGGCCGCGGTCGGCCTTTGACTGCTGCGCAGCCACACCATCGGCAGGATGATGACCGGCGTCATCGAGGACAGTGTCGAGATGATGCCGACATTGCCGTTGCGCAGCGCGGCCATCAGGCAGGACATGCCGAGCGAGGTGCCAACGAAGGCGGAAAGCACGGCGAGCCCGACCGTGCCGACTTGGACGGCCTCCCGCTTGCCCCTGCCGAACGGCGTCGCGGCGAGCGCGATGAACAGGATCACGGCGAGGCCCGAGCGCAGCGCCATGGCCGAGAACGGCTCGACGCCGGCGGCCATGGCCGGCCGCGCCAGAAGGGTGCCGGTCGCCTGGCCGAGGGCCGTCGTCACGCCGAGCACGATGCCTGGTCCAAGGCGCCCGGTGAGCGGCGGGCCGGGTGCGGTGCTGACCGGCACGGTCGAAGGGGTGACGACCGGCATCGCCGGCGCCAGCTCGCCGCGCTTGAGGAACCGCCGCGGCATGCCGATCGCAAGCACGATGCCGGCAAGCACCAGCGCCACGCCCAGCGCCTGCCAGCGGCTGATGGTTTCGCCGAGCACGAGATAGCCGAGCGCGAGCGCGAATGGCGAGGTGAGCGAGAAGAGCAGCGCCGTGATGCGCGGGCCGACCGAATAGATGGTCGCGAAATAGGTCGTGCTGGCGATGCTGATGCCGGCGAAGCTCGACCCCGCAAGCAGCCAGAACTCCCTCGGTCCGATCGTGTGCCAGCCGCCGATCGCCAGCGACACCGAGCCGGTCATCACGAAGGTCGCGAGCATCTGCCAGCGGGCAAGTTGGAGCAGGGGAACGCGGCCCTTGAGCTCGCTGAGGAACATGGAGCTCAGCGCGCTGCACAAGGCGGCGGTGACGGCGAGGGCTTCGGAGACAAGCATGGCTGGCGGCGGGTCCGGGCGGGCGTCGGATGGATGGCGCTTCTTACGCCGGCTTGCTGCCGACGGCTAGGCGGCGCGTTGGCGCGAGGAGGACGCGCCGAAGATCGACCAGCCGGCCCCAATCAGCGCGGCAATGGTCGCAAGCAGCACGGCAAGGCTTGGCAGGTGAAAGAGCATGTCGCGCCATCTGGGCTCGACGACCGCGCCGGTGCTGAAGGCCTCGCCGCTGTACTGGCACAGGATCCAGGACGCGCCCCCGCGCACCATGTCGGCGTCGATGTCCGAGATCAGCGCCTTGGCCTCGCGTTCGGCCGAGGGCATCGTCGACATATGGGTAAGCAGCGCCTTGGCCGTGGCGAGATAGGCGTGGCTGCATTCGTTGAAGGGACTTTCCTCGTCGCCGATGCTTCCCGGCATCAGGCCCCACAGGCAGTAGGTGAATTGCAGGTTGCCGTGATTGTAGAGCCGCCTGAAGGTCGGGTCGGTCACGGTCTGGCGCCGGGCAAGGTCGATGATGTCGCCGCGATAGCGCGCGATCACAGCCATCTGGCCGTGGGTCAGGCTGGGGATCTGGATGCCGGGGGGAGGCGGTGCGGAGGACCCGCTATGCGCCTCGGCCGGGATGGCGACCAGAAGTGACTGCCATGTCGCCAAAAAGAAAATGGCCGCCAGGGCAGGGAACCGTGGCGGCCAACGCATGGGCTTCAAGCGTAGCGGCGGGCGGGGCCGCGTTGGTCGCGCGCCGCGACCACGCGCTCGACAACCGCGCCGAAGCCGAGCCCGACGACGGTCCACAATACGAGCTGCATGCCGAGCGAGGCGACGCGGAACTGCCACAGCACCGTCGCCGAGAAGTTTTCCGGCACTTCGTTGATGTCGGGCAGGGCTGCCTTCACCAGTGCGAAGACGACGAGGAAAGCGAGTCCAGCCACGATCGAGGCGTTCCAGGCGCCGAGTTGCTTCCACAGCCGCTGCGCCAAGCCCACCGCCGCCACCATCGCCGCGATCGAGACCACGATCATTATGAAGAACAGTTCGGTGCGGTAGGCGATCGTCTCGGGGTTGCCGACCGCGGGTGGGTTCGCCGGGTATTTGAGGCTGGGAACCACGATCACGGCAAGGAAGCCGAGCAGCGCCAGCAGCGCCGAGGTGCCGCGGGGCCCGAGCGAGCCCAGCCGGCCATAGGCATAGGCAAAGACCAGCGAGAACAACCCGCCGAGCGCCGCGCCATAGACCAGCACGCCGGTTGCGAGACCGATGCCGGCCTGCGTGGCGCGGCTGACCATCTCGGGCTCCGGCGCCTCGCCGGCCGCCTGGGCCTGCTGTTCCTCGAAAGCGATCGCCTTGTCGACCTGCGGCTCGCCATAGACGCGCGCGAAGGCGAACGCGAGCACCCCCGCGACCAGCCCGACAAGCATGCCGCGCAGCAAAAGTTTTCCGACCATGTCAGTTATCCCTCCAAGCAATTCCAGGAAAAGTGCGTAGCGGTTTTCCGTCCGGAATTGCGTTAAGCCAATCAAGCAATTCCAGGAAAAATGCGTAGCGGTTTTCCGTCCGGAATTGCGTTAAACAACCAGGCAATTCCAGGGAAAATGCTTAGCGGGCTTTCCGTTCGGAATCGCGCTGGGCCAGAATTGAAAGCGGGTTCGGCGATGCCGAGCCGACTTAGTGGCAGGGGAAGCCGAGCAGGTGGCGGCCGTCATGCACGAATTCGTGC
>RXJA01000499.1 GCA_003963455.1 Hyphomicrobiales bacterium
CACCGCCTTGACCATCAGGAAGATGATGAAGGCCATGATCAGGAAATTGATGACCTGGGTGACGAAGCTACCATAGGCGAAAACCGCGCCCTGCTTACGGGCATCCACCAGGTTCGTGGCCGTCACGTTGTGCGACAGGCCGATGAAGTAGTTGGAGAAATCAACCCCGCCGAGCGCGCCGATGAAGGGCATGATGATATCGTCGACCAGCGAAGTGACGATCCTGCCAAAGGCAGCGCCGATGATGACGCCGACAGCCAGGTCCATCACATTGCCCTTGGAAATGAATTCCTGGAATTCTTTCAGCATTTTCGACCCTCCATCCCATCACGGCCACGCTGCCGCCTCACCAGCGTCCTTCGGCGCAGACCCAAACCCACAATAACAAAAACTCCCAGTTGCAAAACCGGAAAAACAGCGAAGGCACCGGTTTATGTTCGCGGGGCATCACCAGCCACATATGCGCCAAAAGCCGCGATGGACTTGGGCGCCAAGCTGTGATTGCGTCAAGGGCGGTCGAGCGTTCATCGGAACGCCCGACCGCTCTGGGTATTTGCTCTGACGCAATTCCGGACGGAAAATCGCATGGTAGTTTTCCCGGAATTGCCTGGACGGGCCGGAACGGGAGACCGGTCAGGGAGGAAACGCGGGCCGTGCAAGGCTGGTTCGTCGTCATCATCGCGATCGCCTATGTGACGCTGCTTTTCGCCATTGCCAGCGTCGGCGACCGGCGCGCGGCGGCCGCCGGGCTCGGCCGGGCGCGGCCGTTCATCTACGCGCTCAGCCTGGCTATCTACTGCACTTCCTGGACCTTCTTCGGCTCGGTCGGCCTCTCCTCAGAGCGCGGCCTCGAATTCCTCGGCATCTATACCGGTCCAGTGCTGGTCTTCGTGTTCGGCTTCCCGCTGCTCAACCGCCTGGTCCGGCTGGCAAAGAGCGAGAAGATCACCTCGATCGCCGACTTCCTCGGCGCCCGCTACGGCAAGAGCTTCACCGTCGCGGCGATCGCGACGTTGATCGCCACGATCGGCGCGGTGCCCTATATCGCGCTGCAGCTCAAGGCGATCTCGGGCTCGGTCAGCCTGATGATCGAGCATTATACCGGCTCGCCGCCTTCTTTCGATCCATTCGTCAGCGATATCTCGCTGGTGGTGGCAATGCTTCTGGCGCTTTTCGCGGTGCTGTTCGGCACCCGCCACGCCGACGCCACCGAACATCAGGACGGGCTGGTTCTGGCGGTGGCGGTCGAGACCGTGGTGAAGCTCGCCGCCTTTCTCGCCATCGGCCTGATGGTGACGTTCCTGATCTTCGGCGGCCCCGCCGACATGTTCGCCAAGCTCGCCGCCAACGGCCAGGTGCGCCAGGCGATGAGCTACAACACTTCCCTCGCCACCTGGCTGGTGCTGACCGGCTTGAGCGGCTTTGCCATTCTGATGCTGCCGCGGCAATTCTACGTCACCATCGTCGAGAACCGCAGCGAGGCGGAGCTGCGCACGGCGACCTGGCTGTTTCCGCTCTACCTCGTGACGATCAACCTCTTCGTGCTGCCGATCGCCTTTGCCGGCCTGTCGCTGGTCGGCGCCAAGACCAGCAGCGACCTCTATGTGCTGTCGCTGCCGCTGCTCGGCGGCCATGACGTGCTCGCCATGGCCGCTTTCGTCGGCGGCCTGTCGGCGGCGACCGCGATGGTGATCGTCGAAAGCGTCGCGCTGTCGATCATGATCTCCAACGATCTCATCATCCCGCTGTTCGTGCGCCGCGTGCTCAAGACCAGTTCTTCCGAGAACGAAGACTGGTCGACGCTGATCCTCAACGTGCGGCGCGGGGCGATCTTCATCCTTTTGTTCATCGCGTTCCTCTACTACCGCGAAAGCACCAACAGCGCGCGGCTGTCCTCGATCGGGCTGATGTCGTTCGCGGCCATCGCGCAATTCGCGCCGGCGCTGATCGGCGGCCTCATCTGGCGCCGCGCCAATGGCCGGGGCGCCGCGCTCGGCATGGTCGCGGGCATCGCTGTCTGGGGGTACACGCTTCTTCTGCCTTCGCTGGCCGGCCCCGATTCAGGCATAGTCATCAATGGGCTGTTCGGCTTCGAGGCGCTGAGGCCGCAGGCGCTGTTCGGCACCGTCGGCGAGCCGCTGAACCACGGCGTGCTGTGGAGCCTGTCGGTCAATGCCCTGTTCTTCGTGCTGGGGTCGCTGTCGCGCGCGTCCGTGCCGCTGGAGCGCATCCAGGCGGCGATCTTCGTGCCGCGCGAGGCGAGCCCCATGCCCAGCCTGCGCCGCTTTCGCACCGCCGTCACCGTCAACGACCTCAAGGACACGATTTCGCGCTATCTTGGCGTCGAACGCACGGAACGCTCCTTCCAGTCCTTCGAGAAGAGCGCCAACGTCTCGCTCCACGGCAAGGAGCAAGCGAGCATGGACGTCATCCGCTTCTCCGAGCAATTGCTGGCAAGCGCCGTCGGCTCGTCTTCGGCGCGGCTCATTCTCTCGTTGCTCTTCCGCCGCAACGACCGCGATTCAAAGGATGCCTTCAGGCTGCTCGACGACGCCACCGAGGCGCTGCAGCACAATCGCGACCTGCTCCAGATCGCGCTGGACCAGATGGAGCAAGGCATCACCGTCTTCGATCGCGATTTCCGGCTGATCTGCTGGAACCGGCAATACAGGGCGCTGTTCGACCTGCCGGACGAGATGGGCCAGGTCGGCGTGTCGCTCGACCGGATCCTGCGCCATCTCGCAGAACGCGGCGATATTCCCGCCGACCAGCGGGTGACGATGCTCAACCGGCTGACCAGTTTCGCCGGCCCATGGCAGATGGAGCTGAAGACCAGCGGCCGCATCCTTGAGCTGCGCTCCAACCCGATGCCGGACGGCGGCATCGTCGCCACCTATGCCGACATTTCCGGCCGCGTCGAGCAGGACCTGGCGCTGAAGCGGGCCAATGAATCGCTGGAGCAGCGGGTCAAGACCCGCACCATCGAGCTCACCCGTGTCAACGAGGAGCTGGCGCAGGCGCAGATGCTGGCCGAGGAAGCGAACCTCGGCAAGACGCGTTTCCTTGCCGCCGCCGGCCACGACATCCTGCAGCCGCTGAATGCCGCCCGGCTCTATTGCTCATCGCTGATCGAGAAAGCCGGCAAGGGACCGGCCGGCAAGGCGGCGGTCAACATCGAGTCCTCGCTGGAATCGGTCGAAACCATCCTCGGCGCGGTGCTCGACATCTCGCGGCTCGACGCCGGCGCGATGAAGCCGGAAGACACCGCCTTCAGCCTCGGCGGACTGCTCGGCCAGATCGGCAATGATTTCCGCCCTTTAGCCGCCGAAAAGAAGCTCGAGTTCAAGATCATACCGTCCTCGCTCGGCGTCATGACCGACCGGAACCTTTTGCGCCGGCTTGTCCAGAACCTGGTCTCGAACGCCATCAAATACACGCGCAAGGGCCGCATCCTGGTGGGTGTGCGACGGCGCGGCGAGCTGGCAGAAATCCAGGTGATCGACACCGGCATCGGCATCGCCGGCGACAAGCTCAACACCGTTTTCCATGAATTCACGCGCCTCGACGAAGGCGCCCGCGAGGCGGAAGGGCTCGGCCTCGGCCTCTCCATCGTCGACCGTATAGCTCGGGTGCTGAGGCTTGAGATCCGCATCTATTCCAACCCGGGCAAGGGCACGCGCTTTTCCGTCATCCTGCCGGTCGCCGCGGTCACGGCGCCGCCGCGCGAGACCGGCAAGGCGCCCGCCCGCGCCGCCTCGTCGCTTGCCGGGCTCAACGTGCTCTGCATCGACAATGACGCGCGCATCCTCGGCGGCATGCGGTTGCTGCTGGAAGGCTGGGGCTGTCATGTCGAGACGGCTTCGGGATCGGGCGATCTTGCGAAGCCCGGCGCGTCAAAGCCGGACCTTGTGCTGGCCGACTATCATCTCGACGGCGGCACCGGGCTCGACGCGATTGCCACGCTGCGCGCCGCCTACGGCCAGGACCTGCCCTGCGTGCTGGTCACCGCCGACCGCTCCAGCGAGGTTCGCACGGCTGCAGGCCGGCTCGACGTTCCGGTGATCAACAAGCCGCTGAAGCCCGCCGTGCTGCGCTCGATGATGGCGCGCGTCAGGCCGCTGGCGCCGGCGGCGGAATAAAGGCAGGGATAGCTCAGCCCACCGGCTGCAGCGGGTCATTGCCGATCTTCGAGAGCTGGATGACCGCCTGGGTGCGGCTGTCGACGCCGAGCTTCTGCAAGATGGCCGAGACATGCGCCTTGATGGTCGCCTCGGAGACGCCGAGCTCATAGGCTATCTGCTTGTTGAGCAGGCCCTCCGCCAGCATGCCGAGCACGCGTGTCTGCTGCGGCGTCAAAGCCTGCAGGCGCTTGATCAGGTCCGAGATTTCCGGGTCGCGCTCGACGCCGAGTTCGATGCCGGCGGGCGCCGCGATATCGCCGGCAAGCACCGCCTGCACGGCGGCGCGGATTCCCTCCATGCTGGCCGATTTGGAGATGAAGCCGGAAGCGCCGAGATCGAGCGCGCGGCGGATGGTGACGGGATCGTCATGCGCCGACACCACCACCAGCGGCACCGCCGGATTGATGCCACGCAGCGCGATCAGGCCCGAGAGTCCGCTGGCGCCAGGCATCGACAGGTCGAGCAGCACCATATCGACATCCTCATTGGCCAGCACCAGCGCCTTGGCGCTTTCGAAATCCCCGGCCTCGTGGATGGCGGCAATGTCGCCGATGCCGGCCAGCGCCTCCTTCAGCGCACCACGAAAAAGCGGATGGTCGTCGGCAATGACGAAGGTGTGGCCCGGCGGCAAATGTCCCTCCCCCGATCCCATCATGATTTTCTGCTTCTTGCGGGGATCGGAATGATTATGCGGCGGCGCGGCGCGTTTTCAAGCGCAAAGGCCGCTCGCGCTTTTTTTCCGGTGCGGCCCGGCTGTTGTTTGCGCAATTCCGGACGGAAAACCGTTGTGCGCTTTTCCTGGAATTGCGCCCCCGGCTCAGGTTTTCTGCTGGTTCAGCTTGGCGCCGCCGTCGCCGTCTTCCTTGTTCATGTCCTTGACGATGTCCTTGAAGGTCCGGAAGAAGCGTTCCATGTAGCCCATGGTCCTGTTGAAGTCCTCTTCGCTGGGCAGCTGCGATTCCAGCCGGGCGGAGAGCGAATTCTCGAGCTTGGCGACACGCGCGTCGAGCGCCTTGACCGAATTGTCCAGCCGGTCGATCTCGTCCTGATAGGCGGCACGCTCGTCCGCCGCCATCTTGCAGACAAGCTGGCCTGAGCGTTCCTCGCAGATCGACATGGCGCCGGTCCGTGTGTCCATGCGGACATAACCGTTGGCCGACTTTTCCAGGCGGTAGTGATCGGTCTCCTCGGAATAGGCGGAGACGGCAACCAGCGAGCAGAGCGCCGCCGGGATCAGGATGTGGTGAAGACGCATATTGTCCTCCATGAGCGCGTGAAGGCGGCCTATCACAGGTTTGCGCCGGAAATGGGGAAGAGTCGAGCTCGAGCCTTCCCCGTGCCTTCAGTTAGGATTATAGCGCGACAATGTCTCAGATTATCTACAAGATCGCGCCCGAGGCGCTGTGGCGCGAGGCCGAGAAGGATGGACGCTTCACCGGCGCGCCGATCGACGTCGCCGACGGCTTCATCCATTTCTCGACCGCCGCGCAGGTGCGCGAGACGGCGGCCAGGCATTTCGCCGGCCAGACGGACCTGCTGCTGATCGCCATCGACGGCAGCAGGCTGGGCGATGCGCTGAAATACGAGGCATCGCGCGGCGGCGCGCTGTTCCCGCATCTCTACGCCCCACTCGCTCTCGATGCCGTCCTTTGGGTCAAGCCGTTGCCGCTCGGCGCCGGTGGCCACGAATTCCCGGCGCTGGAGGGCGAATGAGCGTGCTCGACCGGATCGGCCAAAAGCTGCTTTTCTCCTTCGATCCGGAAACCGCGCATGGCCTGTCGATCGCGGCGCTGCGCTGCGGGCTTCCGGTCGGCGCGACCAAGCCGAGCGACGCGCGGCTCAAGCTGAGCCTTTGCGGCCTCGATTTCCCGAACCCGCTCGGCATGGCCGCCGGCTACGACAAGAACGCCGAAGTGCCGGACGCGCTGCTTGGGCTTGGCTTCGGCTTCGCCGAGGTCGGCACCATCACGCCGCTGCCGCAACCGGGCAATCCGAAGCCGCGCATCTTCAGGCTGACGGCGGACGAGGCGGTGATCAACCGGCTGGGCTTCAACAATGAAGGCCACGCGGCCGCCGAAAAGCGGCTTGCCGCGCGCAAGGGACGGCCGGGCATCGTCGGCGTCAATATCGGGGCCAACAAGGACAGCGCCGACCGCATCGCCGACTATGAGCGCGGCGTCGCCCGCTTCGCGCCCTATGCGAGTTATCTGACCGTCAACATCTCCTCGCCCAACACGCCGGGCCTGCGCAACATGCAGGCGCGCGAGCAGCTCGGCGAATTGCTGTCGCGGGTGATGGCCGCGCGTGCGGCAGCGTCGGCGCAGCCCCCCATCTTCCTCAAGATCGCGCCGGACCTTGTCGAAGCCGAGCTGGAGGACATCGCGGCGGAGGTCGCCGAGAAGAAGATCGACGGCGTGATCGTCTCCAACACGACGCTGGCGCGGACCGGGCTGCGCAGCACGACCGTGGCCGGCGAAACCGGCGGCCTTTCGGGCAAGCCGCTGTTCGAGCGCTCCACCGCTGTGCTCGCCCGCATGCGGAAGCTGCTTGGCCCGAATATGGCCATCATCGGTGTCGGCGGCGTCGATTCCGCCGAGGCGGCGCTGGAGAAGATCCGCGCCGGCGCCGATCTCGTCCAGCTCTATACCGGCATGATCTATGCCGGCCCGGCGCTGCCCGGGCGCATCGTTGCCGGCATGGCGCGCTTCGCGGAGAGGGAGCGGCTCAAATCCGTCCGAGAGCTGCGCGATACCGGCTGCGCAAACTGGTCCGAACGGCTCTGAGAGTTCCCGCCAAACCAGGAGGACGGACGATGGCCGAGGTTTTGAACTCCGTCGTGGACTCGATCGGTGGAACGCCATTGGTCCGGCTCGACAGGCTGACGGCGCAGGCGGGCGTCGACGGCGCAATCCTCGCCAAGCTGGAATATCTCAATCCGGGCTTTTCCAAGAAGGACCGCGCGGCGCTCGGAATAATCGAGGAGGCTGAAAGATCCGGCGCCATCAAGCCGGGGCAAACGGTGGTCGAGCTTACCTCCGGAAACATGGGCACGGGGCTCGCGATCATCTGCGCCGTCAGGGGTTACCCCTTCGTCGCGGTCATGTCGAAGGGCAATTCCGAAGAGCGCGCACGCATGATGACGGCGCTCGGCGCCGAAGTGATCCTCGTGGACCAGTTGCCGGGGTCGGTGCCGGGGCAGGTCTCGGGCGGCGATCTGGCGCTCGTCGAACAGGCCGCCAGAGCGGTGGTGGCGGAACGAGGCGCGTACCGCGCCGACCAGTTCCACCGCGACGGCAACTGGCTTGCGCATTATCACGGGACCGGGCCGGAAATCTGGGACGCCAGCCATGGCGCCGTCGACGCGTTCGTCGACTTCATCGGCTCGGGCGGCACCTATGCCGGGGTGGCGAGGGCGCTCAAGGAACGCAACCCTCTGATCCAGTGCTTCATCGTCGAGCCCGAGGGCGCCGCGGCGGCGGCGGGAGAGACGGTCACCCGGCCCGAGCACCCCATCCAAGGCGGCGGCTACGCCATGCCGGACCTGGCATTCCTGAACAACGCGCCCGTCGATGGCTATCTTCAGGTTTCCGGCGACGAGGCGCGCGAGGCCACGCGCTTGCTCGCGCGCAGCGAAGGCATCTTCGGCGGCTTCTCCTCCGGGGCGAATGTGGCCGCCGCGCTGCGTCTCCTGCGCGGCGATCAATCAGGCAGGACGATCGCTGTCGTGATCTGCGACTCCGGGCTGAAATACCTCTCGACCGACCTCTGGAGCTGAGAAACGCCTCGGACGCAGGCATCCAGCGCTAAAATGCCGTGCGCACCCTGCGCCGCAGAACCGCCAGCAGACTCACTCCCCGCACCAGCAGGAAGACATGCAGCGATGCCCACAGGCCGTTGTTGCCGAAGGCCGGCGCAAGGGTGAGCAGCGCAGCGCTGAAGGCGACGAACGACAACAGCATCATGTTGCGCATGTCGCGCGACCAGGTGGCGCCGATGAAGACGCCGTCCATCTGGAAGGCCAGCACGCCGCTCAGCGCCGTGAAGGCCGCCCAGGGCAGATAGGTGTCGGCGACCGTGCGGACATCTTGAGATGTGGTCACCAATGCCACCAGGCCTGCGCCGGCCGTCAACAGGATGAGCGTGGCGACGGCCGCGAGGCCAAAGCCCCAGATCAGCGTCAGCCGCACAGCCTGCCGGAACGGGGCAGGCGCTTGCGCGCCGATGGCGCGGCCGGCGAGCTGCTCGGCGGCAGTGGCGAAACCGTCGAGGAAATAGCCGGCGATGAGGAAGAAGTTCATCAGCACGGCATTGGCGGCGAGCGTCACCGTGCCGAACTGCGCGCCCTGGCGCGTGAATAGCGCGAAGGCGGCAAGCAGGGAGAAGGAGCGGATCATGATGTCGCGGTTGAGCGACAGCATGCGCCGGTAGGCCGGCAGGTCGAGGATGCGCCGGCGCGATGGCCGCTGCAGCTTGCGGAAGCGGCTGAGCACGATGGCAAGGCCAAGCAGCATGGCCAGGAACTCGCCCGTGACCGTCGCCCAGGCGACGCCGGCGACGCCCCAGCCGAGTTCCAGGCCGAGCAGGAAGCAGAGCGCGATGTTGATGCCGTTGAGCACCGCTTGCAGCATCAGCCCGAGCCCGCCTTCGCCGCGTCCCAGCACGTAGCCCAGTATGGCGTAGTTGATCAGCGAGAAGGGCGCGGCGAGCAGCCTGATGCGGATATAGACCGACATGGCCGCGCTGACGCGCGGCTCGGCGCCCATGAACCACTGGCCGGCCACGGCAAAGAGCGGCGAAAGTGCTGCAAGCACGACGCCCGCGACGACCGCGATCAGCACGGCGCGCCACAGCACCGCCTGCTCCTCCAGCGCGTCGCCGCGTCCGAAGGCCTGAGCGACGAGGCCGGTGGTGCCCGATCGCAGGAAGTTGAAGGTGGTGAAGACGACATCGAAGACCAGCGCTCCCGCCGCAAGGCCGCCGAGCAGCGCCGCATCGCCGAACTGGCCGACCACCGCCGTGTCGACGACGCCGAGCAATGGCGTCGTCAGATAGGCAAGCGTCATCGGAACGGCGATCGCCAACACCGAACGGTTGGTGACGGCGAATGACCTGGCATTGGTCTGGGTCGCATCCAAGGGGAGTGCTGCCTGGCTGATTGCGGCTTGATCGGGAACCCGATGTGCCCCAGTTTGCCGGCGTCACGCAACCACCATCCACCGAACTGCCAATCGAATTCCAGAACTGGCGCAGACCGCCCGATCCATGTCGCTGCAGATCGTCCATCACCCCGACTATGATGCCGGCTTTGCCGCCAACTATCGCTTCCCGATGAGCAAGTATCCGCTCCTGATGGAAGCCTTGCGCATACGCGGGTTGGCCGCGCCGGGCGCGCTTTCGATGCCAGAGCCGGCGCCGGCGGCCCTGCTGAGGCTCGCGCACGCGGCCGACTATGTCGACCAGGTGATCGCCTGCCGGGTGCCGGAAAGAATAGAGCGCGAGATCGGCTTTCCGGTCGACCCGCGCGTGTCGCGAAGGGCACAGCTCGCCACGGGCGGGACGATGCTGGCGGCACGGCTGGCGCTGAGATACGGCATTGCCTGCAACGCCGCCGGCGGCAGCCATCATGCACGGCGCGCGCAAGGCGCCGGCTTCTGCACCTTCAACGATGTGGCGGTCGCCTCGTTGAAGCTGCTGGCCGAGGGCGCGGTCGAAAACGTGCTGATCGTCGATCTCGACGTGCATCAGGGCGACGGCACGGCGGATATTTTGAAGCACGAACCCCGCGCCTTCACCTTTTCCATGCATTGCGAGCGCAACTACCCGGTGCGCAAGATCGCCTCCGACCTCGACGTCGCCCTGCCGGACGGCACCGGCGATGGCGCCTATCTCGAGCGGCTCGCCGCCATCCTGCCGGAACTCTCCGGGCAAAGGCGCTGGGATATCGTCTTCTACAACGCGGGCGTGGATGTCCATGCCGAGGACAGGCTCGGCCGGCTGGCGCTGACCGACGAAGGCTTGCGCGCCCGCGAAGACATGGTCATTAGCCATTTCCGCGACCGCGGCGTGCCGATGTGCGGCGTTATCGGCGGCGGCTACTCGAACGACGTGCCGGCGCTGGCCGCGCGTCACGCCATCCTGTTCGAGGCGGCGTCGCGATATGCGTGATCCTGGTCCCGCTACTTCCTGTAGCTGGCGATCCTGAGAAGGATGAACACCGGCACGACGATTGCGGCGCCGAGCAGGATATAGCCCAGGAAGCGGTCGATGGCGTGGAAACCGAGATTCCACAGATCGATGAAGAACTGGCGGATGCCGTAGAGCACGTCCATCGGGCTCCAGCCGAAGGCGTGCATGACGAGGCCGACCAGGAAGGAGACCACGAGCAGTTTCACGAGCACCCTGAGTGGCGTATCGCCGAGGAAGCGTGTCAGTGCGGACAAGGTCGTTCTCCGGTTTGAGCTGCCCCGATTCGGCAGCACGATATCAGAAACTACGCACTCGACAGTCCGCCATCAAGGCGGACAGCCAGGATGGAGCGCGGCGCGGCCTCCAATGCGTGGCGGCAACGGGTGCCGGGCGCGATCCCATCCATGCGGTGACGGCCTTGATTGACGCAACGGCAGAAAAACGCATAGTGCTAATATAAATGCGGTTTGGAACTGCCGTCGTCTGGGGCTAAGGGGTGGCGGGGATGGCTTGGAAACGTCGCGCCGGCAGGATCGCGTATTTCGCGACCGGCCTGATTTCCAACATCATACGAGTCATCTCTCCCGCCTTCGCCGGCGTCCAGCACCATTACGACGATCAAAACAAGTGGCCGGACGATGGCGAGACGACGGTCATCTGGGACGCGCCGAAGCCGGCCGCGGCGGCAAGCACGTCCCAGTCAAGCGCATCCCGGTCCGGCAAGCGCCTTGTGGTGGCCGAGGCGACAAGCCCGACAGGCACGGCCGCAGCCGCGTCGCACACGCAGGTCACCCAGGCGCTCAACCGCTTCACGCTGACGCCGATCCAGAGGCTGTCGGTCCGCAACTATGTCGGCGAGAGCAAGGTTGCCATCGAGGAATTCCGCACCGAGACAGGCGAGTTCCTGCTGCTGCGCGACCCTTCCACGCATGCCTATGTCGGCGAAGTCAGCATTCACGCGGGCGACGACGGCACCATAGTCGTCAGCAAACTCACCGGCGCCGAATTCGACAGGAAGGCGACCGTCGAGATGCCCGTCATGAACAGGGAGACGGAAGAGGCCGAGAAGACCCTGAGCGGCAGCGAATCGTTCAACAGCTTCAAGAAGGCGGTGGACAGCTTCAAGGCGCCGAAAGAGGGCGAAAGCGGCGGCAAGGAGATTTCCGTGTCGGCCATCTCGGCGGAAGGAAAGATCGACTACGGCAGCGTCGCCGAGGCGACGGCGGTGTTCAAACCCGACGGCAGCGGCTACGAGCGCGGGTTCCGCACCAAGCTCGGCTCGGCCGATGCCGGTGTGGATCTCGGCGTCAGCGGCAAGGCGGATGGCGACGGCTTCGCCGGCGCCAAGGCGGGCGTCGGCGGCAAGGTCTTCCCGGTCGAGGTGTTCGGCAACTATTTCCGCAAGCCCGATGTCGATGCCGAAGGCAATTTCACCCGCGCGGTGCTCGGCGCGAGCGCAGAACTGCACGGCACGCTGCTGGAGGCCGAGGCCAAGGCGGGCTGCTTCGAAGGCAAGGGCTGCGGGGCGAGCTTTGCCCTTGGCGGCCTGGGAATCGGCAGCGCGTTCGGCCTGACCTACGGCGAGAGCGTCAAGATGGACGTCAAGCCCGAGGCCGAGATCGGCGAGCACGGACTGTCCAGCGAACCCGGCAAGACGGAAGCCAACGCCGCCGCGGACGAGGACCTTGTGCCCGATGACGAGCAGAAGGCATTCGAAACGGCCGTCAAGAGCAACGACATCAGCGAGCTCGAAGCGTTCCTCAGCGCCTATCCGGACAATCCCTACGCCGACACCGTCGGCGAGCTCGAAGCCCAGGCAAAATCGGGCAAACCCGGCACGCCTCCGCCGGCCGGCGGCGAGGAAAGCGTGCTGGGACCGGAGCCGGCTCTCTATTGAGAACCGTCGACCATATAGGTCACGGGCATGCCGACATGGCGCGCCGCGACGAATTGCGGCGGCTGGTAGCCCGCATGGGCCAGCCGGACCTTTTCGACGAAGGCATGGAGGTCCGTGCCCATGCTTGCGACCGTTACCGGGCGCCACTTGTCGAGGATGATCCTCAGCCGGCGCACGAGATAGGCAGCCCAGTCACGCCCGGGCTCATGGGCGAGCTGGTCCTGGATCGGTGGAAAATACTCGTAAAGATGCCTGCCCGCCACGAAGATCGAAAAATCCGGATTGTCGGTGACGAACACCGGGGTGGCGCCAAACCGCCCGTCGGGGGCGGACCTGCGGTCGGCGTCTACCAGTTCGAGCAGGCTGACGAGCACGATCTTCGCGCGGGCTTCACCTGCCGGCAGCATGCCCCCGATGTTGGCCTTGTTCCCCGGTTCATGTGGCAGCGGCATGTCGCGCACTTCTTCCGAAATCAGCTGAAACACGATATCCATGCCTGGCCCCAATTACTATGACATTGTTTTCGTTGCCGATTGCCGGTTTTCGGGTGGAACCTCCACGGCGCTGGCCAATGAGATCGAGGCGGCCTGGAGCGAAGGCTATCGTTGCGGCCTGATCCATGTTGCCGGCGCGGTGCTGCGCCGGCCGGGCAACTTCCATCACAAGATCCGCGATGCGATCGACAAGGGCAGGATCGCCTGGCTCGATCCGGCGGCCGCGATCGACTGCGGGCTGGTCCTGGTCCACCATCCGATGATCCTGGCCGACCCGCTCGCGCGGCCGCTGCGCATCCGGTCGGACCACGCCGTGCTGATCGCCCACCACCCGCCGCTGGATGGCCTGGGACATGTCGAATACGATGTCCGGGCGCAGGTGTCGGCCATCGCCTCGAGCATCGGCCGGGCGCCCGAGGTTGCGCCGGTCGGACCCAATGTGCGGGCCGCCTTCTCAAAGGTTCCGGTCGACGGCGTCGACATCATGCCCCGGGACTGGAACAATCTGGTCGACGTCAGCCGGTGGCCCTGCGCGCAAGCCGCGCGGCCGGGCACGCCCTTCGTCATCGGCAGGCATTCGCGACCGGACCCGTTGAAATGGCCGGACAGCGCGGCGGACATCCTGGCCGCCTATCCGGCGCTTTCCTCCTTCAGGGTCCGCATCCTCGGCGCCGGCGCGTTCCTGCGCCAGATGCTGCCGGAAATTCCCCCAAACTGGGAATGCCTGCCGTTCGGCGGGGAAGATCCCGCTTCGTTCCTGGCTTCGCTCAACGCCTATGTCTATTTCCACTCGGCCCGCTGGATCGAGGCCTTCGGCTACGGCGTTCTGGAAGCCCTTGCCGCGGGCCTTCCGACATTGCTGCCGGCCAGCTTCCAGGCGCTGTTCGGCGAGGGCGCCCTCTATTGCGATGCGCCCGATGTCGCCGCGATGCTCGCCAATCTGGCGAGCGACCTTCCCGCCTGGCGCCGGCAGCAGCAGGCCGCGCGCGCCGTCGTCCATGAGCGTTTCTCGACCGAGCAGTTCGGCAGGCGGCTGCGCGAACTCTACAGCCTCAGGCCCCACCGCCGGGCGCGCGGCGTCCGGCCCGCGCCCGTCAAGGACCGCAAGCAGCCGCATGTCGTGCTGTTCGTGTCCTCGAACGGCGTGGGCCTTGGCCACCTGACCCGCCAGCTGGCAATCGCACGGCATCTTTCGTCGCGCATCCGGCCGGTGTTTTTCACCCTCTCGCGCGCGGCCGCGCTCGTTCGGCATTTCGGCTACCTGGTCGAGCACACATCCTTCCATCGCTATGTCCAGACAAGCCCGGAGCGATGGAACCCTTTCTTTGCCCGGGAACTCAGAGAAGCCATCGCCTTTCACGAAGCCGAAGCGGTCATCTTCGACGGGAACGTCCCCTATTCGGGCTTGATCGAGGCGATGCGCGCCATACCCAAATCCGGACGGATCTGGATCAGGCGCGGCATGTGGCGCGAGCATCACGGCGGCGCCCTGGATCGTGAAGCCAATTTCGCATCGGTGATCGAACCCGGCGAGCTTGCCGGCGAGGACGACGACGGCCCGACCCGGCCGGCCCGCGACAAGGTGGTCGCCGTCGACCCGATTCTTCTGGTCAGCCCGGCGGAACGGTTCACGCGCGCCGCGGCCCGCGAGACGCTCGGCGTCGAAGGAGCGCGGCGGCTGGTCGCGGTCCAGCTCGGCGCCGGCAACAACTTCGATTTCGCTCCCGTCAGGGCCGCCCTGATCGCGAGCCTGCTCAGGCACGATGATGTCGAGGTGCTGGAGTTCGAATCGCCCATCGTCGAACATCCATCCGCGACCCTCAGCCTCGGCCCTAGGCACCGTGTCGTCAGGGTCTATCCGAGCTATCGCTGCAGCACCGCTTTCGACGGCGCCTTTTCGGCCGCCGGCTACAACAGTTTCCACGAGAATGTTCTCGGCGCCGTTCCGACGATCTTCATCCCCAATGACGCGGAGGAGATGGACCGTCAGGGGACGCGGGCCGCCTGGGCCGCCCGGCGCGGACTGGCCGGCGTCTTGAATTCGCGCGACATGGAGGGGGTCGACCGGGCGGTCGACGCCCTCCTCGATCCCGAAGCGGGTCGCAACATGGCCGCCCGCTGCCGGCAACTGGCGGGAGGCGACGGCGCGCGCGCCGCCGCGCGCTTCATCGAGGAAAGCCTGCTGTCGGCGAGATAGCGCACATATCGGAATCTTGCGACGCGAGCCGATTGCTTGAGGCCCCGCCATCATGGTAACGAGGGCCGGCGCGGGTATGATGTAATGGTAGCCTGTCAGCTTCCCAAGCTGAACGCGCGGGTTCGATTCCCGCTACCCGCTCCAATCTCCAGCCTGCAACGAAATCGTGGTGGCTCGCCGCCCGAGCAGCGCCCGGGCATGTTGTCTTGAAACGGCGTTGGGTCCCGCGCGACCGCGCAGGACCCAACCCTCGGCGCTTGATCTATGCGCCTAAGCCTAGAGCCAGATCCAAACGCGCTCGCGCCAGCAGCGGCGGTGCCAGCGGCCGTGGCGCCAGTAGCGGCGGCAGACGCGCCTCCAGCCGCGCCGACGGCCATGCCGGCGGTGGCGCCAGCGCCAATCTCCGTGATGGTGACGCCGGTGGGAGACCAGCTCCACTTCGGCCGGATCGTCGCCTTCGAAGACCGCATTGT
>RXJA01000021.1 GCA_003963455.1 Hyphomicrobiales bacterium
GGAGTGGGGCCATAGCTCAGTTGGGAGAGCGCTTGAATGGCATTCAAGAGGTCGTCGGTTCGATTCCGATTGGCTCCACCAAACAGTCTTTCTTTGATCTCGCGTTTTCCGGGGAGCAAAAAATAGCTCCCTTCCCAAGCCCGGCCCGGCGTTTGCGCAAAAAGCGTCTGGACGAGGAATGCGAGATTTGGCGATCCTTCTCGCGACGACGCAAAACACCGATTTCGAAGGTGTGATGAAATCCCCGTTGACAAGGAACGTTGCTTTGTGAAACGGTGAGAACGTTCTCAGAGAACGTTCTCACCGCAGCTGCGACCTTACCTTGGGAGGAGGTATGAGCACCGACGAGACCCGGCTAGCCGTCCGCATCGCCAGGATTGCGAAATCCTACGGGCCGACCGTCGCGCTCGATTCCGTTTCCATCGACCTGCGTCCGGGCGAAGTTCATGCGCTGCTGGGCGAGAACGGCGCCGGCAAGTCGACGCTGGTGAAGATCCTCAGCGGCGTGGTGAAGCCGGACAGCGGATCGATGTCGATCTTCGGCAGGCCCTATACGCCGCACGGCATCGTCGACGCGCGCATACAAGGCGTGGCGACCGCTTTTCAGGAGCTCAGCCTGCTGCCCAACCTCAGCATCGCCGAGAATCTGATGTTGCCGAAAATGCCGAGGGGCATGCTCGGCCTCGCGTCGCACCGCACGGCCATGGCTTCCGCTGGCAGGATCCTTCGGGAGTATGGCCTCGCGCATTTCGATCCCGACACGCCGGTGGGCGTGCTTTCGCTGTCGGACCGCCAGCGGCTCGAAATCGTGCGCGCCTTCACCCATGCCTCGAAACTTTTGATCCTCGACGAGCCGACGGCGGCGCTGGCCGACGTCGAATGGCTGTTCGAGCTCGTGCGCCGGCAAAAATCCTTGCAGACCGCCATCCTCTATATTTCCCATCGCCTCGGCGAGGTACGCACCTTGTGCTCGCGCGCCACCATCCTGCGCAATGGCCGCAGCATCGGCACGGTCGAGCTTTCGGGCGCCTCGGACGAGAACATCTTCGAGATGATGGTCGGCCGCAGCGCGCGCGAGACCGTCAACGCGTTGCCGACGACCCTCGATGCCGCCCCCATCGCGCTCGGCGTCAAGGGCCTTTCCGGCGGCATCCTGAGCGACGTGTCGTTCAATGTCAGGCAGGGCGAGATCGTCGGCATCGCCGCGCTCGAAGGGCAAGGTCAGCGCGATCTTTTCAGGACGCTCATCGGCCTCAGCAAGGCGAAGGGCGGAAGCGTCGAGATCGACGGCGTGCGCGCCCAGATCGGCGGCCCGGGCGCCGCGCTTCACATAGGCAACGGCCTTGCCTACCTGCCCGAGGACCGCAAGTCGGAAGGTATCCTTGCCGGCCTCACCACCGCCAGCAACATGGTGCTGCCGATCATCTCCCGCATCGCGCGCGGCGGCATCGTCTGGCCCGCGGGCGAGCGTCGCGTCGCGCGGGAAACCGCCGCTGCGGTCGACCTGCAGGAGCGCTACCTGCATTTCAAGATCGACGAACTGTCCGGCGGCAACCAGCAGAAGGCGCTTCTGGCGCGCGTCATCATGACCGGCGCGCGCACGCTGCTGCTCTTCGATCCGACGCGCGGCGTCGATGTCGGAACCAAGCAGTCGATCTACGAGGCAATCCGCAAATTCGCCGCCGATGGCGGCTCCGTGCTCTTCTATTCGTCCGAACTGCCCGAACTCGTCCACCTCGCGCATCGCTGCATCGTGCTCTATGGCGGCCGTATCTTCGCCGAGTATCAGGGCGACGCCATCGACGAGCAGACGATCGTCGGCGCGCTGATCGGCCATGCCCGGGGCGCCAGGACGGGAGTGGCGGCATGAGCGTGATCGCGGCCAATCCGGCGCCCCGCCGCTCGCCTTTCTGGCGCGCCGTCATCAGCGGCACGGGCATCGTCGCGCTGATCTATGTGCTGCTCTACGCGCTCTATGCGTTCTGGCAGCCCGATGCGCTCTCGGTCTACACATTCACCGATCTCGTCAACAATTCGACGCCGCTGGCGCTCGCGGCGGCGGGCGAGACGCTGGTCGTCATCAGCCGTGGCTTCGACCTGTCCGTCGCGGGCGTCGTCTCGCTGACCAATGTGCTGATGGCGGTCTATCCGCTCGACGGCCCGGGCGGGGCGCTGGTCAGCCTCTTGATGTGCTGCGCCATCGGCGCCTTCGTCGGCATGGTCAACGGCATCCTGGTCGCGAAGCTCGGGCTTCAGACCATCGCGGCGACGCTTGGCACGATGATCGTCTGCCAGGGGCTGGCGCTGGTCATTCTCGACGCGCCCGGCGGCGTGGTCGCCGACTTCGTCACCTACACCTTGACCGACACGCTCTTCGGCGTCGTTCCGATCGCCGGCCTGTTCCTGGTCGCCGCCGTCGTGCTGTGGCTGGCCTTCCGGCGAACCAATACCGGCATCGGCCTCTATGCGATCGGCGCCGACGAACAATCGGCCCGTTTCTCCGGCGTCGCGGTCTCCGGCGTTCGCATCACCGCCTTCATCGGCGCCGGCATCCTCTACGGCGTCGCCGGCTTCATGCTGAGCGCCCAGACCGCGACCGGCAATCCGACGGCGGGCACGCCGTTCCTGATGCTCACCTTCGCCGCCGTGGCGCTCGGCGGCACGCCGCTCAGCGGCGGCCGCGGCAGCCTCGTCGGCTCCATCCTGGGTGCCGGCACGCTCATGCTCTTGCAGAAGGTGCTGTTCTCGGGCGGCGTGTCTTCTTTCTACACCGGCATCTTCCAGGGCTTCGTCCTGGTGCTCGCTATCGTCTTCGGCAACGCGGTGGCGCGCCTGCTCAGGAAGGACGAGGCCCGGTGAACGCGCACAAGGACATAGCGATGGCTTTCGACGCCTCCTCCGACCGGCGCGGCAGGCAGAAGCTCGACCGGGAAACGGTGAACACCCTTGTCGTGTTCGGCCTGAGCATCGTGCTTATTGTTTGCTCGCGCTTCATCAGCCCGGCGCTCGGTTCCTGGAGCCAGGTGCTCACGGTGCTGATCCTCGCGTCCTTCCTGATCATCCTGTCCTTCGGGCAGGGGCTTGTCATCCTGATCGGCGGACTGGATCTGTCGATCCCGGCCCTCATCACGCTCGGCGGCGTCCTGACCACGAACTGGATCGGCACGGGCGACGCCGGCGTCTGGTACATGCTGCCGGCGATCCTGGTCATCTGCGCGCTGGTCGGCGCGGTCAGCGGCATCGGCATCGTCTGGCTCAAGGTGCCACCCTTCATCATGACGATGGCGACGTCTATCGTCGTCGCCTCGGCGGCGCTCGGCTACACCAGCGGCACGCCGCGCGGCGGTTCGCCATCGGCTCTGCTGTGGCTGATGAAGGCATGGTTCCTCGGCGTGCCGGTGGTCATCTACTTCACCCTCGCCTTCATCCTGCTCGGCTGGCTCCTGCAGAACTTCACCGCGCTCGGTCGCCGGCTCCGCGCGCTAGGCACCAACAGGAACGCCGCCCTCATCGCCGGCGTCAGCGTCAACCGGCTCGAACTCGTCCCCTACGCCATCAGCGCCGCCTGCGCCGGCTTCGTCGGCATGATGCTGGTCGGCTATTCGAACGGCGCGACGCTCAGGATGGGCGACAGCTACATGCTGCCCTCGATAGCCGCCGTCGTGATCGGCGGCTCCTCGATCCTCGGCGGCAGCGGAACCTTCATAGGCACGGTCGGCGGCGCGATCCTGCTCACCACGCTGGGCACGATGATCTCGGCCATCGGGCTCAGCGAGGGATGGCGCACCATCATCGAGGGCGCGATCATCGTGGGCGCGCTGCTGGTGCTGCGGGGCGAGTTCCTGACACACATCGGAAATCGGATGCTGACGCGAGGAAAATGACCATGCGCCTGCATGCCAATGTCTTTTGTCCAATTGTGAGAACGTTCTCACAAGCTCTGGTCCGGCACCTGGAAGGGCCAAATTCCAAAGGGAGGTTAAGGGAAATGAAGCTGTTGAAAAGACTGGGACTGGCCGCGTCGCTGACACTGGCCACAACCGCGGGCGTCGCGACGGTCGTCGACCACGCTGACGCGCAGGACAAGAAGCTCAAGGTCTATCTGTCGCTGAGCTACAGCGGCAACTCGTGGCAGTCGGAAGCCGCCAACATCGTCAAGGCGCTGGCGCAGACGCCTCCCTACGACAAGACGGTGGAATTGAAGGAGGTGATCTCCGGCACCGATCCGCAGGCGCAGATCTCGGCCTATGAGAGCATGATCCAGGATGGCGCCGACGGCATCATCAGCTTCCCGATCTCGTCGACGGCGCTGAATCGCACCATCCATCGCGGCTGCCAGAAGGGCGTGCTCTTCTTCATGTATGACGCCACGGTCACCGAGCCCTGCGCCTACAATGTCAGCTACATCACCGCCGGCTTCGGCGAGAACACCGCCCAGGCGCTGGTCAACATCCTCGGCGGCAAGGGCAACATCTTCCTCAGCCGCGGCGTTCCGGGCAATTCGGTGGACAAGCGCCACACCGACGGCGCCATGCACATCTTCAACCAGTATCCCGGCATCAAGGTGGTCGCGGAATATTATTCCTACTGGGATGACCGCACCACGCAGCAGGAGACGGCCAAGGCGCTCGCCGCGCATCCGGATGTCGACGGCATCTGGGCCCAGGCCGGCGAATACGGCGCGATCCAGGCGCAGCTCGACAAGGGCAACAAGCTCGTGCCGATGACCGGCGAGAACTCCGACGGCTTCCGCCTCGGCCTGGCCGACCCGAAGATGCAGGGTATGGGCCTCAAGGGCGTCTCGGCCGGCTCGCCGCCCGCCACCTCCGGCTACGCCTTCAAGCTGATGATGGAGATCCTGACCAAGAAGCGCGAGCTGAAGCCGATGAACATCGAGTACCCGCTGCCGTGGGTGCCGGCCGATCAGGTCAAGCCCTGCAAGGGCGATACCTTCGCCGACGGCTGCAACGTCTTCCCGTCCGACAAGGTGCCGTCCTCTTTCGTCACCGAGGTCTTCAATCCCGAGCTCCTGCCGGAGCTGTCGCTGCAGTCGGCGCTGGAAGGCAAGCCGACGCCCGGTGCGACCATCCAGCCGCTGCCGGCCGATGTGAAGCAGGCGCCCGACGCGCCCGGCATCAACTGCTCGTCCTGCAAGGCTCCGGCCGACGAATACAAGCTCACCAAGATCGAGCCGACGGTTAAGCCCTGACGATCAGCAACGAGACAGATGGACGGCATCCTGCCGTCCATCCCACCCAAGACAAGGATGAGAAAATGCCGACCTTTCTGAAGCGGGGCAGGGATCCCGAGGCTGTCGCCCAGGGCGACGCGGTTGTCCGCACGACCGTCGAGACGATCCTCGCCGATATCGAGAAACGGGGCGACGCCGCCGTCCGGGAACTGTCGGAGCGCTTCGACAAATGGTCGCCGCCGAGCTTCCGGCTGAGCGACAGCGACATAGAGCAGGCCCTCTCCAAGGTCTCGGCCAGGGATCTGGAGGACATCCGCTTCGCCCAGGCGCAGGTCCGCAATTTCGCCGAGAAGCAGCGCGCCTGCCTGCAGGACCTCGAGGTGGAGACGCTGCCGGGTGTCGTCCTTGGCCATAAGAACATTCCCGTCGAGACGGTCGGTTGTTATGTGCCGGGCGGCAAATATCCGATGGTCGCCTCCGCGCATATGAGCGTGGTGACGGCAAGGGTCGCCGGCGTGAAGAAGATCATCGCCTGCGCGCCGCCGTTCCAGGGCGGGCCGCATCCGGCGATCGTCGCGGCCATGCATATGGGCGGCGCCGACGAGATCTACGTTCTGGGCGGCATCCAGGCCGTCGGCGCCATGGCGCTCGGAACCGAAACCATCGGGCGCGTCGACATGCTTGTCGGTCCCGGCAACGCCTTCGTCGCCGAGGCCAAGCGCCAGCTCTACGGCCGCATCGGCATCGACCTGTTCGCCGGCCCGACCGAGACGCTGGTGATCGCCGACGACAGCGTCGACGGCGAGATCTGCGCGACCGACCTGCTTGGCCAGGCCGAACATGGCCCGACGAGCCCGGCGGTGCTTCTGACCAATTCCGAGAAGCTGGCGCGCGACACCATGGCGGAGATCGAGCGCCAGCTGAAGGTGCTGCCGACAGCGGAGCTCGCCGCGAAGGCGTGGGCCGACTACGGCGAGGTGATCGTGTGCGATTCCTACGAGGAGATGGTCGCGGAAGCCGACCGGATCGCCTCCGAGCACGTGCAGGTGATGACGCGCGATCCCGACTATTTCCTCAACAACATGCGCAACTACGGCGCGCTGTTCCTGGGGCCGCGCACCAATGTCGCCTATGGCGACAAGGTCATCGGCACCAATCATACGCTGCCGACCAGGAAGGCGGCCCGCTACACCGGCGGTTTGTGGGTTGGCAAGTTCATCAAGACCTGCACCTATCAGCGCGTCCTGACCGACGAAGCGAGCGCCATGATCGGCGAGTACTGTTCGCGCCTGTGTGTCCTTGAGGGATTCTACGGGCATGCCGAACAGGCCAACATCCGGGTCCGCCGCTACGGAGGTCGCAACGAGGCCTAAGGCTGCGCGCCAACGGAGTTTTCATGTCGATCGTCGCCCGCAACAAGAACAGCAAGCCCCGCGTGACCGTGAAGGATCTGGCGCGCGATCTGGGCATGTCTGTTTCGACCGTCTCCAGGGCTTTTCACGCCGACGCCGTGATCGCCAAGGACACGCGGGACGTGGTGCTGAACCGCGCGCGGGAGATCGGCTATTCGCCGAACCCCTTCGCGCGCAGCCTCATCACCAAGAAGACGCGCATCGTCGGCGTGGTCGTCGCCGACATCACGAACCCGTTCTATCCGGAAGTGCTGACCCGGCTCACCACCGAGCTGCGCGCCATAGACATGAATGTGATGCTGGTCGCGGCCGACCAGTCGGGTGAGGTCGACGAGGCACTGCGCCTTCTCCTCAACTACCAGCCCGACCTAGCCATCATCCTCGCGGCCACCCTGTCCTCGGAGGCCGCGCAGGAATGCCGCAATGCCGGCACGCCGGTGATCTTCTTCAACCGGCTGTCGGCCGACGAGCACGCCTTCGGCATCTCCTGCGACAACATCCTCGGCGGCCGCAGCATTGCCGACTATCTGGTCGACACCGGCCACCGGCGCCTGGCCTATATCGCGGCACTGGCGGATGCCTCGACCAACGTCGCCCGTCATCGCGGCTTCAGCGAGCGCGCGGTCGAACGCGGGCTTGCTGCGCCCGTCGTCATCGAGGCGGGGCAGTTTAGCTACCACGCCGGCTACGAGGCCGCGCGCAAGCTGCGCGATCTCAAGGAGATGCCCGACGGCGTGTTCTGCGCCAACGATATCCTCGCCATCGGTTTCCTCGACGGGGTGCGGCGCGAACTCGGCCTCGGCGTGCCGGACGATATCTCGATCGTCGGCTTCGACGACATCGAGATGGCCCACTGGCCCTCGCATGGGCTCACGACCGTGCAGCAACCCATCGAAAAGATGCTGGAGGCGACGGTCTCGCTGGCCAAGGAGCTTGGCACCAATGCCGGCAAGGAGCCGATCGTTCAGATGATTCCGCCAGGCGCCGTGATCGAGCGCGCGACGACGCGCCGGAGGCACCATGGCTGATCTGTCCGCAAAGCGGTTCTTCGAACGCGCGGTCACCGTCCACCGCTACGACTGCGAACTGGTTGCGGCGCCGCCATCGGCTATCGGAAGCGGGGACTCCCTGCCGGCTATCGAGAAGGATGCCGCGGCCGACGAGGCTGTCGTGCGCTACGTGGTCGCCACCCGCCCCATCTACGATGGCCTGCGCCGGCTGATCGGCCAGGTCGCCGGCCTGCTGGTCCTGGCCGAGGCCGGCGGCCGCCGCGACGTGCTCGACCTGCCGGATATTCCGGCGGCGCGCGAACGCTGGGCCGAAGTCGAGCAGCGCCTGGGCGCCTTGCAGGCGCCGAGCGGCCTGGAGGGCCATCTCGACCGCCTTGCGACCGCGCACGCGACGCTCGGCGAAGTGCTGGACGATTTCGGCCTGGCCCGGCTGCAACGCAACTGGCGGCAGCATCTCGACCGGGCGGGAGACAGGATCAAGCACGCCTATGCCTGGCTGCAGGCGGCGTCGGAACCGCGCGCCGGCATGACGCCGGTCGACTTCAATCATGCCTGCTGCAGTTGTGCGCAGCGCTGGCGACATCAGGGAGGAAACGATGGGCCAATATTCGATCTGGGTGCTTGAGTACAGCTACGTCACCAACTACCACAAGAGCGGCGTGCTCTACGGCGCCCACAACCAGGGCTACGTCAAGCTTCCCTATTGCTATGCGCTGATCAAGGGCAACGGCCACGTCGCCATGGTCGATGTCGGCTACAACAACAAGGATTACGGCAAGCATCTCGGCGACAAGTTCGGCGTCGAGAACTGGCATTCGCCCGAGGCCGTCCTCGGCGAGATCGGCCTGTCGCCGAAGGACGTCGACACGGTCTTCATCACGCACGCCCATTTCGACCATTTCGGCAATGTCGAGGACTTTCCCAGGGCGACCTTCTACATCCAGGAGAAGGAGATCGCGAAATGGGTCTGGGCGATGTCGCTGCCGGACCGCATGCGCTGGATGAACGTCGCCGTCGACCCCGGCGATATCGTGCGCGGCGTCGACCTTGCCCGCCAGAAGCGGCTGGTGACGCTCGATGGCGCCAGGCAGGACGTGCTGCCCAATGTCGATCTCAATCCCGCCTTCGACAGCCACACCTACGGCTCGATGTGGGTCACCGTGCGCAACGGCAAGGAAGACAGCTGGGTGCTGGCTGGCGACCTGGTCTATGTCTTCGACAATATCGAGGGATCGGGAGCCGCCGTCGATATCGAGACGCTCTACGTCCCGGTGGGGCTTGCGGTCGGCAGCCAGACCAATCTCGTGCTGGCGACCGAGGAGATGATGAAGCAGGTGAACTACGAGGCGCGCCGCGTCATTCCCATCCACGAAGAGCGGCTGAAGGATCGTTTCCCGTCGCGCATCACCAAGGACGGCCTGCGCATCACCGAAATCTGCCTCGCGGACGGCGAGAAATCGAGGGTGCGGTAATGGAGGCAATCCGCAAGGTCGCCATCGTCGGGGCAGGGCTTGTCGGCCGCGGCTGGGCGATCGTCTTCGCCCGGGCGGGGCATGAGGTGGCGATCTATGACGACAGCGCCGAGATCCGCGAAGCGGTGATCGACAGGATCCGCGCCAGCCTTGCCGACATGCGGGAAGCCGGGCTCGTCGACGCCATCGATCCCGTCATGCGGCGGTTGAGCGTGGTCGATACGCTGGAGGCCGCGGTCGCGGGCGCCGACTATGTCCAGGAGTCGGTGCTGGAACGGCGCGACGTCAAGCAGGCCGTCTGCCTCGAAATCGACCGCGCCATGCGGCCGGACGCGGTCGTGGGCAGTTCGAGCTCGGGCATTCCCGCCTCCGCTTTCACGGAACAATGCGTCAACCGGGCGCGCTTCCTCGTCGCGCATCCCGTCAACCCTCCGCATCTGATCCCGCTGGTCGAACTGGTTCCGGCGCCATGGACCGATCCAGAGGTCGTACCGTGGCTGCGAGCGCGGATGGAACAGGTTGGCCAGGCCGCCATCGTCGTGCGCAAGGAGGTCGACGGCTTTGTCCTCAACCGCCTCCAGGGCGCCTTGCTCAACGAGGCCTGGGCCTTGTTGGAAGAGGGCGTCGCAAGCGCCGCCGACATCGACCTGACCGTGTCGCACGGGCTTGGCTACCGCTGGTCCTTCATGGGACCGTTCGAGACGCTCGACCTCAATGCGCCGGGCGGCATCGCGGATTATGCGCGGCGCCTGGGGCCGCTCTACCACGCGATCGCGCAGGCAAGGCGCGATCCGGCGCCGTGGTCCGAAGCGCTCATCGCCAGGGCCGAAGCCGAGCGTCGTGAAAAGCTGCCGGCGTCCCGGTTGGGCGAACGCAGCGCCTGGCGCGACCGCAATCTTATGGCGCTGGTCGCCCACAAGCGAAGCACCAGCGTCTGACACGGAGATGGCCATGGCGGCAATGCTGCATGACAAGGTCGCCCTGGTGACCGGAGGGACCGGCGGCATCGGGGCGCAGATCGCGTCGAGGTTGGCGCAGGAAGGGGCCTCTGTAGTCGTCGGTTACAACAGCTCGCGCCAAGCGGCCGAAGCGCTGGTCTCGACGCTGGCGCCCGGCGATCACATGGTCGCGGAGGCGACCGTCACCGACAGCGACTGCCTCGCGCGCCTAGCCGACCAGATCGACAAGCAGTTCGGCCGGCTGGACATCCTGGTCAATTGCGCCGGCATAACCCGCTTCGTGCCGCATCCGGATCTCGACAGCCTGGACGACGCGTTGATCGACCGTATCCTCAGCGTCAACGTGCGCGGCGTCATCGCCACTGCGCGGGCGATGCGGCCGCTGCTCGACCGCACCGGCAACGGCGTCGTCGTCAACATCTCGTCGATCGCGGGCGTGACCGCCATGGGCAGCAACATCGCCTATTGCGCATCCAAGGCCGCGGTCGACAACCTGACCAAGTCGATGGCGCGCGCGCTCGCGCCGAAAATCAGGGTCGTCTCGGTTTCGCCCGGCGTCGTCGACACCGATTTCATCAAGGGCCGCGACGAGTCCTGGCGCGATGAACAGGCGAGCCGGACCCCGCTCGGGCGATTGGGCACGCCCGACGATGTCGCCGAGGCGGTCCTGGCGGCGGTGGCCCAGCTTCGCTTCGCGACGGGGATCATCATTCCAGTCGACGGCGGGCGGCCTTTGGCGTGATTGTTGTCGTGAACGCCCGACATCCCCTGGGGAGAGCTGAATGACACCAACCATTGCCATCACCGTCGGCGATCCGGCGGGCGTCGGACCCGAGATCGCGCTCAAGGCCGCCCGGCATCTCGCGCCGCAGCTTGAGACCGGCGCACTTCGGCTACGCCTGATCGGGTCGTTGTCGGCGCTGGGCGAGACGGCCCGGTCGCTGGCCTTGCCGTTGCCCGCCATCGCGCAAGCGGACGAGCCGCTCGGCGTCTGGCCGATCGAAGGTGCCGCCGTCACGATCGGTCAGATATCGGCCGAAGGCGGCAGGCAGGCCTACGAGGCCGTGGCCGAGGGTGTGAGGCGCACGATGGCCGGCGAGGCGTCGGCTATCGTCACCGCGCCGCTCAACAAGGAATCGCTGCATCTGGCCGGTCATCGGTTCCCGGGCCATACCGAGCTGCTGGCGGCGCTGACCGGCGCGCGCGACAGCGCGATGATGCTCGCGCACGGGGCCTTCCGCGTCAGTCATGTCACGACGCACATTGCGCTGGAGGAGGTTCCGAAGCGGGCGACGGAGCCGCGCATCCGCCGGGTGCTCGACCTGACGATCGAAGCCCTGAAGCATCTTGGCATCGCCTCCCCCCGCGTCGCGATAGCCGCGCTCAATCCGCATGCCGGCGAAGGTGGCATTTTCGGCACCCACGACATCCGCGTCACGGAGCCGATCGTCGCCGACTACAGGGCGCGCGGCCACGACGTCCATGGTCCCGTTCCGGGCGACACCGTCTTCGTGAAGATGCGCGGCGGCGCCTATGACGCGGTCGTGGCCATGTATCACGACCAGGGCCATATTCCGGTGAAGCTGCTCGGCTTCCAGATCGACCCGAAGACCGGTGAATGGCTTGGTCTGAGCGGGGTCAACATCACGCTCGGCCTGCCGATCGTGCGCACCTCCGTCGACCACGGCACCGCCTTCGACATAGCCGGCCGCGGCATCGCCCGGGAAAGCAGTCTCATCGAGGCGATCGAATACGCCTTGTCGCTCACCGCGGAGAAGGCCGCGTGAAGCATGGCCCGACCGGGCGCGGCGTCGGCAAGCAGGATGTCCTGATCGTCGCGGACGACATCACCGGCGCGCTCGACACGGCCGGCTATTTCGCCACGCCCGAAACTCCGCTCAAGGTCTGGCTCGATCGGCCGCCCGCCATTTCCGGCGGCAATGCGGTTGACCTCGATACACGCGATCTCGACGAGGCAGCGGCCTGCGGGCGTGTCGCGGAGATTTTTGCCGGCCGTGAACGGGGCCTGCTCTCGTTCAAGAAGATCGACAGCGTCATGCGCGGCCACCCGATCGCCGAGGCCGTCGCCGCCTTTCGCGCCGGACGATTCCGGCGGGCCCTTTTTGCCCCCGCCTTCCCGGCAATGGGCAGGGTGACGGTCGACGGTCGGCAGCTCGTGCTGTCGCCGGACGGCATGGCTCCTGTCGGCCCAGCCTTGGTCGATGCCCTGTCGAGCCACGGCATCCCGGCCGCGCTGCTCGGCAAAGGTGCTGCGCCGGGCGGATTTGCCGTCGCCGACGCTTCCAGCGACGCCGAGCTTGCGGATGCCGTCACCGCGTTCGGGCAGGGCGGCGATGATCTCTATGTCGGCTCCGGAGGGCTTGCTTCCGTGCTCGCCGGGCGGGCTTCGCCCGGCTTGCGGCCGCCGGCGCTCGATCTGGCGATTTGCGGGACGAACCATCCGGTGACGCTGCGCCAGATCGCGGCGGTTCCCGGATTGCGGTGCCTGGTAATGGACGACAACGGCGCGCTGCGGCCCGAGCCACCAGTCATGCTGGTTGCTCCCGCGAATGCGGTCTCGGTTCAGCAGGCGCGCGCCATGATCGAGCGTTCGCTCGAGCGGCTCGTGGCTACCATGCCGCGCCCTCATGCCGTGCTGGTGACGGGCGGATGGACCTTGCGGTTGCTGGTCCGCATCTGCGCGGCCTCCCATCTTCTCTGCGAGGGTCTGTACGAGCCAGGCGTCGCGGTGAGCCGGATGGTCGAGGGCGCTTGGGACGGGACGGCGATCAGCTCGAAATCCGGCGGGTTTGGCGGCGACGACCTGCTCGTCCGATTGTTCGCTCCGGGTATGAAGGAAAGCGCCTGAGGAAATCCCTATGCCGGCGGCGGCAACTGGGCTAAGGGCATCCTGTCGGAGGGATGCTCATGAATATTCCGGTTCTGGGTGGGATTCAGGCGCAGGGACGTGTTCGGCCCGGACTGCTTGCGCGATCGAACAGTCTCTTGCCGATGTTTTGGATTGCTATCGCGCTGGTTGCTTGCCAATCCACTCCGGACACACAACCTGTTGCTGGCTCGCAACCTGTTGCTGACCCGCAACCTGCCCCGGCCGCCATTGCTGCTCCTGCTTCGTCGAATTCGGCGGTTCTGGATCAGGGCATCGCGATCGTTCCACCCGGCAAGGGCGTGCCGGCCAGATACGCCGCATTCTCCGGCATATGGGCCGGGCAACTCAACGGCATGTATGACGGCAAGCTGGCGGTGCTGACCGTGTCCTCGGGCGGGCAGGTGACGGTCAGCTACGCATGGGGCGATCTCGCCGACAACAAGCCGGGCGTCGCCGATGGTTCCGGCCGGATTTCCGGCAACGCACTGAAGCTCGGGCGCCTGCCGAACGGCGCTGACATCACCGCCACGATGCCCTCGCCAGGAACGCTCGACGTTACCTACGCGCTAGCCGGGCAGACCTATACCGGTTCGTTCGTCCGGGTCAGCCAGTAAGCAACGCCAGCTGCTAAGATCGAAGCGGGTCCCGCGTGATCCGCACGCACATGGGCGTTCCGATCTCGATGGCATGGCCCGTATCGGTCAGCCGGCCGCTCTGTTCGTCGCGGGCGAAGATCGAGATGCGGTCGGCGTTCTGGTTGGCCGAGAACAGGTGCCTGCCGGATGGTGTCAGCGCCAGGTTGCGCGGTGTCGCGCCGCCGCAGGGCGTGAAGTCGACGGTATCGAGCTTTCCCGACTGCTGATCGACGGCGAAGATGGCGACGCTGTCATGACCCCGGTTGGAGCCGTAGAGGAAGCGCCCGTCCGGCGAGATCTGGATGTCGGCGCAGTGATTGTGCGCACGCGCCTCTCCGGGAACCGCCGGCTTGGTGTCGATGAGTTCAAGCCTGCCTGAAGACGGCTCCAGCGCCAGCGAGACGACCGTCGAGTCCAACTCGTTCATGACGAAGACCAAGCGGCCGTTCGGATGCAACGCGACGTGGCGCGGCCCTGCGCCCGGCGCGAGCGCCGAGGAGCCGAGCTTCACCAGCATGCCGTCGGGCTCGATGCGGTAGGAGACCAGTTGGTCGATGCCCAGATCGGCGACGATGGCGACGCCGCCCTGGACGGTCTCGGTGACGCTGTGCGCGTGCGACCGCTCCTGTCGCTCGGTGTTCGGGCCGGTGCCGGAATGCGTCACGCTCGCCAGCGGCGCCGTCAGACCGCCATCGGCCGCAAAGCCGAACACGGCGACCGCCTTGTCCGGCCCGCCGCTGCCCATGCCGTAATTGGCCACCAGCAGCTTGGAGCCGTCGCGGGTGATCGTGTTGTGCGCGGTGATGCTGCCGAGCGAGGGCTGCTTGTTGACATAGGTGAGTGAATTGGTGGCGCGCTCGAAGCGATAGGCGGTGACCGTTCCCTCACGCCAGGCAAAGACTTCCGAATTGGCATAGAGGCGGGAGCCATCCGATGTCACCGACAGGAAGGTCGGGTTGTCGACCTCGTTGGTCTCGGCGAGCTTCTGCACGGCAAGCGTCGCCTCGTCGAAGGCGTAGACGCCGAGGCCGACACCGCGCGCGCCCTGGAAATAGGGCGCCTCGCGGTTGAGGCTGCCGACAAAGACAAGACAGGCGCTTTGCATCGATCTTCCTCCCATCGCCGGCTCTTCCGCCCGTGCCGGCTTTCCAAAAATTTCGCCGATCATCGCTTGCAAGGCAATCCCATATGTGAAAATATTATTCACAAAAGAAAATTGACGGGAGGAAAGCGATCATGCGTCTCGCCATCCGGCATCGGGCCCGGAACCGCCTTGTAGGCCGCGCCGGAAGCCCCCGGAGAGGATCATGAGCGCATTCTCGCCGACCGTCGGCGTCTCCTCGACGCATCCTGCCGACATGCCTGGGGAGCATGCCGAAATCCCTGTCTGGAATTCGGAGAACTGGTTCTACGAGGACTGGCAGCCCGGCCACAAAATCCGCTCGCTCCGGCGCACCATCGCCGAGGGCGAAAGCCATATGTTCAATACGCTGGTGCTGGATATCCACCCTTACGTGCAGGACCAGATGTTCGCCGGGAAGGAAGGCATCTTCGGCAAGCGGCTGGTGGCAGGCGCCTTCGTCTTTTCAGCCGGGCTCGGCCTGGTCGCCACCAACTGCGTCAACGCCTTTTCCTATGGCTACGACAAGCTCAGATTCATCAAGCCGGTCTTCATCGGCGACACCATCTATTCGATCCGCACCAACCTCGACAAAAAGCCGCGCTACCAGGACATGGGCCTGATCCGCGCCAGCTATGAAGTCTTCAAGGGTGAAGGAGAGCTGGTGCTCTACTGCGAGCATCTG
>RXJA01000534.1 GCA_003963455.1 Hyphomicrobiales bacterium
CGGTCCTCGCGGCCCGAAGCGGCTCATATGGCAAACAGTCTCTTAATCATTCGAACGTAGCTTAACGAACTGAAAATCGCTGCGCGCAGAAATTGAAGTCCGTATGCCTTTGCTACGCTCGAACACAGCGGATAAATTCATTGTGGACCGCCGTAAACCGCACCGCAACAGCGATGTGGCGCGCGCGGTCCGCAAGACGCGCGACCGCCTCTCGCAGCAGGCCGGCAGCCTGGACTTCGACCGTGAACTCCTGAAACTGCATGCGCGCGCCATGGTGGTCAGCGCGGTCGCGGTCCCGTTGCTCGTGCTTGCGGTGGCGGCCGCCGGCCGGCTCGCGGGCCTGAATAACCAGATCATCATCTGGGCCTTCTCGATGCTGCTTTGCTACGCGATCGTCGCTTTCATGTCGCGGCGCGTGGAGCGAACCGAGGCAGCCGAACTCGACCCGGCGCAGACGCGACGCGACTTCCTGATCGGCCATTTCCTGTGCGGCCTCGGCTGGGCATGGTTCGCCGGGATCGGCTGCGACACATGCCAGATCGACCTGTTTCATGTGGCCAAGGCCATGGTGCTGCTCGTCGCCATGGCGATGACCGCCGTCATGGCCTCCTCGCTTGGCGGCGCGCTGCTCGCGACCTTTGCCATCCCCGTTGCCGTCTATGTCTACACCATTGCGCGCTTGTGGACGCCGATCGAAGCCACGATGGCGGCGCTCCTCATCGCGGCGCTTCCCTTCTTCGGTTATGTCGCGCGCAATCTCAACCGGGCCTCGTGGATGCTGCTCTCTTTCCGCTCCGAGAAGGACGCCCTGATCGCCGAGGTGGAGACGGCGAAATCGATGTCGGACGAGGCAAGGCGGCGTGCCGAGGATGCCAATCTGGCCAAGTCGCGATTCCTCGCCTCGATGAGCCATGAACTCAGGACACCCCTCAACGCCATCCTCGGCTTCTCCGAAGTGATGGCCAACGAGGTCCTGGGGCCGATGAACAATCCGACCTATCGCGATTATGCCCATGACGTGCACGAGTCCGGACAGCACCTGCTCGACCTGATCAACGAGATCCTCGACCTGTCGCGCATCGAGGCCGGCCGCTACCAGCTCAACGAGGAACCGGTGATGCTGGTGACGATCGTCGAGGACTGCTGCCACATGATGGAATTGCGTGCCCGCAACAAGGATATCCGCATCATCCAGGAGTTCGAGGCGACCCTGCCGCGCCTGTTCGCCGACGAGCGCGCCGTCAGGCAGATCACGCTCAACCTCCTGTCCAACTCGATCAAGTTCACGCCGTCCGGCGGTGAGGTGCGTGTGCGCGTCGGCTGGACGGCCGGTGGCGGCCAGTACATTTCGGTCAAGGACAACGGTCCGGGCATACCGGAAGAGGAAATCCCGGTGGTGCTTTCCGCTTTCGGCCAGGGCTCGATCGCCATCAAGAGCGCCGAGCAGGGAACCGGCCTCGGCCTGCCGATCGTGCAGGGCCTGCTCGCCATGCATGGCGGCGAGTTCGAGCTTCACTCCAAGCTGCGCGAAGGCACCGAGGCGATCGCCATCTTCCCGCTCAGCCGGGTGATGGAGGAACTGCCGGCGCTGCCGACCAAGACGGTCGCCACGCGCGGGCGCCGCTAGGGCAATCTCCGCCGACCCGAGAGCGTGATGCCGAAAGGCGCGTGTTCTATTCCCTGATCTAGAGCCGGACGGCCATCGCCATGCCTGAGCTGGTCAGCGCCGCGGCCTTGACGATGCCGGCAGCGAGAGCAGCCCCAACTCCTTCGCCGTGGCTGATGCCGAAATCGAGCAAAGGGCGCAGTCCGAGCCTTTCGGAAGCCTTGGCGTGGCCAGGTTCGGGCGACAGCCCGGCAAGCAGGCAATGATCGAGCGTGCCGGGATTGGCCGTATGCAGGACAGCGGCGGCGGCAGTCGCCACGAATCCGTCGAGCAGCACGGGGATCTTCTCCATGCGGGCCGCAAGAATGGCGCCGCAGATCGCCGCGAACTCGCGGCCGCCGACCCGTCGCAGGGCCTCCAGCGGATCGCCGAGGCCGGAACCATGAAACGCCAGCGCCCGATCCACGACCTCGGCTTTTCGCGCCATCGTCGCCGCATCGGCGCCAGACCCCGGCCCCACCCAGCCCGCTCCCTTGCCGCCGAACAGCGCGGCGCAAAGGGCAGCCGCAATGGTCGAATTGCCGACCCCGAGATCACCCAGGCACAAGAGATCGGCGCCGCCGGCGACCGCCTCCATGCCGAAGGCCATGGTCGCGGCGCAGCCGCGCTCGTCGAGCGCGGCTTCCTCGGTGATGTCGCCTGTCGGGATATCCAAAGCGAGATCGAAGACCTTAAGGCCGAGATCGTTGGCAATGCAGATCTGGTTGATCGCGGCCCCTCCGGCGGCGCAGAGCTCGACTTCATCGGCGGTCGCCGCAACCCGCCGCGGCGAAATGCCGTGCCTGACGGCGCCATGGTTGCCAGCGAAGATCGCCACCAGCGGCCGGTCGATCGCCGGCGGTGCACGCCCGCTCCAGGACGCAATCCAGGCTGCGATGTCCTCGATGCGCCCGAGCGATTCCTTCGGCTTTTCCGCTTTGGCGAAAAGCGCTTGGACACGGGCGTTCGCCGCGTGATCGGCAGGTGGCAGCGTTGCCAGAAGGTTTCGGAAATCGTCGAAAGGCGTTGCGGTCATTTATGTCGGTCACGGTTCGTTGCTGGAGTCGCAAGCGGCATAGCCGCCTTCTCCAGCCGGCACAACCGCCTGACCATGCCGCGAACGCGTTGCCTTGCGACGCATCGCGGAGGGCTTGCATTGCTCCGGCGGTTGCACCATGTGGAATACAGGCAAGAGAACAGCATGACCGCCATCGAATCCCCCTGCATCCTGGTCTGTTCGATCGATGTGAAAACCGGCTTCTGCTTCGGTTGCGGCCGCACGCGCGACGAGATTTCCGGCTGGCTCGCGATGACCCCCGAAACGCGCCGGGCGGTGATGTCCGAACTGCCGGCACGGCTCGAAACGGTCGAGCGGCGGCCGCGCCGCGAAACCCGGCGCACCCGCATGGCGCGCGAGCGCGGCGTTTTGTGAGAAGAAACCGATGAACCGGCTGTTCTGGATCGTGATGGCGGTGATCGGCGTCGGCGTCGTGCTGCTCATGCTCAACAATTCGGCCGGCCACACTTTCGGCATGAACAACAATGATTTCGGCCAGTTGATCTGGGTCGGCGTGCTGGTGATGGTGATCGGCGCGAGCCTGCTCCGCTCCGGCCGGCCGATAGGCGACATGGCGCGCAATCTCGGCGTCTGGGCCGCATTCGTGCTCGTGCTGATCGCCGGCTACCAGTATCGCTATGAGTTGCAGGACGTCGCGAGCCGCGTGACCGCCGGCCTTGTGCCGGGCAGCCCGCTGGCGCTCGGCGTGGAGAATGGCCGCCCGACCGTCACGCTCGACAAAGCCGACAACGGCCATTTCGAGGCCCGTATCCTGGTCAACGGCGCGCCGGTGCGAGCCGTGGTCGACACGGGCGCGACCAGCACGGTGCTGACATCGCAAGATGCTCAGGCAGCCGGCTTCAACCCGGCGGCGCTCAGCTACAGCGTGGACGTGTCCACCGCCAACGGCATGGCGCGCGCGGCGACGGTCAAGACCGACGAAGTGGCGATTGGCGGCATCGTGCGCAAAGGCATGTCGGTGATGGTTGCCGCGCCAGGCATGCTGGATCAAAGCCTGCTCGGCATGAACTTCATCAGCTCACTGTCGGGCTTCGACGTGCGCGGCGACCGCATGATCCTGCGGGACTGACCCAAGGGTCAGGGTGCCTCTGCCTCAGCAGCCGTGAAATCAATCGCTGCGAAGGCGGTCTTCAGCACTTCCGGCCCGGCGCCGGGCTTGTTCGCATCCGTGGAGAGGATCTGCCGGAAGCGGCGCGCGCCGGGCAAGCCGTGGAACAGTCCGACCATGTGGCGGGTGACGTGGCCGAGCCGCCCGCCGCGCTCGATATGGCGTGCGGCATAGCCAGCCATGGCGTCGAACAGCGCCGGGTAGTCGAAGGCTGTCGCCGCCTCGCCATGGAAGGCGGCATCGACGCCGGCGAGGATGCCCGGCGTGTGATAGGCCGCGCGGCCGAGCATCGCGCCATCGACATGGCCGAGATGCTCCGACGCCTCGGTAAGCGATTGAATGCCGCCGTTGATGCCGATGAATTCGTTTGGCTTTCTGGCCTTCAGCCGGTAGACGCGCTGATAGTCGAGCGGCGGGATTTCGCGGTTCTCCTTGGGGCTCAACCCCTCTAGCCAGGCCTTGCGGGCGTGCACCCACAGCGCGTCGGCGCCGGCCGCGAGAACGCCGTCGGCGAGCGTGTCGAGAGCAGGCTCGGGGTCCTGATCGTCGACGCCGATTCGGCATTTGACGGTGACGGGGATTTTCACCGAAGCCTTCATCGCCGCGGCGCATTGGGCGACCAGAGCCGGCGTCTTCATCAGGCAGGCGCCGAACGTTCCCGACTGCACGCGGTCGGACGGGCAGCCGACATTGAGGTTGATCTCGTCATAGCCGAAGGCTTCGCCGATCCGCGCTGCCTCGGCGAGCTTCGCGGGCTCCGATCCCCCAAGCTGCAACGCAACCGGATGCTCGACAGCATCGAAACCGAGCAGCCGCTCGCGCGCGCCATGGATGACGGCGTCCGCCACAACCATCTCGGTGTAGAGCAGCGCGCGGCGCGTCAACTGGCGATGGAAGAACCGGCAATGCCTGTCCGTCCAATCCATCATTGGTGCAACGGCAAGGCGGAACTCTCTGTAATTGTGTGATTTTCCTTTTGTCATGGCAATTCAGATAGGTTCCAAGCTGTGCGGTTTCGAGCTCGTGTTGGTCTGCGCCTTGTCCAACGGCCGAAGTTTGCAGTGCACGCTGTAGCGCAATCCAGAACCGGATGCCATTCAAGCTGCGTTGCAGATCCGCCATCGCACAATGGCAAGCTTGACCTGTATACAGGAGTTCAGGTATGCCGATTGTCAACCAGGAGGCGACCTGCAAATGACTTCATCCACCGAGACGGCGATGCGCCAGGATCTCGCGGCGGCCTACAGGCTCATTGCCCATTTCGGCATGGACGACCTGATCCACACACATATTTCCGCGCGACTGCCCGACGAGCCGGACCACCTGCTGATCAACCGTTACGGAGACCTGTTCCGGGAAGTCACGCCGGACTCGCTTGCAGTGATCGACCACGAAGGACACCAGGCGCGGGGCACGCAGGTTCCGATCAACACGGCAGGCATCGTCATCCACACGGCGGTCCATTCCGCCCGGCCCGACGCCATCTGCGTCATGCACACCCATACAGCCGCGGGCGTGGCGGTCAGTTGCCTTGAAGAAGGGCTGCTGCCGCTCAACCAGACCGCCCTGCTCTTCTACGGCCGTGTCGGATACCACGCGTTCGAGGGGATCGCCCTCGACCGGGACGAACAGCAGCGCCTGATCGCCGATCTCGGTGACAATCGCGCCATGATCCTGCGCAATCATGGCCTGCTGACGGTTGGCCGTTCCGTCGGCGAGGCGTTTTCCCTGATGTACAATCTCGAACAGGCGTGCCGCATCCAGCTTGCCGTGCTTGGCAGCGGCCGGCCCGTGCATTTCCCGCCCAACGACGTGTGCGAACGCACCGCCGCGCAATATGAGGCCGACCCGGACGGTGCCGCCGAACTGGAGTGGCTGGCATTGCGCCGGCTCTCGGGCCTCGCCTTCGACCGCGGTTGACGCCGTGCGGGTCGTGCTTGCCGATCCTCTCGCCTATTCGGAAGCGTTCGACACCGCATTGCGTTCGGCCTGTCCCGGCGTGGAGTTCCGCCGCTGGACGGAATGCGCGCCGGACACTGACTATGACCTGCTGGTGACCTGGGCATTTCCGCCGGACCTCGTGACACTTCCTCCTTCGACGCGCGCGGTGCTGTGTCTAGGCGCCGGCACGGATCAACTGACCTCCGATCCGCGTCTTCCCAACGATATGCCGGTCTTGCGCCTGCGCGATCCCGCGCAAGCACAGCAGATTCTCGACTACGCCATGCACGCGGCATTCGCCCGGCAGCAGGGCGATTTTTCCGTTCGCCGTAACCAGGACGCGCGCAAATGGCAGCGCGCCGTCTCGGATATCCGCGACCGCGGCGCCTTGTCGATCGCGGTGCTAGGCCTGGGCATGATCGGCGGCCATGTCGCGTCAGGCCTTGCGGGAGCGGGTTTCCGGGTTTCGGGCTGGTCGCGCACGTCCCGCGAGCGCGACGGCGTCGCCGCCTTTCATGGCGAAGGCGGACTGGTCCCGGCCGTGACGGGAGCCGATCTCCTTGTCAACCTGCTGCCGTCCAACCAGGACACATACGGCATCCTCGGCAAACGGGTGTTCGGCCTGCTGGCGCCCGGCGCCTATGTGGTCAATCTGGGGCGCGGCAACCATCTCGACGAGACCGCGCTGCGGGAAGCACTTGAAAGCGGCCACATCGCAGGTGCCTGGCTGGACGTCTTCCTACAGGAACCGCTTCCGGCCGATCATTGGGCTTGGGCGCATGAAAAGGTCCGCATCACACCCCATTGCGGGGGCCTGCCGACGCCCGACGGAACCGCGGCCGCGGTGGCGGAGGCCATCAAGGCGCTCGACGATCCACGAAATCCGCTGGTTTCCGGCAAACGGCTTCTTGACTCCCAAATCTCCTGAATGCCAGTATACAGATATGCTGAACCTCAACACACCGATCGTGGCCGAGCGGAACGAACGTCGGAACACGATCTCGGCCAGGGCCTATCAGGAACTGCGCGAGGCGATCATCACCGCGCGTGTCCTGCCCGGCGCGAGCGTTGCGGAGACTGACGTCGCGCAGGCGATGGGCATCAGCCGCACACCAGTGCGCGAGGCCTTCACCCGGCTCTTCGACGAGGGATTGATCGAGATTTCGCCGCAGACCGGCACCCGCGTCTCCCTTATCGACATGACCCGGGTCCGCGAGGCCGTGTTCATCCGCTCGACGCTGGAAAGCGCGGTCATCGCAAACAGCGGCGTCCATCCGGATCCCGGCACGCTCGACGAAATCGAGCTGTCCTTGCGAGCCCAGGAACGCCTGGTCGACAGCGACGACATGGGCGCCCTGCACCGCGCCGACATGGCCTTCCATTCGGGCCTGACGGCCGCCTTCGCGCATCCCCGCGCCTGGGCTGCCTGCCAGCATGTGTCGGCGGACTTGATGCGCGTTCAATTCCTGATCGGCATGAAGCCGGATCATATCCGCGCGATCATCGCGGAGCATCGCGCGATCCTCGAAGAGGTCCGTGCCGGCAAGACCGGCGAGGCCGCGCGCCTCATGGCCGCGCACATTCGCAATGTCGACTTCGACCAGGCGACCCTCAAGCGCGAGCATCAGGAGTTCTTCCGCGGGGGAGACGTCCTGTGACCGCGCCCGCCCCGGCCCTCGCGCCCGTTTCCAACCTGGCGTTGTCGCGCGCGGTCCCGGCGGCCTCTTTTTTTTGGGCGGTCTACGAAACCGGTTTACCAGCCAGGTTCAACATCGTCCTGCCGGGAGGGTTGAAGCGTTTGTCGGATCGATTGAAGATCACCATCCGGGACGTCGCGCGGGCGGCGGGCGTCTCGGTAACCTCCGTGTCGCGCCATCTCAACGGCCGCATAAGCCTGCCTGACCCGACAGCGCTGAAGATCGAGCAGGCCGCGGCCCGCCTCGGTTATCGTCCCAACGCCATTGCCCGCCGGCTGACGCGCGGCAGCAGCGAGACGCTCGGCCTGATTACCTCCGACATCGCCTACCCGCTGTTTGCCGCCATCGCCAGCGCATCGGAAGCGGAAGCGGCGCGGCATGGCTACAACCTGCTGATGCTGAACAGCCGCAACCTCGTGGATCACGAGCTCGCCTTCCTGGCGCGCATCGAGGACCACCAGGTGGACGGCATCCTGCTGCTTACCAACCATTCGGACGACGGCCGGCTGGTCAAATGCATCAACCGAACCGGCGGCGTGGTCCTGCTCGATGAGGATGTGCCGGGCGCCCGGGCGCCGCGCCTGTTTGCCAGGAACGCCGACGGCGCCCGCATGGCAACCCGCCACCTGATCGAGAAGGGCCATCGACGCATCGGCGCGATCGCCGGCCCGCATGGCCTGCTCAGCACGACCGAGCGGCTCTCCGGCTATGCCCGGGCGCTGGAGGCAGCCGGCATAGTGCTCGACGACCGGCTCGTGGTCCATTGCGACTACGATGAAGGCCAGGCTGTCGGCGCTTTCAAGGCGCTGTTCGAGCAGCCGGATCCGCCGACCGCCGTCTTCACCTGCGGCGACATGCTGGCGCTCGGCGCCATGCGCGCGGCGCGAGCCATGGGCCTGCGCATCCCCGAGGATGTTTCGCTCATCGGCTTCGACGACATCAGCAACGCCGACCTTCTCTCGCCGGCGCTGACGACGGTGCGGCAGTCTCCGGCCGAATTCGGCCGGCGCGGCGTCGCCTTGCTGCTGGACCTCATCACAGGCAGAAAAACAGAAGCGGTCACCGAACGCATCGGCGTCGACCTCGTCGTCCGTGCATCGGTCGCGCCGCCATCAGACCACCGGATCCGGTGGTCTGGAACCAATACCGGTTCCGAGCCGCCAACCGGCGGCCAGGCGCCGGCTCGGGAGGAAGTCACCGAAACCTAGGACTCCAGAAGGACATAAAAGGGGAACAACCATGTCCAGCAACCGCTTTGGTAAAGACGCAGCGTTAATAGCACTCGAGAAGTTCAAATCCGGTCGGATCGACCGTCGCTCTTTCCTTACCGCCATGGCCGGTCTCGGCCTCGCTGTCGCTATACGGCCCGGCGCGGCATCGGCGGAAGCCAATGAGATCGTCGTCTGCAACTGGGGCGGCGCCGCGCTCGACGCCTTCCAGAAGGCCTATGGCGAGCCCTTCACCAAGAAGTCGGGCATACCGGTCGTGATCGACGGCGCCGGCCCGGAGACGGGCGCGATCCGCGCAATGGTCGATTCCAAGAATGTGACCTGGGACGCCACCGACGGCGGCATGACCGACGCGCTGGTGCTCGGCAAGGGTGGCTATGTCGAACCGATCGACTACTCCGTCGTCGACAAGAGCCTGGTCGGCGACGGCCTCGCCGCGGAATTCGGCATTTGCAACTACACCTATTCCAACGTGCTCGCCTACGATTCCAAGAAGCTGTCGAGCGCGCCCGCCAGCTGGGCCGACTTCTTCGATCTCGAGAAATTCCCCGGCAAGCGCACGATGTGCAAATGGATCCAGGGCCAGCTCGAGGCGGTCCTGCTCGCCGACGGCGTCAAGCCCGAGGACATCTACCCGCTCGACGTCGACCGCGCCTTCAAGAAGCTGGAGCCGCTGCTGCCGAACTTGATCTTCTGGGAGTCGGGCGCGCAGAGCCAGCAGCTCTTCCGTGACGGCGAGGTGGTGATGGGCAACGTCTGGCACACTCGCGCGAACCTGCTGCGCAAGGAGAACCCCCAGTTCACCTGGACCTGGAACAACAACCTGATGTTTGCCAGCGCATGGTCCGTGCCGAAGGGCAACCCCGCCGGCAAGAAGGTGTTCGACTTCATCAACTCGTCGATGGAGCCGGAAGGCCAGATCACGCTCCTGCGCATCATGGGGAACGGCCCGTCCAATCCCAAAGCGCTCGCTCTCATGACCGAGGAAGACAAGGCGGTCTATTCTCTGGCGCCGGAGAACGCCAAGACGGGCTTGAAGATCTCGGCCCAGTACTACGCCGACAACGAAGCCGCGCTGCAGAACAAGTTCCTCGATTTCATCTCTCGCTGATCAGGGACGGCCACCGGTTCCGGCCGGTGGCCGTATAGTCGCCATGTCGTCTTTCCAGCGTTGGGCCTTCGGCCTGACGGTGCCGGCTGCGCTATTGACGATCTGTCTCTACGTGGTCCCCATCCTTCAGGTGCTGGCGCTCTCCTTCACCGAGCCGACCTTCGGCTTCGGCAACTATGTCGAGATGTTCGGCAGCGCCGCGATAGGGCGGGTCGTTCGCACGACGATCATCGTCTCGGCGGTGACGACCGCGCTGACGATCGTCATGAGCTATGCGGTCGCCTTCGCGCTGGTCCACATGCGGCCGGGCATTCGCCGCGTCGCGCTGTTCATGGTCATGGTGCCGTTCTGGGTCTCGGTGCTGGTCCGCGCCTTTGCCTGGATCACCATCCTGCGCCGCAACGGCGTGCTCAATTCGGCGCTGGTCGGCAGCGGCGCGATCGCCGAGCCGCTGGAGCTCGTCTACAACCAGTTCGGCGTGATCGTCGGCATGGTCCACTACATGATGCCGTTCGCGATCCTGCTGCTCTACGCCAATCTTTCCGAGATCGACCCCCGCATCATCCAGGCGGCGCGATCTCTGGGCGCCAGGCCGGCTACCATCTTCACCCGCGTCTGGCTGCCGCTCAGCGTGCCCGGCCTTGCGATCGCCAGCCTGTTCATCGTCATCTTCTCGCTCGGCTTCCTGGTGACCCCGGCCATCCTGGGCGCCGGCCGCGTGCTCATGGTCGCCGAATATATCTCGGTGCAGATCTCCTCCACCTTGCGCTGGGGGGTGGCAACCGCCCTCTCCACTACGCTGCTGCTCGTCGTCGGCGTGCTGGTCGCGGCCGCCGCGCGCAGCCCTGCGCTTCGCGCCGCCTTCGAGGGCGGACGCCGATGAGCACGCGTTTGCGTCGCATAGGAGAGCGCTGGCTGCCTTGGACCGTGGCATGGCTGCTGCTTGCCTTCCTCTTCGTGCCCGTGCTGGTGGTCGTGCCGGTGGCGCTGACGGCGAAGGACTATTTGTCGTTGCCGACCACCGGCATCTCATTCCAGCACTTTGCCTCGCTGGCGGACTGGCGCGCCGGCTGGTTGCCGAGCATTCTGACCAGCCTGGGCATAGCGCTTGCCTCCAGTATCGTCGCTACCGGCGTGTCGGCGGCTTTCGCTATCGGTGCCTGGGTCTACGCCGGCCGATGGCCGTCGATCCTGCGCATCCTTCTGCTCTCGCCGCTCATCGTGCCGCCGATCATCTATGCCGTCGGCATGGTGCGGCTGTGGTCGAAGCTGTCGCTGCTCGACAGCTGGCTCGGCGTGACCATTGTCCATGTCATCCTGGCCATGCCGCTCGCGGTTTTGGCGATCGGCGCCTCCCTGTCCAATCTCGACCCACGTCTCGTCCAGGCCGCGCGCTCGCTGGGCGCTCGGCCCCCCACCGTCTTCGGCAAGGTCATCCTGCCCAATATCCTGCCGGGCACGGTCGCCGGCGCCATCCTGGCCTTCATCGTCTCCTGGGACGAGATCACGGTCACGCTCTTCATCACCAGCCGCCGGCTGGTGACGCTGCCGCGCAAGATATGGACAAGCATCGCCGACGCCGTCGACCCGGCGCTGGCCGCCATCGCCACCGTCATGCTCGTCGTCACCATCGTCTGCCTGCTGCTGCGCATGACCGTTTGGGAACGTCTCGCGCAGCGCCGGTCGTGAACCCTCATCCAGTCCGCAAGTTCAGAAAGGAAATCAAGGACATGTCAGCACACACCGCCGCAATGAGCGAACACGAATATCGCGAGGCGAAGTTCTTCCAGACATTCGGATCCGTGCCGACGCCGGCTTTCCACGATCCCGAGGAGCAGACCCGGGTCTGGGGGCGTCCATGGGGCTGCACCAACGATGTCGGCAAGCTGCGCGCGGTGCTGATGCATCGTCCGGGCGAGGAGATCAACGTCGTCGACAAGAACAAACCGATGCCCGAGATCGGCGGCTTCGGCGATCCGGAGAAAGGTTGGTACTTCATGGGAAAGACCCCACCGGATCTCGCCGCCATGCAGGCCGCCCATGACGCCTTCACCGCGCTGCTTCGCTCGGAAGGTGTCGATGTGATCCTCACCGAGAAAGCCGCGCCCGGCGCGCTGAAGTCGACCTTCTGCCGTGACAGCGTCATCGGCGTCAAAGGCGGCGCCATCGTCACCCGCCTTGCCCGGCGCGCTCGTCGCGGCGAGGAACTGATGGTCACCCAGGCCCTGGCCAAGGCCGGCTGCCCGATTCTGGGAACGTTGCATGGCGAGGCGGTGTTCGAGGGTGGCGGCTTCGCGCTGATCGACGAAAAGACGGCGGTCTGCTCGCTCTCCGTCGCCTGCAACGAGGAAGGCATCCGTCAGGTCGAGATGATCCTGAACAGCCTCGGCGTCGAATTGATCAAGGTGCCGATGCCGGGCTACCGGATCCACATCGACGGCAGCTTCATGATGATCGACCACGGGACCGCCATCATCAACATCAACGAGTTGCCCTATTTCTTCATCGACCACCTTAAGAAGCGTGGCATGAATCTGATCGAGCTGCCGCCCGAGGACAACGCCTTCTCGCTAAACTGCCTGGCCATCGCACCCGGCAGGGTCGTCATGCATGCCACCCGCACCCCCCGGCTCGCCGAGCGGCTGGACAAGGCCGGCATCACCATCTTGACGCTCGACTACGAATGCATCGAACTGAACGGTGGCGGCATCCATTGTTCGACGGGGCCGCTCGCCCGGGACCCAAGCTGAATGGCCTTCCTCGACATCCGCACGCTTCGCAAGGCCTATGGGTCGGCAATCGCGCTCGACGGCGTCGACCTGTCGATCGACGAGGGCGAATTCGTAACCTTGCTCGGCCCATCCGGCTCAGGCAAGACTACCCTGCTGATGTCGATCGCCGGCTTTACCAGGCCGGACTCCGGAGCGATCCTGCTCGACGGCGCCGACATCACCGGCGTCGATCCCGAGGACCGCAACTTCGGCCTGGTTTTCCAGGGCTATGCGCTGTTTCCCCATCTGTCGGTGGCGAACAACATCGCCTTCCCCCTGCGCGTGCGCAAATGGGACAACGCGCGCATTGCCGCGCGCGTTGAGGAAGTCATGAAGCTGGTCGGCCTTGACAAGCTCGCCGCGCGCAAGCCGCGCGAACTGTCCGGCGGCCAGCAGCAGCGCGTGGCGATCGGCCGCGCGCTCGCTTTCGGACCGAAGATACTGCTGCTCGACGAGCCTCTCTCGGCACTCGACCGCAAGCTGCGCGACACCATGCAGCGGGAGCTGAAGCGTCTCCACCAGGAAACCGGCGTGACGTTCGTCTTCGTCACGCACGACCAGGAGGAAGCCTACGCCATGTCGGACCGTATCGCCGTTTTCCAGAACGGCAATATCGTTCAGATCGGCAGTCCACGCGAAATATACCGGGCGCCGGCCTCGCGCTTCGTCGCGGGCTTCCTTGGCGGCAACAACATCCTGTCGGCCAGGACGGACGGCGCGCAACTCGATCTTTTCGGCATTCGGATGCCGATGCCCCCTGCCTATGACCGGACGCGGCACGGCGACGGCGCGATCACGGTCTGGATCCGCCCGGAAGACATCACGCTTGGAGACGCGGCGCCTGGCGCGATGTCCTTCCCCGTTACGGTCGCGGACGTGTCCTTCGTCGGCACGTCGGAGCGCGTCACCGCCATCACAGCCGACGGCCAGGAACTGAGCGTGCTCGCGCCCTCCGCGATAGCCCGCGAGTTGACCCTCGGCAGCACGGCATCCTGCGCCCTCCTGCCGTCCGCCATCGGATTTTTGGCGCGCGAATAGCGAGCCTGCCACCCCAACGCCGGCCGTCCCGTCGCGGGCGCCATCGGCATAGCATCAACGAGGACAGAAATGACCGTCACCCTGCGCACTGTGGACATCCCGGATTTCGGCCTTCCGCTCGAGCGCCCCGCCATCCCGGCCACGACGTATGAGACGCGCTGCGCTCGCGCCATCAAGAAGTCCGGCGCCGACTGGCTGGTTGTCTATGCCGACCGCGAGCACGCCGCCAACATCGCCTTCCTGACCGGCTTCGAGCCCCGCTTCGAGGAGGCTCTGCTGCTTCTGGGCAAGGCAGGCCAGCGCATCATAGTCACCGGCAACGAGAACATCGGTTACACGCCGATCGCCGGCCTGCACGGCATCGTTACCATGCTTGCCCAATCGCTGAGCCTGATGGGGCAGGACCGCAGCCAGAAACCGGATCTTGTCGCGGTGCTGCGCGAAGTGGGCCTCGGGTCCGGCGATACGATCGGCATCGTCGGCTGGAAGTATCTCGAGAAAGAGGAATGGGATTCGGCGAAGCCGAGCTTCTTCGCGCCGTCTTTCATCGTCGACGCCATTGCCGCGATCGTCGGTCCGTCCGCGGTCGTGGACGCCACCCGCGTGCTGATGCACCCGGTCGAGGGCCTGCGGGCGGTGGTCGACGCCGACCAGATCGCCGAGGCCGAGTGGGGAGCGTCGAGGGCATCGATGGCGGTCTGGCGGATCGTTAAGGGCTTCACCCTGGGCGACAGCGAACTCACGGCGGCGTCCCGCATGGGCTATGCCGGCGAACCGATGAGCTGCCATCCGATGTTTGCCTCCAACGACGCGAGCGGTCCCGTCATCGGCCTGCGCAGCCCGACAGCCCGCGTCCCGCGGCGCGGCGACGGTGCCACGACGGCAGTCGGTTACTGGGGCGGCCTGACGGCCCGCGGCGGCCTGATCGCCGAGGCCGACGCCGCCTTCCTGGAGACGACCAAGGCCTATTTCGAGGGACTGATCGCCTGGTATGAAGCGGCCGGGATCGGCGTCGAAGGCGGGGCGATCCACGAGGCGGTGATCTCGACACTGGCCCGCGGCAAGCTGCGGCCGGCCCTCAATCCCGGCCATCTGGTCGGGCTCGACGAATGGATGCATTCGCCGATACGTCCGGGCTCGAGCGAGCGCCTTGTCACCGGCATGCCATTCCAGGTCGATATCATTCCCGTCCCGATGCCCGACGGCGTGACGCTCAACTGCGAGGACGCCGTGACCCTCGCCGATGCGGGCCTGCGCGCGACGCTCGCCGAGCGCTATCCGGCGCTCGCGGCCCGTTTCGCCGCGCGCCGACGCTTTGTCGCCAACGAACTCGGCGTCGAGGTCAAGGACGACATACTGCTCTTGTCGGCCATCCCGCTTTGCCTGCCGCCATTCTGGCTGGCGCCCCAAAAACTGTTGGTACGAAACTGACAAAGGAACGCTTTGGCCGACATGGGCACAATTCTTTCATGTCCGGATTCTAGCTCGGGCCCAACGCCTCAAGCCGCCTCGCCTGTATGTTTCGACTGAGCGCAAAATGGGCCGGTACGACCGGCCCATCCGCAATTATTCCTCTTCAATGGGTTCCGGGATCGCATCCGGCAGGTTTTGTCGTCCAACCCGGTCGGCGACGAGCATCGAAAGCATCATCTCGACAAGGCCGTTGGCGGCCCCCTTCCCGCCGCCATTGGCGCCGATCTGGATCTGCGGCACGAGCGGCAGCCTGCCATTCTCGATCGCCTCGGCGAAGCGCATGAGAACCTGCGAGTTGAGCT